>NZ_JQMO01000002.1:307026-614053 GCF_000744785.1 Kitasatospora azatica KCTC 9699 | reverse complement strand
CCACGAGTGCTACAGCCGTGCCGCCCTGCTCCGGCTGGACCTGCTGACCGGCGACTGGCACGGCCTCGAGGAGCGTTTCGCGCAGCTGGCACAAGAGTTCCCCGACGTCGTCATGGTGCAGGAGGAGCAGGCCCATGCCGGTGCGCGGCTGGCCGCGGCCCGCGGCGAGTACGGGCCGGCCCTCGGCTGGCTGGAGATCGCAACGGCGATCGGTCTGCACGGGAACCAGGCCACCACGGCCTGCCGGGCAGCGGCGGCCACCGCCCTGCTCCAGCTGGCCCAGGACACGCCCGAGGCCGCCTGGACCACCTGCTCGACCGCCGTGGACACGCTCCGCCGGGCGAACGCGTGGCCGCGCGCGACCGGACTCGTCCCGGCGGCGGTCGAGGCGGCCCTCGCCTGCGGTGAGGAGCGGTACGCGGTGCGGCTCTTCGACGAGGCGCAAGCCGCCCTGACCGGACGCGATGCTCCCGGCGCCGCAGCGGAACTCCACTTCGCACGCGGCTTACTGACGGACCATCAGGACTCTGCGGCACGGGCCGAGCAGTTCGGACTCGCCGCCCGGGCGTGGCACCGGATCGGCCGCCCGTACGAGACCGCCCGCTCCGTCGAGCGCAAGGGGCGGGCCCTGGCAGCCGAGACCCCGGACGCCGCCGGCACTGCCATGAACGAGGCGGCCGACGTCTTCGAACGGCTCGGCGCCACAGCCGACGCCGGCCGCTGCCGGCGGACCCTGCGCGAACTCGGACTGGCCCGGCCCACCTCGCGCGGCCGCCCCAGCTACGGCAGCACGCTCTCTCCCCGCGAGCGCCAGGTGGCCGAACTGCTCGCCCGCGGCACCACCAACCGCGAGATCGCCCAGGCCCTCGTACTGTCGCCGCGCACCGTCGAGCAGCACGTGGCCCAGGTCCTGCGCAAGCTCGGAGTCACCAGGAACAAGGTCAAAGCCGCCCTCACCAAGACCGGATGACCCCGCGGACGGTCGGGCGGCACCGGAGAGCATAATTGCCGCTCAGACATTGGAGCGCTGGGAGGCACTGACGTGGCCGTGACCGACGAGGCCATCGAGAAGATCAAAGCGATGATCCTCTCCGGCCGTCTCAAGCCCGGCGACCGGCTGCCCAAGGAGCCCGATCTGGCGGCGCAGCTGGGGCTCTCGCGCAACTCGCTGCGGGAGGCGGTGAAGGCGCTGTCGCTGCTGAACGTGCTGGACGTGCGGCAGGGCGACGGCACCTACGTGAGCAGCCTGGAGCCGCCGCTGCTGCTGGAGGCGCTCACCTTCATCCTGGAGCTGCACCAGGACGATTCGGTGGTGGAGCTCTTCCAGGTGCGCGCCGTTCTGGAGTCCGCCGCGACGGGCCTGGCCGCCCAGTGGGTGAGCGAGGAGCAGCTGGCCGAGATGGCCCGACTGCTCGACGGTCTCGGGCCGGACCCGACCGTCGAGGAGCTGGTGGCGAACGACCTGGAGTTCCACCGGCTGATCGCGCGGGCCGGTGGCAACACCGTGCTGGCCTCGCTGCTGGACTCGCTGGCGAACCGGACGGCCCGAGCCCGGGTCTGGCGTGGCGTGACGCAGGACGCGGCGATCGAACGCACCATGGCCGAGCACCGCGGGCTGCTCGAGGCGCTGGCCGCGCACGAGGTGGAGACCGCCAGAGCCCGGGCCACGGCGCACGTCAGCGGGGTGGTGGAGTGGCTGCGGAAGGCGCTGTGAGGCCCGGGCCGGAGTGCTCCGTCGCCGCGGGCCTCTAGGCGCGACTGAGCGTCAGTTGGCAGTCTGGTTGGCCCAGAGGGTGGGGTCGTCCACGTTGTCCTTGGTGACCAGGGGAGCGGGGAGCTGGTCCTCTAGTCCGTTGGGCAGCAGGACGATGGTGGAGTTGTGGTCGGTGGGGCCGGCCTGGAAGGTCTTGCCCTCGACGGCGGCCTGGGCGTAGTAGAGGGCGTACTTGGCGTAGAGGTCGGCGGGCTGGCTCACGGTGGCGTCGATCTCGCCCTTGCGGATCGCGTCGTACTCCTGCGAGATCCCGTCGTTGGAGACGATGCTGATGTGGCCGCTCTGTCCGGCCGGCTTCAGCAGACCCTTCTCCTGCAGCAGTTTGAGCGTGGGCTGCAGGAAGACGCCGCCGGCCTGCATGTAGATGCCGCCCACGTCGGGGTTGGCGGCCAGCGTGGAACCGAGCTTCGTGTAGGCCACGTCGCCCTTCCATTCGGTGGCCAGTTCGATGATCTGGATGCCGGGGAACTCGGTGTGCATGCAGTGGGCGAAGCCCTGGGAGCGCTCGTAGCCGTTGATGGACTCCAGTGCGCCCTGGAGTTCGGCGACCTTGCCCTTGCCGTGCAGCTGCTTGCCGAGGAACTCGCAGGCCTTGGTGCCGTAGGACCGGTTGTCGGTGCGGACCACCATGTAGGTGCTGCCGAGCTCCGGCACGGTGTCCACGCTGACCGTGCTGATGTGCTTGGCGAGGAGGTCGTCCAGCAGCTCGTTGGCGGCCCTGGTGTCCTGCGGGGCCATCACGATCGACTTGGGGCGCTGCTTCGCGAGCGCCTTGACGTTGGCGGTGAACTTCGCGGTGTCAGCGTCGGACTGGGTGAGCGGCAGCACGTTCAGGTGCTGTGTGGTGATGTCTGCTCTGATGTAGCGGTCGTAGGCCTTCCAGAAGTCCGAGTCGGCGCGCGGGATGTCGATCCCGATGGCGGCCGTGGGGGCGTTGGACTCGGAGGTGGGGGTGCTCGTGGCACTGCAGCTGGTGAGGGTGCCGGACAGCAGCAGGATGGTTCCGCTGACCGCGGCGGCGGGTGCGATGGGTCTCTTCAAGGGGTGGACCGTCCTGGGGTGGTGTCGGGAGCGGCGGAGCCGATCGGGGTGCCGTCGGCGAGCCAGTCCTCCACCGCGGCCACGTGCACTGCCGCGGCGCAGGCGGCCAGTTGGGCATCGCGCGCGAGCAGGGCGCGCCAGATGGCCTCGTGTTCGCGGTGCGCCTGCTCGCGGGTGGTCGCCATCGGGGCGCCTTCGGCCGAAGGCTGGGGGATCGTGCCGCGGACGATGCGCAGGCGCTGGGTGTGGGTGGAGAGGATCCCGAGCAGGGTGGAGAGGACCGGGTTGCCGACGGAGTCGGCGATGATGCGGTGGAACTCGATGTCGAGCTCGATGAACTGCTCGATGCTGATGGCGCCCGTGCACCGGTCGAGGACGGAACGCAGGCCTGCGAGCTGGTCGTCGGTGAGCCGGCCGGCCGCCAGGGCGACCGCCTGCGGCTCCAGCATGCGTCGTACCTGGAGGAGCTGGCGAGCCGAGTGGCCGTGGGAGACGTCGGCCGCGAAGGTCATGGCCTCCAGGAGCAGGTGGGGTTCGAGACCGGAGACGTAGGTGCCGTCGCCCTGCTTGGTGACCAGGATGCGCATCGCGGTCAGTGCGCGCACGGCCTCGCGCAGCGAGCTGCGGGACAGGCCCAACTGGTCGGCGAGTTCGGCCTCGGCGGGCAGCCGGGAGCCCGGCTGCAGCGCACCGCGGACGATCATCTCCTTGATCTTCTCGATGGCCTGGTCGGTGACCGCCATGTCGCTGCTCCCTCCCTGGTCCTGGTCGCTGATGAACGGCTGATGCCGGAGCGGCCGAGCAGCCCGACCCGCTGCTTCGCGCCGCTCCGGCGGCTTGGAGTGCGGGCCGAGGCCCGCGGCTACTCCTGCTTCTCGCCGGAGGCGAAGCGGGAGATGATCAGGGCGAGGATGATGATCGCGCCGTTGAGGAACTGGTTCCACAGCGGCGGGACGCCCGCCAGCGTCATCACGTTGACCACCAGCTGCAGGGTCAGCACACCGGTGAGGGCGCCGAAGAGGGTGCCGCGACCGCCGTTGAGGCTGACCCCGCCGATGACGGTGGCGGCGAAGACCTGGAAGATCCAGCCACTGCCCTGGTCGGCCGAGACGGATCCGTAGTGGCCGGTGTAGAGCACGCCGGCGAAGGCGGCGAGCACTCCGCCGAGGATCAGCACGATCCAGACGATCCGGTCCACCCGGATCCCCGCCGCGCGGGCGGCCTCGGCGTTGCCGCCGATCGCGTACAGCGCCCGGCCGTGGCGCAGCCAGGCCAGTGCGCAGCCGCCGGCGACGAAGAGCAGCGCGCAGATCCAGATCGCGGCCGGCGCGCCGAGCCAGGCGGCGCTGCCGAGGTAGCGGAAGGAGGTGGGCACGGTGACGATCGACTGCCCCTGGGAGATGGCGACCTGGAGGCCGCGCAGCAGGGTCAGGGCGCCGAGGGTGACGATGAAGCCGTTCAGGCGGAGCTTGAGGATCAGGAATCCGTTGACCGCGCCGATCAGCGCGCCGACGGCGAGGCAGAGCGGGATGGCGGTCCAACTGGGGAAGAGCCCGATGCCGTTGAACCGTCCGCCGTGGTCGGGCAGCACCAGCCACATCGCGAGCACCGGGGCGACGCCGATGGTGGACTCCAGCGAGAGGTCCATCCGCCCGGCGATCAGGATCAGTGCCTCGGCCAGCACCAGCAGGCTCAGCTCGGTGGCCTGCTGGCCGACGCCGAGCAGGTTGTCGGTGGTGAGGAAGGCCGGTGAGACGGCGAAGCCGATGATACCGAGGACCAGCAGGACCGGGACCAGTGAGAGATCGCGGTAGCGGGCCAGGTCGAAGCGGCGGCCGTCGGCGGCCGGGGCGAGCGTGGCCGGGCGCTGGCCGAGGTCAGTGGGTGTCATGACGGTCCTTCGGTCTTGGTGGGTTCGGCCATGCCTTCCACGGCGGCGACCAGCTGCTCGTCGCGCCAGCCGGACGGGAACTCGGCGACGATCCGGCCGTGGAACATCGCCAGCACGCGGTCGCAGGCCCGCAGGTCGTCGAGTTCGTCGGAGACGATCAGGGCGGTCTTGCCGCTGTCGGCGACCTGGCGGATGGTGCCGAGCAGGGCTTCCTTGGACTTGACGTCCACGCCGTTGGTGGGCCGGATGGCGACCAGCACGTGCGGCTCGGTGGCGAGGGCGCGGGCGATCACCACCTTCTGCTGGTTGCCGCCGGAGAGCGCGGAGACCGGGGCGGCCGGGCCCGGAGTCTTGATGTCCAGATCGGCGATCATCCGCTCGGCGAACGATCGGGTGCGCGAGGGCAGCACGGTGCCGAACGGGCCGAGCTGGTCGGTCACGGTCAGGGTGGCGTTCTCGGCCACGCTGCGCTGCGGGACCAGGCCCTGGATGTGCCGGTCCTCGGGGACGAAGCCGATGCCTGCGGCGAGCGCGGCCGGGACCTTGCCGGTGCGTACGGCGCGGCCCGCGACGGTGACGGTGCCGATCTGCGGACGGTGCAACCCGGCCAAGGTCTCGCCGAGTTGGACGTTGCCGCTGGCCGCGGAGCCGGCCAGGCCGACCACCTCGCCGGCCCGCGCCGTCAAGGAGCACTCCTGGTAGGCGCCGGGCAGGCCGAGTCCGGCCACCTCCAGCAGGGGCGCGCCCGCCGGTCCGCTCCGGTCGCCGACCGACCAGGTGGGCTCGGTGCCCCCGGCACGCTCACCCGTCATCGCCTCCACCAGCGCCTGCTGGCCGAGCTGCGCCACGGGCGCGGTGATGATGTGCCGGGCGTCGCGGTAGACGGTGACCGTGCCGCAGAGCTCGTAGACCTCCTGGAGGTGGTGCGAGATGAACAGGAAGGCCACGCCCTGCGCCTGGAGTTCGCGCAGCTTGGCGAAGAGTCGCTCGATGCCGCGGGCGTCCAGCTTGGCGGTGGGCTCGTCCAGGATGATGAACCGGGCGCCGAACGACAGGGCGCGGGCGATTTCCACGAACTGGCGCTGCTCGACCGTGAGTTGCTCGGCGCGGGCGTTGGGGTCGACATCCACGCCGTACTCGCCGAGCAGGGCGGCGGCACGTAGCCGCAGCTGCTTCCAGCTGATCGGGCGAAGCGCCCGGTCACTCTGCCGGTCGATGAAGAGGTTCTCCGCGACGGTGAGCGCGGGAATGATCGTGGAGCGCTGGTAGACGCAGGCCACTCGGGAGCGCCAGGCGTCGGTGTCGCCGGGCGCGGGGGCCGGTTCGCCGTTGAAACGCAGCGTGCCGGTGTCGGCCTGCTGGAGGCCCGTCAGGATCGAGACGAGGGTGGACTTTCCCGCGCCGTTGCGCCCCACCAGGGCGTGCGATTCGCCGGGCGAGACGGTGATGCGGGCGTCGGCGAGGGCGACGGTGGCGCCGAAGCGCTTGCTGATCCCGTCGGCCTCGACGACGGGGGCCCGGCTGGGGCTGGGGTCCGCCATGGCGGGTGGGGTCCTTTCCTCAAGATAAGGGGGGCCGCGGAGGTACCCGCGAGCGGCGCGCCCGGTTCAGGGCACTGGTTACAGGGCGCGCCGCTCGCGGGAGATCAGTGGGCGTCAGTGGCCGACGTTGTTGCCCCAGAGGGTCTTGTCGTCCACGTTGTCCTTGGTCACCAGGGGGGCGGGCAGCTGGTCCTCCAGTCCGTTGGGCAGCGAGATGATGGTGGACTGGTGGTCGGTGGCGCCGGGCTGGAAGGTCTTGCCCTCGGCGGCGGCCTCCGCGTAGAAGAGCGCGTACTTGGCGTACAGGTCGGCGGGCTGCGAGACGGTGGCGTCGATGTCGCCCTTGCGGATCGCGTCGAACTCGGCGGGGATGCCGTCGTTGGAGACGATGGCGATGTGGCCGGGCTGGCCGACGGGCTTGAGCAGGCCCTTCTGCTGCAGCAGGGCCAGGGTGGGCTGCAGGAAGGCGCCGCCGGCCTGCATGTAGATGCCACCCAGGTCGGGGTTGGCCGCGAGGGTGGACTGCAGCTTGGCGGAGGCCACGTCGCCCTTCCACTCGGTGGGCAGCTCGAACACCTGGATGCCGGGGAACTCGCTCTTCATGCAGGAGGCGAAGGCCTCCGAGCGGTCGCGCCCGTTGATGGAGTCCAGCGAACCCTGGAACTCCGCCACCTTCCCCTTGCCCCCGAGCTGCTTGCCCAGGAACTCGCAGGCCTTGGTGCCGTACGCCTTGTTGTCCGCGCGCACCACCATGTACACCTGGCCCTGGTCCGGGCGGGTGTCGACGCTGACCACCGGGATCTTCTTACCGGCCAGCGCGTCCAGGGTGGAGGCGATCGCGCCGGTGTCCTGAGGGGCCATCACCACGGCCTTGGCGCCGGTGTTCTCGAAGACCTGGACGTTGGCGACCAGCTTGGTCACGTCGTTCTGCGAGTTGCTGGTCGGCAGCGTGTTCAGGCCCTGGGACGAGACGTCCGACTTGATGTACTGCGCGTAGGAGTTCCAGAAGTCCGAGTCGGCGCGGGGCAGGTCGATGCCGAGCTTGGGCTTTCCACCACCGGAGGCAGCAGTGGTCGAGTCGCTGCCGCGGTTGCAGGCCGTGGCGAAGCCCGCCAGCACGACGAGGGCGGCGGCGGAGGCCGCGATTCTGGAGGAGCGACGCTTCATGGGGCTAGGTCTCCTTGGAGGGCCTGGGGCCGGTGAGACAGGGAGTGGTCTGATGCGGCCGTGGGGGCCGGTGAGTGCGGGAACCGGGATCACCGTTGCCGGCCCTGCCCACACCTTCAGGGCGGGCAACGGTGACGCCGCGGTGCTCGACGACGAGCGACAGAGCACTTCCCGCAGTCATCGGATGGATTGCGGTAGGCAGGACCTTACGAGCCCGCAACATGGCTGACAAGAGGAGACCTCTGATGAATTCCAACCGTGACGTTCACGTTTCCGAGGTGTGGTTCGGAACCTGCTGCCAACAGCTGGTGGCGCGGGGCTGCAGGGCTGGTGGGAATCCTCGAAAGAGACATCGGATGACTTCTTGCGGTGGCAGGGGTACTGCTCGTATGGTCGGGGCGTGCCGATAGATCGGATGTATCTCCCAGGCCTGTGCCGGTGTGTCCGGAGCGCCGCGCCGCGCGCGGACAGGTACCGGGAGAGGTTCCCGGCGATGGAGGCCGGTGGCCTTCGTAGCGACAAGGAGACTCGCACATGAAGTTGATTCAGCTCGGCGATCCCGGAGCGGAGACGCCGGCGGTCCTCACCGATGACGGGCGCACGTACGCGCTGTCGGGTCTGACCAGTCAGATCGACGGGGCGTTCCTCGCCTCCGGCGGCATCGAGCGGGTCCGTGAGGCGCTCGCGGCGGGCACGCTGCCGGAGTTGGACCCGGCCGGCCTGCGAGTGGGCGCGCCGGTGGCCCGGCCGGGCAAGGTGGTCTGCGTCGGCCTCAACTACCGCGACCACGCCGAGGAGACCGGGGCGGCGATCCCGGAGCGCCCGGTGGTGTTCATGAAGGACCCGGCGACCGTGGTCGGGCCGTACGACCAGGTGCTGATCCCGCGCGGCTCGGTCAAGACCGACTGGGAGGTCGAGCTCGCGGTGGTGATCGGCCGTCAGGCCCGCTACCTGGAGTCGCCGCAGGACGCCGCCGGGGTGATCGCGGGCTACGCGATCAGCAACGACGTCTCCGAGCGCGAGTACCAGCTCGAGTACTCCACCCAGTGGGACATCGGCAAGTCCTGTGAGACCTTCAACCCGCTCGGTCCGTGGCTGGTCCCGGCCGACGAGGTCGCGGACCCGCAGGGGCTCGCACTGGGCCTTTCGGTCAACGGTGAGGTCAAGCAGGCCGGCCACACCAAGCACATGATCTTCGACGTGGCCCACGTGGTCTGGTACCTGAGCCAGCACATGGTGCTCAACCCCGGCGACGTGATCAACACCGGCACCCCGGCCGGCGTGGCCCTCGGCCTGCCCGGCACCCCGTACCTGCGCGCGGGCGACACCGTCGAGCTGTCCATCGACGGCCTCGGCACCCAGCGCCAGACCTTCGTCAACGCGTGAAAGGCACCCCGTTGTCTGCTGATTCCACCGTGCGGATCACCGCCGTCGACACCTACGACATCCGCTTCCCCACCTCGCGGGAGCTGGACGGGTCCGACGCGATGAACCCCGACCCGGACTACTCCGCCGCCTACCTGGTGCTGCGCACCTCCGACGGCGGCCACGAGGGTCACGGCTTCACCTTCACCATCGGCCGCGGCAACGACGTGCAGGTCGCCGCGATCGAGTCGCTGCGCGGCCACGTGGTGGGCCGGTCGGTCGCCGAGCTGTGCGCCGACCCGGGGACGCTGTACCGCGACCTGATCGGGGACAGCCAGCTGCGCTGGCTCGGCCCGGAGAAGGGCGTGATGCACATGGCGATCGGCGCCGTGGTCAACGCCGTCTGGGACCTGGCCGCCAAGCGCGAGGGCAAGCCGCTCTGGCAGCTCCTGGCCGACGCCGAGCCCGAGTGGCTGGTCTCCCAGGTGGACTTCCGTTACATCGCCGACGCGCTCACCCCCGAGGAGGCGCTGGAGCTGCTGCGCCGCGGCAAGGAGGGCGCCGCAGATCGCGCCGACCAGCTGCTGACCCGTGGCTACCCCGCCTACACCACCTCGCCCGGCTGGCTGGGCTACTCCGACGAGAAGCTGACCCGCCTGGCCAAGGAGGCGGTGGCGGACGGGTTCACCCAGATCAAGCTGAAGGTCGGCGCCGACCTGGAGGACGACATCCGTCGCTGCCGCGCCGCCCGTGAGGCGGTCGGTCCGAACATCCGGATGGCGATCGACTCCAACCAGCGCTGGAACGTCGGCGAGGCCATCGAGTGGACCAACGCGCTCGCTGAGTTCGACCCGTACTGGATCGAGGAGCCCACCAGCCCCGACGACATCCTGGGCCATGCCAGCGTCCGCCGTGGCGTCCACCCGATCAAGGTGGCCACCGGTGAGCACGTGCAGAACCGGGTCGTCTTCAAGCAGCTGCTCCAGGCCGAGGCGATCGACGTGCTGCAGCTGGACTCCGCCCGGGTGGGCGGTGTCAACGAGAACCTGGCGATCCTGCTGCTGGCCGCCAAGTTCGGCATGCCGGTCTGCCCGCACGCGGGCGGCGTGGGCCTGTGCGAGCTGGTCCAGCACCTGTCGATGTTCGACTACGTCGCGCTCTCCGGCACCACCGAGGACCGGGTGATCGAGTTCGTCGACCACCTGCACCAGCACTTCCTGGACCCCGTGGTGATCGAGGCCGGCCACTACCGGGCGCCCACCCTGCCGGGCTTCTCCGCGCAGATGCACCAGGACGCCATCGACACCTTCACCTACCCCACCGGCGCGTTCTGGGCCGCCGACCTGGCCGGGGCCGACGTCGCCGAAACGGAGCTGACCGCATGACCAGCGGCGACCTCGACGGGCTCAAGGCGCTCGTCACCGGCGGCGCCTCGGGCATCGGGCTCGCCACCGCCCAGCTGCTCGGCGCGCGCGGCGCGCAGGTCGCCGTGCTCGACCTGGACCCGAGCGGCGCGCCCGCCCCACTGCGCGGGTACGTCGCTGACGTGTCCGACGACCGGTCCGTGCGCGCAGCCGTCGAGGGGGCGGCCGAGGCGCTCGGCGGAATCGACATCCTGGTCAACAACGCCGGCATCGGCGCCCTGGGCACCATCGAGGACAACCCCGACGAGCAGTGGCACAAGGTCCTGGACGTCAACGTGCTCGGGATCGTGCGCACCACCCGCGCCGCCCTGCCGTACCTGCGGCAGTCCGGGCAGGCGGCGGTCGTCAACACCTGCTCGATCGCGTCCACCGCGGGCCTGCCCCAGCGCGCCCTCTACTCGGCGAGCAAGGGGGCGGTACTCTCGCTCACGCTGGCGATGGCAGCCGATCACGTGCGGGAGGGCATCCGGGTGAACTGTGTGAACCCCGGGACGGTGGACACCCCGTGGGTCGGCCGGCTGCTGGGCGCGGCCGCCGATCCGGGGGCCGAGCGCGCCGCGCTGAACGGCCGCCAGCCCACGGGACGGTTGGTGACGGCCGAGGAGGTGGCGGCCGCCATCGCCTACCTCGCCTCGCCGGCCGCGGGCAGCACCACGGGGACGGCGCTGGCGGTGGACGGCGGGATGGCGGGACTGCGGCTGCGACCGGAGTCCAAGCCGTGACCAGGCTCGGCCGCAGCGCGGTCGACGTGAGCCGACTGGCTCTTGGCGCGGCCGCCATCGGCAACCTCTTCACCCCGGTCACCGACGCGCAGGCCGAGGAAGCCGTGGCCACCGCCTGGGCGTCCGGCGTCCGCTACTTCGACACCGCCCCGCACTACGGGCTCGGCCTGTCCGAACGCCGCCTGGGCGACGCCCTGCACTCGTTCCCCCGGGACGAGTACGTCATCTCCACCAAGGTCGGGCGCATCCTGGAACCGGACCCGACCGGCAGCGGGGACGACCTGGCGAACGGCTTCGCGGTTCCCGCCACCCACCGTCGGCGCTGGGACTTCAGCGCCGACGGCGTGCGCCGCTCGATCGAGGAGAGCCTGAACCGGCTCGACCTGGACCGGATCGACATCGCCTTCCTGCACGACCCGGACGACCACGCCGAGCAAGCGCTCGGTGAGGCCTACCCGGAGTTGGCCCGGATGCGGGACGAGGGGATCCTCGGCGCGATCGGGGTCGGCATGAACCAGGCCGAGCTGCCCGCGCGCTTCGTCCGCGAGACCGACCTGGACGTGGTCCTGCTGGCCGGCCGCTACAGCCTGCTCGATCAGCGCGGCCTCACCGAACTGCTCCCGCTCGCCGCCGAACGGGGCGTCAGCGTGGTCATCGGCGGCGTCTTCAACTCCGGCCTGCTCGCCGACCCGAAGCCCGGCGCCACCTTCGACTACGCCGCCGCACCGCCGGAGCTGGTCTACCGCGCCCTGCAGTTCAACGCCGTCTGCGGACAGCACGGGGTCCCGCTGCGCGCCGCCGCCCTGAGCTTCCCGTTCGGCCACCCGGCCGTGGCGAGCGTGCTGGTCGGCGCCCGCAGCGCCGCCGAGGTCGAGGACGCCGCCGCGATGCTCCGCCTGCCGGTACCGGCCGCGCTGTGGGCCGAACTGAAGGACCGCGGGCTGCTGCCGCCCGAGGTTCCGACTCCGGACGGGGTGCACTGATGCGGATCGCGCTGTTCATCACCTGCTTCAACGACACGATGTTTCCCGGCACCGGCCGCGCGGTGGTCGAGGTACTGGAACGCCTCGGCCACACGGTGGACTTCCCGCAGGAGCAGACCTGCTGCGGGCAGATGCACTTCAACACCGGCTACCGCCCCGACGCCGTCCCGTTGGTGGCCCGGTTCGCGCGGACCTTCGCCGACTACGACGCGATCGTCACCCCGTCCGCCTCCTGCGCCGGCATGGTCAAGGAGAACCACCCGGTGCTCGCCGCCGAGTACGCACCCGCCGCACTTCAGCGCCAGGTCGGTGAACTCGTGCCCAGAGTGCACGAGTTCACCGAGTTCCTGACCGACGTGCTGGGGGTGACCGACGTCGGCGCCCGGTTCCCGCACACGGTGGCCTACCACCCCACCTGCCACTCGCTGCGCGGCCTTCGCCTCGGCGAGCGCCCCTACCAGCTGCTGCGCGCGGTCAAGGACCTCGAACTGGTGGAGGTGCCCGCGGCCGACTCCTGCTGCGGCTTCGGCGGCACCTTCGCGGTCAAGAACGCCGACACGTCGAGTGCGATGCTCGCCGACAAGACGGCCGGGGTGCTGGCCACCGGCGCCGAGGTGCTGTGCGCCGCCGACAACTCCTGCCTGATGCACATCGGCGGGGGACTGTCCCGGCAGGGCAGCGCGGTGCGGACCATGCACCTGGCCGAGATCCTCGCCGCGACCGAAGGAGGGGCCCAGTGACCAACGACCGTGGTGTGGTCTGGCTCGACACGCCCGCCTTTCCCGAAGCCGCCCGCACCGCCCTCGCCGACACCCAGTTGCGCGCCAACCTCAAGCGCGCCACCTCGACGATCCGCGACAAGCGCCTCACCGTCGCCGCCGAGTTGGACGACTGGGAGCAGCTGCGCGAGTCGGCTGCCGCGATCAAGCAGCACACGGCCCGCCATCTCGACCGCTACCTGGTCCAGCTGGAGGAGGCGGTAACCGCCGCCGGCGGCACCGTGCACTGGGCCGCCGACGCCGCAGAGGCGAACCGGATCGTCACCGAACTCGTGCAGGCCACCGGCGAGTCGGAGGTCGTCAAGGTCAAGTCGATGGCGACCCAGGAGATCGGGCTCAACGAGCACCTGGCCGAGCACGGCATCACCGCCTACGAGACCGACCTGGCCGAGCTCATCGTCCAGCTCGGCGACGACCGCCCCTCGCACATCCTGGTTCCGGCGATCCACAAGAACCGCACCGAGATCCGCGATCTGTTCCGCGCCGAGATGGGCCACTGGGGACAGCCGGCTCCCGAGGACCTCACCGACGAACCGCGCGAGCTCGCCGAGGCGGCCCGCCGGCACCTGCGGCAGAAGTTCCTCACCGCCAAGGTGGCCGTCTCCGGCGCCAACTTCGCCTGCGCCGACACCGGCACCGTGCTCGTGGTGGAGTCCGAGGGCAACGGCCGGATGTGCCTGACCCTGCCCGAGACGCTGATCACCGTGATGGGCATCGAGAAGGTCCTGCCCACCTGGTCCGACCTGGAGGTCTTCCTCCAACTGCTGCCGCGCTCCTCCACGGGGGAGCGGATGAACCCCTACACCTCGGCCTGGACCGGGGTGACCGAAGGCGACGGACCGTCAGCCTTCCACCTGGTGCTGCTCGACAACGGGCGCACCGACACCCTCGCCGACCCGGTCGGCCGCCAGACGCTCGGCTGCATCCGCTGCTCGGCCTGCCTGAACGTCTGCCCGGTCTTCGAGCGCACCGGCGGGCACGCGTACGGCTCGGTCTACCCCGGGCCGATCGGTGCTGTGCTCACCCCGCAGTTGGTCGGGGTGGAGCAGGCGGCCTCGCTGCCGTTCGCCTCCACCCTGTGCGGGGCCTGCTACGACGCCTGCCCGGTGAAGATCAACATCCCGGAGGTGCTGGCCCACCTGCGGGCCAAGGTCGTCGAGGCGAAGGACGGCCACACGGTGGAGGGGCTGGCGATGAAGGCGGCCGGCAAGGTGCTCGACTCGCCACGGCTGCTCGGCGCCGCCCAGAAGGCCGCCGCGCTCGGCGGCAGGGCGCTGGCCCGCGACGGAAAGATCGGCCGGCTGCCCGGACCGCTGCACGGCTGGACCGACACGCGCGACACCCCCGCCCCACCCGCCGAGTCCTTCCGCACCTGGTGGCGCAAGAACCGCGAAGGAGGCAGCAGTTGAGCAGCCGTGAGGCCATCCTGGGCCGGGTCCGGGCCGCCATCGCCGACACCCCGGCCGAGCCGGCGCCGATCCCGCGCGCCTATCGCCGCAGCCACCTGGTCCCCGGCCGGCACGCGGTGGAGCTGTTCGCCGAGCGGGTCGCCGACTACCGCGCCACCGTGACCCGGACCGATCCGGCCGGCCTGCCCGCCGCCATCGCGGCGGCCCTCGCCGAGCGGTCAGTGCGGCGGTTGGCGCTGCCGGACGGATTCCCGACCGAGCTGCTGCCGCCCGGCTCCGAGTGGCAGTGGCACCGCGAGCCGCTCACCGTCCCGGAACTGGACCGGCTGGACGGCGCCGTGACCCTGGCCGCCGTCGGCATCGCGGTCACCGGCACCATCGTGCTGGACGCCGGTCCCGGCCAGGGCCGACGGGCGCTCAGCCTGGTCCCCGACTACCACCTGTGCATCATCCGCGCCGAGCAGATCGCCGACGACGTCCCCGACGCGCTGGCCCGCCTCGACCCCACCCGCCCGCTCACCTTCGTCTCCGGCCCGTCCGCCACCAGCGACATCGAACTCGACCGGGTCGAGGGTGTACACGGGCCGCGCGTCCTGCACGTCATCATCATCGAACCGGAGCAGCAATGAGGATCGCCCTGCACACCAGCGTCCGCCCGGACCGCATCGACGAGTACGAGGCCGCGCACCGCGAGGTCCCCGCCGAGCTGACCGCCGCCATCCGGGCGGCGGGCGTGCACGAATGGACCATCTGGCGCAGCGGCACCGAGCTGTTCCACCTGCTGGAGTGCGAGGACTACGGGCGCCTGCTCGCCGAGTTGGAGCACCTTCCGGTCAACATCGCCTGGCAGGCCCGGATGGGCGAGCTGCTCGACGTGGTGCACGACTACTCCGCCGACGGCGCGCAGGCCGGCCTGCCCGCGGTGTGGCAGCTGTGACGGGGGAGTGACGGCGCGAAGCGTTCAGCCGGAGCCCCGGACGACCAGACTCGTCGGGAGCACGACCGACTCCCCGCGCCCGGCGCCGCGCAGTAACAGCTCCATCGCCCGTGCGCCGAGCTCCTCGACCGGCTGGCGCACCGTGGTCAGCCCGGGCCGCGACCTGGCCGCCACGGGTGCGTCGTCGAAGCCGATCACCGCCACGTCCTCCGGGACCCGCAGCCCCCGGCGCCGCAGCGTTCTGAGCGCGCCTACGGCCATCTGGTCCGAGGCGACGAACACCGCGTCCAGGGCCGGACGTTGCTCCAGTAGCCGGTGCATCGCATGCTCGCCGGAGGCACTGCTGAAGTCACCGTACGCCACGGCCTGCCGCACGGCTGGGCCGGCCGCGCGCACCGCCTCCTGGTAGCCGGTCAGCCGGTCCGCGCCGGCGGCGGTGTCCGGCGGACCGGCGATGGTCGCGACCGAGCGGCGCCCCGAGGCGCACAGCCGGCGCACCGCTTCCCTCGCCCCGGTGAGGTTGTCGGCGTCCACGAACGCGACGGTGCCCGGCTCCGGCGGGCGGCCGAGCGAGGCCACCGGCACCCTGGCCACGGAGAGCAGCCGAGTGAGCGCGCTGTCCCCCCACGGGCCGACCAGGAGCACGCCGTCGACGTGGCCGCCGCACAGGAAGCGCACCAGCGGAGGCCGACGCGACCGGCGGGGTACCGTGAACACCGCCAACTCCCGTTCGGCGCCGGGCGAGGAGCGCCGCAGGCCGGCCATCAGCCGGGCATGGAAGGCATCCACGTGGTACTGCAGCAGGTCGGTGAAGACCACCACGGCGACCACCCCGGTCCCTCGGGCGCTCGGCGCCCGGCAGCGCACGTACCCGAGGTCGCGTGCCGCGCTCTCCACCCGGGCCGCCGCCTCGGTGGAGACCCGGGCCGAGCGGTTCAGCACCCGGGAGGCGGTGGCCGTGGAGACACCGGCGCGGTGCGCGACCGAGGCAAGGGTCGGAGCGGATTCGGAGGTACTGGTCGACTGCATGCGGGCCGTCCTGGATCGAACCTGGGCAGGGAGAAGGCACGGAAAACTGCGCGCCGGCCGTCACCCGCGTCAGGCCACCACGCGCGCCAGCTTCGGACGTTGAGCGATCCTCGTCAAGACATTCGACAGGCTTGCGGAATCCGGACTCCCACTGCCGCCGGTCGGCCCCGCCCGCCTTCGCTGCGGGAGCGCTCCCATGCGGGCGTTGTAATTTACACACCCCGATCCGCCGCCGGCAGCGGTGCCCTGGAAGGGCTCCGCGCTGGTCGCCGCCGTGTCCCGGCCCCCCGAGCAGTGCTGGCGCCCGGCCGCCGGACTGCGCGTGCTTCCCAACCGGGCCGCGTGACGCCGACGATCGCACGCAACACCTCCGGCCGCCGCACGCCCTGACCCGTGCGGCGGCCCCCACCCACCTGGAGGTCGCGCATGCGACGCACAGTCCTGCGTTCCAGCAGCAGACGACTCACCGCCACCACGACGGTGACCGTGCTCGCCCTGATCGGTGCCGCGGGCGGCACGCTCGCGGTGCCCACCGCCGAGGCCGCCGGCGGCATCTCCTGCGGTGTCACGTACGCCACGAACGACTGGGGCAGCGGCTTCACCGCCAACGTCACCATCGCCGACACCGGAACCGCCGCCATCAACGGCTGGAGCCTCAGCTACGGCTACACCGGCAACCAGACCCTCCAGAACGGCTGGAACGGCAACTGGACCCAGACCGGCAAAACCGTCACCGCCACCAACCCCAACTACGCCACCACCATCAACCCCGGTGCCAGCTACACCACCAGCGCCAACTTCAGCTACAGCGGCACCAACACCGCCCCCACCGCTTTCACCGTCAACGGCACCACCTGCAACGGCGCCGACCAGCCGCCGACCGTCTCGCTCACCTCCCCGGCGGCCGGCCAGACCTTCACCCCGGGCTCCACCGTCACGCTCGCGGCCAACGCCGCCGACGCCGACGGCACCGTCTCGAAGGTCGACTTCTACGCCAGCACCTCGGCCGGCAGCAACACCCTGATCGGCACCGCCACCGCCGCGCCGTACACGGTCAACTGGGCCAATGTCGCCGCCGGCGACTACTCGATCACCGCCGTCGCCACCGACAACTCGGGCTCGACCACGACCTCCAGCCCGGTGGCGATCAAGGTGAGCGGTCCGACCTTGGTGGTCAGCCCGAGCTCGCTGGCTGTCCAGCAGGGGAGCACCGGCACCTTCACGGTCGCGCTGTCCCAGGCGCCCACCGCCAACACCACCGTCACGGTGGCCCGTTCGGGCGCCGACGCGGACCTGAGCGTCAAGTCCGGCGGCACGCTCACCTTCACCCCCGCCAACTGGAACACCCCGCAGACCGTCACCATCGCGGCCGGCACCGACTCCAGCCAGGTCGGCGGCACCGCCGTCTTCACGGCCTCCGGGACCGGCTTCACCGCGGGCGCGGTCACCGTCACCGAGGCGGCCCGGACCTCGGGCTACGACCAGTACTTCCTCGATCTGTACAGCAAGATCAAGAACCCGGCGAACGGCTACTTCAGCCCCCAGGGCATCCCCTACCACGCGGTGGAGACCCTGATCGTCGAGGCCCCGGACTACGGTCACGAGACCACCTCCGAGACCTACGGCTACTGGCTCTGGCTGGAGGCCGACTACGGCCGCGTCACCGGTGACTGGACGGGCTTCAACAACGCCTGGACCAACCTCGAGACCTACATGATCCCGAGCCACGCCCAGCAGCCCGGACAGAGCACCTACAACCCGTCCAAGCCCGCCACCTACGGCCCGGAGAAGGCCCAGCCCGACCAGTACCCGATCAAGCTCAACAGCAGCGTGCCGGTCGGCACCGACCCGCTCTCCGCCGAGCTGAGCAGCAGCTACGGCACCTCGGACATGTACGCCCCGGCCTGGCTGCTGGACACCGACAACAAGTACGGCTTCGGCCAGTGCGGGGACGGCACCACCAAGCCCAGCCTGATGAACACCTTCCAGCGCGGCCCGGAGGAGTCGGTCTGGGAGACCGTGCCGCAGCCCGACTGCGACGTCTTCAAGTACGGCAACTCCAGCTCCGGCTTCCTCAGCCTGTTCAACGACGGCGGAGGGAACTTCTCCAAGCAGTACAAGTTCACCGACGCGCCGGACGCCGACGCCCGCCTGGTCCAGGTCGCCTACTGGGCCGAGCAGTTCGCCAAGTCGCAGGGCAAGAGCTCGGCCATCACCGCGACCCTGGCCAAGGCCTCCAAGCTCGGTGACTACCTGCGCTACTCGCTCTACGACAAGTACTTCAAGCAGGCGGGCAACTGCTCGGGCTCGATGGCCTGCCCGGCCGGAACCTCCAAGGCCAACGAGCAACTCGGCCTGCTCACCTGGTACTTCGCCTGGGGAGGCGCCACCGACGGCAGCTGGTCCTGGCGGATCTCCGGCTCCACCGCGCACCAGGGCTACCAGAACCCGATGGCCGCCTGGGTGCTCGCCACCGACCCCGGCCTGAAGCCGGTCTCGCCGACGGCCGCCACCGACTGGGCCGGCAGCCTCGACAAGCAGCTGCAGTTCTTCCAGTGGCTGCAGTCCACCGACGGCGGTATCGCCGGCGGCGCCACCAACAGCTGGGGCGGCAACTACGGCGACGACGCGGCCCCGCCGGCCGGCGACCCGACCTTCTACGGTCTCTACTACGACTGGCGGCCCGAGTACCACGACCCCGCCTCCAACCAGTGGTTCGGCTTCCAGACCTGGTCGATGGAGCGCTTCGCCGAGTACTACAACGCCACCGGTGACGCGCGGGCGAAGGCGATCCTCGACAAGTGGATCCCGTGGGCGATGTCCGTCGCCAAGGCCGACCCGGCCACCGGCACCCTGACCACCCCCGACACCCTCACCTGGACCGGCGCCCCCGACACCTGGAACGCCACCACCCCGGGCGCCAATGCGGGCCTGCACGTCACCGCGACCGGTACCAGCACCGACCTCGGCGTAGCCGGCTCGCTGGCCAAGACCCTGGCCTACTACGCGGCCAAGTCCGGCAGCAGCGCGGCCCAGAAGTTCGCCCAGAACATCCTGGACACCATCCACGCCAAGTTCTCCGACAGCCTCGGCTACTCGGCGCCGGAGACCCGCACCGACTACAGCCGCTTCACCCAGGCGTACTCGTCCACGACCCACCAGGGTCCGTACATCCCCCCGGGCTGGACCGGCACCTACCCCGACGGCACCAAGATCAGCTCGGCCAGCGACACCTTCCTGGCCATCCGCCCCTGGTACACCAGCGACCCGCAGTGGTCCAAGGTCCAGGCCTACCTCAACGGCGGCGCCGCGCCGACCTTCGACTACCACCGGTTCTGGGCCGAGGCGGACATCGCCACCGCCTTCGACACCTTCGCCCAGCTGTTCCCGACGGTGAACCCGGGAAGCTGAGCACTGCCGCAGCCGGCCCCGGCCCCGCCTGTGCGGGGTCGGGGTCGGCGGCTGCGCTTCTCGGAGCACTCCGTGGTCCGAGAAGGGAGGTGGCCGCCCGTCGGCCATCCGAAAATGGAGTTGTTAGCGCTAACATTCCCGGGACCGGTAGTCTGAAAGACTGGTACCAGTAGGGCTGTCGGATGCCCAGCATCGATGAGGGAGCTGCGAGTGGGAACAGAGACCGTCGGGGCGGAGCAGCGCCAGCCGGTGATGGCGGATGTGGCGAAGCTGGCCGGTGTGTCCCACCAGACGGTGTCCCGGGTGCTCAACGGCGCGCCGCACGTCCGCCCGGACACCCGGGAGCGGGTGCTCGCCGCCATCCGGGAGCTCGACTACCGGCCCAACTCGGCCGCGCGGGCCCTGGTCACCCGGCGCTCGCAGACGCTCGGCGTGGTCAGCTTCGACAGCACCCTGTACGGGCCCGCCTCGATGCTGGACGGCATCGAGCGGGCCGCGCGCAGCGCGGGGTACTTCGTCAGCGTGGCCAGCCTGCGCTCCCTGGACAGCCGCTCGGTCCAGGAGGCCGTCGACCGGCTGCGCGACCAGGGGGTGGAAGGGGTGCTGGTGATAGCGCCGCAGACCTCCGCGGTGAGCGCGGTGGCGCGGCTGTCCAGCTCCGTCCCGGTCGTCGCGGTGGGCTCGGGTACGCAGGCGCCGCTGCCCATGGTCTCGGTGGACAACCGCTCCGGCGCCGAGGCCGTCACCCGGAATCTTCTCGACCTCGGCCACCGCACTGTGCACCATCTGGCGGGTCCGGCGGGCTGGATGGAGAGCCAGGACCGCGAGGACGGCTGGCGCCGCACCCTGGAGGCCGCCGGCGCCCCGGTGCCGCCTGTCGAGAGCGGCGACTGGAGCGCGCGCTCGGGCTACGAGGCGGGCCTGCGGATCGCCGAGCTGAGCGAGGTCACCGCCGTCTTCTGCGCCAACGACCACATGGCCCTCGGCCTGCTGCGCGCCCTGCACGAGGCCGGTCGGTCGATCCCGGGGGACATCAGCGTGGTCGGCTTCGACGACATCCCCGAGGCCGCCTACTTCACCCCGCCGCTCACCACGGTGCGTCAGGACTTCGGCGAGCTGGGCCGACGAGCCCTGGAACTCCTCGTCGAGGAGCTGGAGGGCGTGCCGCACGCCCGTACGCACGTGCAGATCTCGTCCGAGATGGTGCTGCGCCGCAGCGCGGGCCCGGCCCCCCGCCGCTGATCCGCGCCGCCCCCGAAGGCTCCGGTCGTCGGTCGGGCCGCCGTGCGGCGCCTTCCTGGCGTCGTACGGCGGCCCGACCGCTGGACCGGACAGGCGCTCCTCCCGACGGGCCAGGCGCCGACCATCTCGCGGATCAGCCGCTCCTCGGTGACCTCCTCGGGGGTGAGGTCGGCGACCGAGTGTTGTTAACGCTCACAGAGTCGGGCGTCACCAGGTCTTGCGGCGGCGACCAAAGTCTGAATTGACGGTTCGTGAGTTCCTCGAGTGCCTTTGCGCTCAAGTCTGTTGTGCCCTTCGAACGCTTAGCGGTCGCCGGTCGTCCGGTTTCGCCCGTGTGTCGTGCTGATGTCCCGCGACCGCGTCTTCCCGTGTCGCGCGCCTTGACACGAACCATGTGAGCGTTAACAATCCTGGTGAGCGTTAACAGACCTCGCCTCCGGGCGATCCTCGCTCCGCCGGCAGGGCAGGACTCCCCCCGCTTCGGTCCTGCCCAGCCGGCGGCCCAATGTTCCGCCCTCTTGAGGGTGAGGTCGCGGAACGGGAAAAGCCGGTCGCCGACGCGCTGCGAAGACTCGTACGCGTCGGCGACCGGTCAAACCGCCGATCTCCCCCACGAAGGATGAGAACGTGACCGTGACCCCTGCCAGTCGGGACTCGGAAAGCTTTGTCGTCGGCGTCGACTACGGCACGCTCTCCGGTCGAGCCGTGGTGGTCCGCGTGCGCGACGGTGAGGAGCTCGGGACCGCCGTCCACCCGTACCCGCACGCCGTCATCGAGCACGAGCTGCCCGGCACCGGCCGGCCGCTCCCGCCCGACTGGGCCCTGCAGCACCCCGAGGACTGGCGCGAGGTCCTGCGCATCGCCGTCCCCGCCGCGATCGCCGCCGCCGGGATCGACCCCGCCGACGTCATCGGCATCGCCACCGACTTCACCGCCTGCACCGTGCTCCCCGCACTGGCCGACGGCACCCCGCTCGCCGAGACCGCCGCCTGGGCCGCGCACCCGCACGCCTGGCCCAAGCTCTGGAAGCACCACGCCGCCCAGGGCCAGGCGGACCGGATCAACGCCCTGGCCCACGCCCGCGGCGAGAAGTGGATCTCCCGCTACGGCGGCAAGATCTCCGCCGAGTGGCAGTACGCCAAGGCGCTTCAGGTCCTGGAGGAGGACCCGGAGGTCTACGCCGCCTGCGAGCGCTGGATCGAGGCCGCCGACTGGATCGTCTGGCAGCTCACCGGCGCCGAGAGCCGCAACACCTGCACCGCCGGCTACAAGGGCATCCACCAGGACGGCAGCTACCCCAGCGAGGAGTACCTGGCCGCGCTGCACCCCGAGTTCGCCGACTTCGCCCGCACCCGGCTGGAGCACCCGCTCGCCGCGCTCGGTTCCCGGGTCGGCTCGCTCACCGCCGAGGCGGCCGAGTGGACCGGCCTGCCGGAGGGCATCGCGGTCGCCGCCGGCAACGTCGACGCGCACGTCGCCGCGCCCGCCGCGCGGGCCGTCGAGAACGGCCAGCTGCTCGCCATCATGGGCACCTCCACCTGCCACGTCGTGAACGGCGCCGACCTCGCCGACGTCCCCGGCATCTGCGGCGTCGTCGAGGGCGGCATCGTGGCCGGCTCCTACGGCTACGAGGCCGGGCAGAGCGCCGTCGGCGACATCTTCGCCTGGTGGCTGCGCCAGGGCCTGCCCGCCGACTACCTGGCCGAGGCCGAGGCCGCCGGCGAGGACCCGCACCAGCTGCTCACCCGCAAGGCCGCCGCCCAGCCCGTCGGCGGGCACGGCCTGGTGGCGCTGGACTGGATGAACGGCAACCGCTCCACCCTGGTCGACCACCACCTCTCCGGCGTGATCGTCGGCCTCACCCTCGCCACCCGCCCCGAGGAGGTCTACCGGGCCCTGCTGGAGGCCACCGCCTTCGGCACCCGGGTCATCGTCGAGGCCCTGGAGCAGGGAGGCGTGCCGGTCCACGAGTTCATCGTCACGGGTGGCCTGAAGAAGAACGCCCTGCTGATGCAGATCTACGCCGACGTGCTGCGCCGCCCGGTCTCGCTCGCCGAGTCCGAGCAGGGCCCGGCCCTCGGCTCCGCCATCCACGCCGCCGTCGCCGCCGGGGCCCACCCCGACGTCCGCTCCGCCGCCGCCGCGATGGGCCGCAAGAGCGAGGGGGCGTACCAGCCGAACCCGGCCGACGCCGACGCCTACGACGAGCTGTTCGCCGAGTACCGCGCGCTGCACGACCACTTCGGCACCGGCCCGGACAAGCTGCTGCACCGCCTGCGCCACATCCGCAACACCGCCCTGACCAACCCGAGCGAGGCCCTGTGAACGCCACCATCGACCTCATCCGCCGCCAGGTCAGCGACCTCCACCAGGAACTGGTCCGCTACAACCTGGTGGTCTGGACGGCCGGCAATGTCTCTGCCCGGGTCCCCGGCGAGGACCTGATGGTCATCAAGCCCAGCGGAGTCTCCTACGACGAGCTGGCGCCGGAGAACATGATCCTCTGCGATCTGGACGGCAACGTCGTCGAGGGCGACTACTCGCCCTCTTCCGACACCGCCGCGCACGCCTACGTCTACCGGCACATGCCCGAGGTCGGGGGAGTGGTGCACACCCACTCCACCTACTCCTGCGCCTGGGCGGCCCGCGGCGAGGCCGTGCCGTGCGTCCTGACCGCGATGGCCGACGAGTTCGGCGCCGAGATCCCGATCGGACCGTTCGCCCTGATCGGCGACGACTCGATCGGCCGCGGCATCGTCGACACCCTCAAGGGCCACCGCTCGCCCGCCGTCCTGATGAAGAGCCACGGCGTCTTCACCATCGGCAAGGACGCCAAGGCCGCGGTCAAGGCGGCCGTGATGTGCGAGGACGTCGCCCGCACCGTCCACATCTCCCGCCAGCTCGGGGAGCCGCTGCCGATCGCCCAGTCGGACATCGACAGCCTCAACTACCGTTACCAGAATGTCTACGGCCAGCAGCCCGCGGCCCAGTAAAAGGAGTCACTCATGACGAAGTCGCTCGCGGGGCGCGAGGTCTGGTTCCTGACGGGAAGTCAGGGACTCTACGGCGAGGAGACGCTGCGCCAGGTCGCCGCCCAGTCGCAGCAGATAGCCGGCACGCTCGACGCGGCCTCCGACATCCCGGTCACGGTGATCTGGAAGCCGGTGCTCACGGACGCCGGCGCGATCCGCCGGATCTGCCTGGAGGCCAACTCCGACGACAACTGCATCGGCCTGATCGCCTGGATGCACACCTTCTCCCCGGCCAAGATGTGGATCGCCGGCCTGGACGCCCTGCAGAAGCCGCTGCTCCACCTGCACACCCAGGCCAACGTCGAACTGCCTTGGCACTCCATCGACATGGACTTCATGAACCTGAACCAGGCCGCCCACGGCGACCGCGAGTTCGGCTTCATCCAGTCCCGCCTGGGCGTCGCCCGCAAGACCGTCGCCGGGCACGTCAGCGACCCGACGGTGGCCCGCCGGATCGGCTCCTGGGCCCGCGCCGCCGCCGGCCGCGCCGAGCTGCGCAGCCTCAAGCTGGCCCGCTTCGGCGACAACATGCGCGATGTCGCCGTCACCGAGGGCGACAAGGTCGAGGCCCAGCGCCGCTTCGGCGTCTCGGTCAACACCTACGGTGTCAACGACCTGGTCGATGCGGTCGACGCGACCACTGACGGCGACGTCACCGAGCTCGTCAAGGAGTACGACGAGGCCTACCGGCTGGCACCCGAGCTGCGGGCCGGCGGCGAGCGGCACGACTCGCTCCGCTACGCCGCACGCATCGAACTCGGCCTGCGCGGCTTCCTCGACCAGGGCGGCTTCAAGGCCTTCACCACCAACTTCGAGGACCTCGGCGGGCTTCGCCAGCTGCCGGGCCTCGCGGTGCAGCGGCTGATGGCCGACGGCTACGGCTTCGGCGGCGAGGGCGACTGGAAGACCTCCGTCCTGCTGCGCACCCTGAAGGTGGTCTCCGCCGGCCTGCCCGGCGGCACCTCCTTCATGGAGGACTACACCTACCACCTGGAGCCGGGGCGGGAGTTGATCCTGGGCGCGCACATGCTGGAGGTGTGCCCGAGCATCGCCTCCGCCACGCCGTCCTGCGAGGTCCACCCGCTCGGCATCGGCGGCCGGGAGGACCCGGTCCGGCTGGTCTTCGATGCCGCGACCGGTCCGGCCGTGGTGGTCGGCCTCGCCGACATGGGCGACCGGTTCCGACTGGTCGCCAACGAGATCGACGTGGTCGAGCCGGCGGCTCCGCTGCCCAACCTGCCCGTCGCCCGGGCCGTCTGGCAGCCCCGGCCGGACCTGCGGACCTCCACCGAGGCCTGGCTGACGGCCGGCGCCCCGCACCACACCGTGCTCTCCAGCGCGATCGGTGCCGAAGAGCTGGACGACCTGGCCGAGATGCTGGGTGTCGAGCTGCTCGTGATCGACGCCGACACCACCATCCGCCGCTTCACCAAGGAGCTGCGCTGGAACCAGGCCTACCACCGCCTGGCCCAGGGCTTCTGAGCCGAGCCCGCCCGAAACGACGCCCGCCCCTTGTGGCGGGCGTCGCTCTTTTCCCCTCCGCCGACATCTGGAGCAGCCCCGTGCCGAGCGACGCACTCGTATCCCCCGGCGACCTGACGGTCAGTCAGGAACCCGCCATGACCCTTCCGGACGGACGGACAGTCACCCGTTGGACGTTCGGCTCCGCAGAGGGCGTGACAGCCGAGGTGCTCAGCCTCGGTGCTCGCCTCCAGGCCCTGCGGGCGCCCGACCGGCAGGGGCGTCAAGCGAACATCGTGCTCGGCTGCGAGAGCGCCGACGACCTGCTGGGCGCGGCGAGTTACTTCGGCGCGACCGTCGGCCGCTACGCCAACCGCATCGCGGACGGAGCGCTGCCCCTCGGCGGGACCGTGCGCCGGCTGGCCACCCAGCCGAACGGCCACACCCTGCACGGCGGCCCGGACGGCTTCGCCACCCGGCTCTGGGACGGCGTTGCGGTCCGGGAAGGCCGACGGGCCGGAGTGCGCCTGCGGTTGCACAGCCCCGACGGTGACCAGGGGTTTCCGGGAGCGCTCACGGTCGAGGTGACGTACCTGCTCGACCCCGCCGGTGAGCTGCGGATCGGCTACCGGGCGACCACGGACGCCCCGACGGTGGTCAACCTCACCAACCACGCGTACTTCAACCTGGCCGGCGAGGGCGACGGAACCGTGCTCGACCATCTGCTCCAGGTCGAGGGCGACCACTACACGCCCGTGGACGGGGAGTTGATCCCGCTCGGGCCGTTCGAGGCGGTCGCGGGCACGCCCTTCGACCTCACCGAGCCGGCGCTGATCGGCGGCCGGGTGCACGAGGACCACCCTCAGGTCCGCCTGGCGGGCGGCGGCTTCGACCACAACTGGGTGCTCAGGGGTGAAGGGCTGCGGCGGGCCGCCGTGTTGAGCCATCCGGCCAGTGGCCGACGGGTGGAGTGCCTGACCACCGAGCCGGGTCTCCAGGTCTACACGGGCAACCACTTCGACGGCTCCCTGGCCGGCCGCTCCGCCCGCCCGTACCCCGCCCACGCGGGCATCGCGCTGGAGACCCAGCACTTCCCCGACTCGCCGAACCGGCCTGAATACCCCTCCACCGTCCTGCGCCCGGGGGAGGAGTACCGGTCCACGACCGTCTACCGGTTCTCAGCGGCGTAGCCGTACTGACAGACAGCTGTGCCCGGCCACCGAAGCGGCCGGGCACAGCTGTCTGTCAGTACGGCTCAGGAGCCGACCTTCCGCTTGTTGTAGACGTCGAAGCCGACTGCCGCGAGCAGCACCAGGCCCTTGATCACCTGCTGGTAGTCGGTGCCGACGCCGACCAGCGACATGCCGTTGTTGAGCACACCGAGCACCAGGCCGCCGATGATGGCGCCGAACACGGTGCCGACACCGCCGGTGGCGGAGGCGCCACCGATGAACGCGGCCGCGATCGCCTCCAGCTCGAAGTTGATACCGGCCTGCGGGGTACCGGCGTTGAGCCGGGCGGCGAAGACCAGACCGGCCAGCGCGGCGAGGACGCCCATGTTGACGAAGGCCAGGAAGACGACCCGCTTGCTCTTCACACCGGACAGCTTCGCCGCCGCCTCGTTGCCGCCGATGGCGTAGGTGTGGCGACCGATGATCGAGTTGCGCATCAGGTAGCCGAAGCCGAAGAGCAGCGCACCGAGGATCAGCAGCACGATGGGGAAGCCGTGGTAGCTGGCCAGCAGCAGGGTGAAGACCAGCACGGCGGCGGTGATGGCGGCCAGCTTGGCCAGGAAGAAGCCGAGCGGCAGGAGTTCGAGCCCGTACGAGGCGGCCTGCCGGCGGCCCCGGACCTCCTGCAGGACGGCCAGCGCGAGCACGCCGAGGCCGAGCAGCAGGGTCAGGTTGTGGTAGTTGGTGTGCGGGCCGACCTCCGGCAGGAAGCCGCTGCCGATCTTCTGGAAGCCCTTGGGGAACGGTGCGATCGACTGGCCCTGCAGCATGATCTGCGTGCCGCCGCGGAACAGCAGCATGCCGGCCAGCGTGACGATGAACGACGGGATGCCGATGTAGGCGATCCAGAAGCCCTGCCAGGCACCCGCCACCGCGCCGATCAGCAGCGCCAGCACGAGGGCTATCGGCCAGGACATCCCGTGCTTGATCATCATCACCGCCGACGCGGCGCCGACGAAGGCGGCCAGCGAACCGACCGACAGGTCGATGTGCCCCGCGATGATGACGATCATCATGCCGATCGCCAGGATCAGGATGTAACTGTTCTGCTGGACCAGGTTGGTGACGTTCAGCGGCTGGAGCAGGATGCCGTCCGTCCAGAACTGGAACAGCAGCACGATCAGCGCCAGCGCGACCAGCATGCCGTACTGACGGACGTTGCCGCGCAGCGCCTGGACGAGCACGGCGCCGACGGACGGTCGCTCGGCCGGGGCGGGCGCGGCCGCCTTGGTGTCGGTGGTCTCGGTCTGGGCCATGCCTCTATACCTGCTCGTTCTGGATTGCCGCGCTCACGGTCATGAGGCGCATGAGTGATTCCTGAGTCGCGTCCGCCCGCTCGACCTCGCCGGTGAGCCGGCCCTCGGCCATGGTGTAGATGCGGTCGCAGAGTCCCAGCAGTTCGGGGAGCTCGGAGGAGATGACGAGCACCGCCTTGCCCTGGGCCGCGAGGTCGGCGATCACGGTGTAGATCTCCGCCTTGGCGCCGACGTCGATGCCCCGGGTCGGCTCGTCGAGGATCAGCACCTCGGGCTCAGCGAAGATCCACTTGCTGAGGACGACCTTCTGCTGGTTGCCGCCGCTGAGCTTTCCGGTCTGCGCGAACACCGAGGGGGCCTTGATGTTCATGGACTTGCGGAAGCGCTCGGCGACCCGGGTCTCCTCGTGCTCGTTCACCCAGCCGCGCCGGGCCACCTTGCCGAGTGCGCTCAGCGAGATGTTGCGGCTGATGTCGTCCATCAGGTTGAGGCCGAGCTGCTTGCGGTCCTCGGTGACGTACGCGAGGCCGTGGCCGATCGCCTCGGGGACGGTGCGGGTGCGGATCTCCTGGCCGTTCATCAGCACTCGGCCGCCCGTGTAGCGCCCGTAGGAGCGGCCGAAGACGCTCATCGCGAGCTCGGTGCGCCCTGCGCCCATCAGGCCCGCGATGCCGACGATCTCGCCCCGGCGGACGTTGATCGACACGTTGTCGACCACCTTGCGCTGGTGGTCGATCGGGTGATGGACCGTCCAGTCCTCCACGGCGAGGGCGACCTCGCCGATCTGCGGAGTGCGCTCGGGGTAGCGGTGCTCGAGGTCACGACCGACCATCCCGCGGATGATCCGGTCCTCGGAGATGCCGTCCGCGCTGACCGCGAGGGTCTCGATGGTCTGCCCGTCGCGCAGGATGGTGATGGAGTCGGCGACCCGGGCGATCTCGTTCAGCTTGTGCGAGATGATGATGCAGGAGATGCCCTGTGCCTTGAGCTCCAGGATGAGGTCGAGCAGCTTGCGGCTGTCCTCGTCGTTGAGCGCGGCGGTGGGCTCGTCCAGGATGAGGAGCTTGACCTCCTTCGCGAGCGCCTTGGCGATCTCGACCAGCTGCTGCTTGCCCACGCCGATGTCGGCGATGCGGGTCTGCGGGTTCTCCTGCAGACCGACGCGCTGAAGGAGCCGGGTGGCGTGGGTGAGCGTCTTGTTCCAGCTGATGATGCCGCGGCTGGCGTGCTCGTTGCCGAGGAAGATGTTCTCCGCGATGGAGAGGTAGGGCACCAGGGCGAGCTCCTGGTGGATGATCACGATCCCGCGCTCTTCGCTGGCCCTGATGTCCTTGAACTGGCAGGGCTCGCCCTGGAAGAGGATCTCGCCCGTGTAGGAGCCGTGCGGGTAGACCCCGCTGAGCACCTTCATCAGGGTGGACTTGCCGGCGCCGTTCTCGCCGCAGACGGCGTGGACCTCGCCGGCGGCGACGGTCAGGTTGACGTCGGACAGCGCTTTGACACCGGGGAACGTCTTGGTGATCGAACGCATCTCGAGGACGGGTCCGGCCATGTGGTGCATCCATTTCGACTGGGGGCGGTACGGGTGGGGCGGGCCTGTCCGGGGCGCCTGCCCCACCCGTACCGCCGGTTTGGGGGGCCGGGGATTACTTGAGCTGGTCCGCGGTGTACTGGCCGCCGTCGATCAGCACCTTCTGGTAGTTGTCCTTGTCCACGCTGACCGGCTGGAGCAGGTAGGCCGGGACGGTCTTGACGCCGTTGTTGTAGGTCGTGGTGTCGTTGGTCTCCGGCTTGCCGCCGGTGAGCAGCGCGTCGCCCATCTGAACCGCGACCTTGGCGAGCTCCCGGGTGTCCTTGTAGACGGTCTGCGTCTGCTCGCCCGCGATGATGGACTTCACCGAGGCCAGCTCGGCGTCCTGGCCGGTGACGACCGGCAGGGCCTTGCCGCTGCCGCCGTAGCCGACGCCCTTGAGGGAGGAGAGGATGCCGATCGAGATGCCGTCGTAGGGGGAGAGGACGGCGTCGACCCGGGCCGAGGTGTAGGACTTGCTGAGCAGGTTGTCCATGCGGGACTGGGCGACACCGCCGTCCCAGCGCAGGGTGGCGACCTGGTTGAAGCCGGTCTGGCCGCTCTGGACCACCAGCTTCTTGTCGTCGATGTACGGCTTCAGGACGCTCATGGCGCCGTTGAAGAAGAAGGAGGCGTTGTTGTCGTCCGGGGAGCCGGCGAACAGCTCGACGTTGAACGGACCCTTGCCGTCCTTGAGGCCCAGCTTGTCGGCGATGTACGTGCCCTGGAGGACGCCGACCTTGAAGTTGTCGAAGGTCGCGTAGTAGTCGACGTTGTTGGTGCCACGGATCAGGCGGTCGTAGGAGATCACCGGGATGTGGGCGTCGGCGGCCTTCTGGAGCACGTCGCTGAGCGAGGAGCCGTCGATGGCGGCGACCACCAGCAGCTTGGCACCCTTGGTGATCATGTTCTCGAGCTGGGAGACCTGGTTCTCGACGACGTTGTCGCCGTACTGCAGGTCGGTCTTGTAGCCCTTGTCCTGGAACTGCTTGACCATGTTGTTGCCGTCGTTGATCCAGCGCTCCGACGACTTGGTGGGCATGGAGATGCCGATGAGCCCGCCCTTGGCGCTGCCCTTGCTCGCGTTGTCGCCGACGCCGTTCGTGCTCTGGCCGCAAGCGGCGAGAGAGAGCGACAGGCCCGCAACGGCGAGGGCCATCGAAAACTTCCGCACAGTTCCTCCATTGGTGCGCCGAAATCGGCCCGACCTGGGCGGGAGCCGAGGATCGGTCGAGCAGCGGTCAAGCGGTGTTGGTTTCGGTCTCGAAGGCAAGTTGAGACCGAGTGAACGTTGATCGTTCAGGTTGTGACAGGGCCTCAGATCGGATCACCGGAGTGTCGAGGTGATCCGACCTACCTTCTGGCCTGGCGTTACAAGAGTGTTAACGCTAACAGAACGACCGTCAAGTGCCACTGGATCACTGTTGGGTATCGTCCCCGCAAGCGATCACCTACTGCTGCCGACTCACTTGCCGTGTGCGGCCTTGCGGCGGCGTCCGCGGAGCACCAGGACACAGCCGGTGGAGATGGCCGCCAGGCCGCCGACGGCGCTGTAGGTGACCGCATCGCTCATCCCGGTGGAGGCCAGGCCGCCGGTGGCGGTGCTGCTCGGGGCCGGGTGGTCGGCGGGCGTGCCGGCGGCGGACGCCTGCGCGCGGGTGCCGAGCGTGCCGGAGGCGGAGGCCACCGGTGCGGCGGTGACCGAGCCGGCGGCGACCGGCGTGCCGGCGCCGGGCGTGGGAGTGGCCGCCTTACCGGGGCTGGGCGTGGTGGCGGGTGCCGGGGCGCCGGAACCGGAGGGCGCCGAGGCGGGCTTCAGCTGGAGGGTGGTGACCGAGTACGGCGGCAGGGTCTGCGCGGCCGCCGTGCCGTTGGCCGCCGTGACCAGCTCGGTGCCGCCCTTGGCGTACGAGACGGTGGTGACCGCGCCCGGGGCCGGGGCGTACCCGCCGTAGGAGAGCGACACCTGTGCGGCGTTGTTCGGGTCCTTGTTGATCAGCATGACGTTCAGGCCGCCGTCGGTGCCGCGCACCGCGTGCACGGCCACCGACGAGTTGCCGGAGGAGGCCTTGACCATGGTGTCGCCGGGGTGGGCCAGCGCGGTCAGCGAGCGGATGCCCCAGTAGGTGGGGAACGGCGTCTCGCGGGCCGGCTCGCACTTGCCGTCGACGCAGCTCCCGCTGGAGAGCACGCCCTCGTCCAGGTAGTCGGTCTGGCCGTCGACCGTGCTGGGAGCGCTGCCCATGCCGTTGTGCAGGTCCCACCAGTCGACGTTCACGGCGCCGTGCTCGAGCCAGCTCAAGTAGGCGTCGGGTGCGTACAGGGCCGCGGCCTGGCTGGTCTTGGCGGGCGAGAAGTCGCCATCGGTCTCGGTGACCGTGATCTCCACCGAAGCGGCGCGCGAACCCGCGTAGTCGGCGATCAGCGAGCGCAGCGCGGAGGTGATGCCGGCGGCCTGGGCGGGGGTGTTCAGCAGGTCGGCCGTGGTCTTGCCACCGGGGTACGAGTGGACGATGACGAAGTCGATGGAGGTGCCCGCGATGGAGAGCACCGTGTGGTTCCAGTCGGCGCTGTCACCGGGAGCCGTCACGCCGTCGGGGTAGCCACCGGGAGTGGTGAGCACCGCACCGATCTTCACCGTCGGGTCCACGGCCTTCATCGCCTTCGCGTAGGCGACCAGGTTGTTCGCGTAGGTCGTCGGGCTCTTGTCGGCGTGGGTGTCGTTCTCCCAGCCGTTGCCGTAGTGGCCGTTGCCGTAGACCTCGTTGCCGATCTCCCAGTACTTGACCCCGTAGTGCTTGTCGACGTTGGCGTACTTGACCCAGTCGGCGGCCTCCTGCGGCGTGCCGGAACCGTAGTTCGCGGTCAGGATCGGCTGGGCGCCGACCGTCTTCGCCATGGTCATGAAGTGGTCGAAGTCGGTGCCCGGCGCGGCCCAGCTGCCGATGCCGGCGACCGTGTGGGTCTTCCAGTGGTAGCCGTCCGCGACGGAGCCGCCGGGGAAGCGCAGTTGGCGGATGCCCGCGGCCTTGATCAGGGACGAGGCGGTGGCGTCGGCCATGTTGGGGTCGTAGACGGCGGTGTTCAGGCCGACACCGGTGCTCGGCACGGTGCCCAGCGAGGAGCCGGCGTCCACGGTGATGGCGACGGTCGGCGCGGCGCCCGCGCTGAGCGCCAGCGCGCCGGCGCCGGCCGAGGCGACCAGGATCGCCGCCGACCCCGCCAGGATGCGGCGGCGGGTGCGGCTGCGGCGGTGCGTGCCCTGGGGCAGCGGCCGCTTGGCGGTCGTCGGGTCGTCAGATGACACGTGGGCTCCCGGTCAGAGTGCGTGAATGAGGGTCGGCATGGCGCCGCTGACCGCGGCTCGCCATCGTCTGTTGCACCCCCAAGTGGCCGCCGGAGCCGGAAAGGTTGCCGCCGTGATGAGACTTTTTTCGGACCGCGCACCGCCCACCGGGCGGGCCGGGTCCGATTCGCCCTGACGGAGCGTCGGAGCGTCGGGGCCGCCGGGCGTCCGGGCCGGGGATAGCGTGGCCGCCAGGCCCTGGCGCCCGCCCACCCGGCGGCGGTGCGTCGGGCGACGACACCGACCCCCGGAGGCCTGTTCATGCGTGCGGTGACCTACGACTCCTACGCCCCGGACAACTCGCGGCTGCGCTGCGGCGAGGTGGCCGACCCCAAGGTGGGGCCCGGCCAGGTGCTGATCCAGGTGCGCGCGGCGGCGGTCAATCCGGTCGACTGGAAGGTCATGGCCGGCGGCCTGGACGGCATGATGGACACGGTCTTCCCCGTGATCCCCGGCTGGGACGTGGCCGGTGTGGTGACCCGGACCGGCCCCGACACGCCCGAGTTCACGCCCGGGGACGAGGTGATGGCCTACGCCCGCAAGGACGTGGTGCAGGCCGGCACCTTCGCCGAGTACGTCGCGGTCGATGCGCCCTCGGTGGCGCGCAAGCCCGTCGCGCTCGACTGGGCGCAGGCGGCCGGCCTGCCGCTGGCCGGCCTGACCGCACTGCGCAGCCTGGACCGGCTCGAGGTCGGATCCGGTGACGTGCTGCTGGTGCACGGCGCGGCCGGCGGCGTCGGGAGCCTGGCGGTGCAGCTCGGCTGCGACCGGGGAGCCCGGGTGATCTGCACCGCCTCGGAGCGCAACCACGCCTTTCTCCGCGAGCTGGGCGGCGACCCGGTGAGCTACGGGGACGGCCTGGCCGAGCGGGTGCGGGCGCTGGCGCCTGACGGCGTGTCGGCGGTGGCGGACTTCGTCGGCGGCCAGCTGGAGACGACGCTGGCCGTGCTCGCCGACGGTGGCAGGCACGTCTCGGTCGCCGACCCGAGTGTGGAGCAGCACGGCGGGCACTGGATCTGGGTCCGCCCGGACGGCGCCAAGCTGGCCGAGCTGGCGGCGGCGGTCGACCGGGGTGCGTTGACCGTGGAGGTCGCGCAGACCTTCCCGCTGGAGCGGACCGGCGAGGCCTTCGAGGCCAGCCGCACCGGACACACCCGCGGCAAACTGGTCGTCACGCCCTGACGCGCTCCGGCGCTGCGCTCGGTGGGCCGCCAGGACAAGGGCGAAATCGACCCGGCCCGATCCATCGGACGACCAAGGCCGCAAGCCCTTGCCCACTACCAGCACGAGCGCCCCGGAGAGCCATCAGGTCGGCCCGCTGACCAGCACATTCGAGGATGGCGAGGCCCGGTACCGACCCGTGCTCCGCAGGTCGGGCGGATCAGCTGTCGCAACTGATCCGATGTCAGGCTCTGTTTCGAATGAGGATGCCGGAGAAAAAATCTGGGCGGACCGCTGAACTCAGGCGCCGCACGGTGCGTACCGCCAGTCGCCCGATCCAGCACCCCCAACCATCACCCCCGACCAGATGGAGTTGCGATGTCATTCAGCACCGGCACCGGCACCGACGCACTCGCCGAACGGGCCAAGCCGCACGCGATCGCCGCACTGCGAATAGTTTCCGCCCTGCTCTTCAGCTGCCACGGGGCGGCCTCCCTGCTCGGCGTCCTCGGCGGCACGCCGGGCCGTTCGTTGTCGGTCGGCCAGTGGCCGGGCTGGTGGGCCGCGCTGATCCAGCTGGTCGGCGGCGCCCTGGTCCTGCTGGGCCTGGGCACCAGGCTCGCGGCCCTGCTCTGCTCGGGCTCGATGGCCTACGCCTACTTCTCGGTCCATCAGCAGCACGCCCTGTGGCCGATCCAGAACGGCGGTGAGCTCTCGGTCCTGTTCTGCTGGATCTTCCTGGCCATCGCGATCACCGGTCCGGGCAGCCTCGCCCTCGACCGACTGCTGCGCCGCGCCCCCCAGCCGGTTCCGGCGGCGTAGCGGGAGCTCTGCCGGCGCGCGGGCCTGCGGTCCGGTGCGGTCGGAACCGGCAGGGCGCTCCAGGACAAGCGGCAGAGACAGGGGCGGTGTAACGGACGGCTCTTTCGTCCATCACACCGCCCCTGTGTGCATTATGGGAGCGCTTCCACGACCTAGGCCCAGTGGCACTTGTACCGCCAGAAACCGTCGATCCCCTGGGCACCCAGTACTGACAGGCGAAATGAACCTCGGTCGGACTCCTTGACAGCACCTCGCAGGCGCCCAATCATCTGGTTCTGGAAGCGCTCCCACGCTTCGATCGCCACCCAGCCTCCACCCACCCCACAGCGGAGGAAACGCCATGCGCCGTTCGCGCCGCAGGCTGTCATTGCTCGTGGCAGCATCGCTGACCGCACTCCTGACCGCACTCCTGGCCGCGGTCCACCCCGGGACCGCCTACGCGGCCGACCCCACCACCATGACCAACGGCTTCTACGTCGACCCCGGCTCCAGCGCGCAGCAGTGGGTCAACGCCAACCCCGGTGACGGCCGCGCCGCCGCGATCCGGGCCTCGATCGCCAACGTGCCGTCGGCACGCTGGTTCGGCAACTGGAGCGGCACCATCGGGACGGCGACCGGCGCCTTCGTCGGCGCGGCGGCGGCCAACCGCAAGCTGCCGATCCTGGTGGCCTACAACATCCCCAACCGGGACATCTGCGCGGGCCAGTCCGGCGGTGGCGCGGGTTCCGACGCCGCCTACAACAGCTGGATCGCCGCTTTCGCCAGCGGCATCGGCAACCGACCCGCGGTGGTCGTCCTGGAGCCCGACTCGCTCGGGGACGAGAGCTGCATGACGGCGAATCAGATCTCCGAACGCAACACGCTGCTGCGCAACGCCATCGCACAGTTCAACGCCAAGGCCCCCAACACCTGGGTCTACCTGGACGCCGGCAACCCCGGTTGGCTGAGCGCCCAGACCATGGCCCAGCACCTGGCCGATGCCGGGGTCAGCGGGGCCCACGGGTTCTCGTTGAACGTGTCCAACTTCTACAGCACTTCGCAGAACACGGCGTACGGCAACGCCGTCAACGCGGCCCTGCAGTCGAGGGGCGGGTCCGCCAAGCCGTACGTCGTCGACACCAGCCGCAACGGCAACGGCTCCAACGGCCAGTGGTGCAACCCGGCCGGCCGCAGGATCGGCACCCCCACGCAGTCGGGTGGCGGCGCCGAGATGCTGCTCTGGGTCAAGGTGCCCGGTGAGTCCGACGGCAACTGCGGCACCGGCGGCGGATCCAGCGCCGGACAGTTCCTGCCCCAGGTCGCCTACAACCTGGTCTACGGCTACTGAGAGCAGGAGGAGACCCACGTGAGTCCGCGCATCCCACGCTCGTTGGTGCCCATCGGCATCGCGGCCCTGCTGGCGGCAGTCGCCGTCCCGGCCCAGGCCCAGGCCGAGGTCGGTACCGGCCACACACTGCCGGCCGGTACCCGGTTCTACGTGGACCCGCACAGCGACGCGGCGAAGCAGGCGGTCAACGACCTGCTGCACCACGACTTCACCGGCGCCACCGCGATGGCCGAGCTCGCCAGCTGGCCCGAGGCCCACTGGTTCACCGACGGCACCCCGGACCAGGTGGCCGACCAGGCGCATTCGCTGGTCCGGAGCGCTGCCCGCACCGGGACCGTTCCGGTCCTGGTCGCGTACGACATCCCGCTGCGGGACTGCTCCCAGTACTCCAGCGGGGGCGCGCAGTCCGACGCGGACTACCGAGCCTGGATCGCGGGGCTGGCGCACGGCATCGGCCGCAGCCGGGCACTGGTGGTCCTCGAACCCGACGCCCTGGCCAACCTGCCCTCCGACTGCTCCCCGAGCACCGACCCCACCGGGGCGCTCACGGCCGGACGGATCGCCGATCTGCGGTACGCCGTCAGCGTCCTGGAGCAGCAGCCGAACACGACCGTGTACCTGGACGCGGGCAACAGCCACTGGCAGAGCGTGGGCACCATGGCACAGCGCCTGCTGCAGGCGGGGGTCGAGAACACCCAGGGCTTCTCGCTGAACGTGTCCAACTTCTTCGCCACCGGCCGGTCCGACCACTACGGCACCTGGGTGTCGAACTGCCTGTGGTACGCCACCAAGGGCCCGGCGGCCGCGCACGGGCACACGGACTGGTGCGCGAGCCAGTACTACTCCCCGGCGGCCCCCAACGACGGCCTGCCGGGGGACTCCGTCAACGCGGACGACCCCAGCACCTGGCACTGGACCGACCAGTGGTTCCAGCAGAACGTCGGCACCCCGCCGGCGGGCGAACTCGCCCACTTCGTGGTCGACACCAGCCGCGACGGGCAGGGCGGCTGGACCCCGCCGGCCGGCAAGTACACCGGCGATCCGCAGACCTGGTGCAACCCGCCCGGCCGCGGCATCGGTGACCGGCCCACGGCCGACACCGGCACACCCCTGGTGGACGCCTACCTGTGGATCAAGACCGTCGGCCAGTCCGACGGTCAGTGCAACCGCAACGTCCCCGGCGCAACGGTCGACCCCGAGTACGGCATCGTCGACCCGCCGGCCGGCACCTGGTGGCCCGATCAGGCCCTGACCCTGGTGCGGAACGCCAACCCGGCGCTCACCTTCAACCGCGGTCACTGAGCGCGGGCCAACGACCAGCCGTCCCGGAGGCGCAGGGCAGCCGCCGGGGCGGCTCGGCGCCATCCGGCAGCGCGCACAGTGGTGTTACCCGCGCCGCGGCGGGTGCGGTGGCGGGGCCGCGGCAGTCGCCGGTGCCGGCCCGGGCCAGACCAGCAGGACGGGGCAGGGAGCGTGGTCGACGACGAACCGGCTTGCGGGACCCAGACTGTGGGGCCCCAGGTGGGTGCGGTCACCGTCGCGCGCGAGGACCAGCAGCTCCGCTCCGGCAGCCGCGGCCACGACCTCGTGCTCGGTCCGGCCGGTCCGTTCCAGGCGGACGCAGGAGCGTCCCAGGCGGTCGGCGGCGGCGTCGAGCAGCTGGTGGGCGGAGGCCGCGGCCAGGTCCTCGAGCCGGTCACCCGGGTCGCTTCCCCAGCCGTCGGTCGGGTGCCGCCCCCTGGGGTGGCCGCGTCCCAGCAGTCCCGCGAAGGCGGCGTGCGCGACTCCGGGCACCTCGGTGCCCGTGACGTGCAACAGGACGATCTCGGCGTCCTGCGGCGCGTGGGTGCGGGCGGCGTCGACACAGGCGGGCCAGGTGCCCTCGGTGATCCAGACGACGACTGACACGGCATCACCCTCCGACGATCCGCAACGATCCCCACAGTGCTACCACGGCCAGGGCCAGCGCCGCCGGTACGACGAGCAGCCCGAGGCGGGTGAACTCGGCCAGCCCGACGTCGGTGTCGTGCTCCCGGACGATGCGCCGCCAGAGCAGGGTGGCCAGGGAACCGGCGTAGGTGAGGTTGGGCCCGATGTTCACCCCGAGCAGCACCGCCAGCACCGCGCCCGGGCCGGCCGGCGCGGTCAGCGGCAGCAGGACGAGGGTGGCGGGCAGATTGTTGATCACGTTCGCGAGAACGGCGGCGAGCGCAGCGGTGCCCAGCAGGGCGGGCAGCGCAGTGCCGTGCGGGACGAGGTGTCCGAGCGCGGACAACAGCCCGTTGTCGACCACCGCGCGCACGACGACGCCGAGCGCCAGCACGAAGGCCAGGAACGGCAGCGCGGCCGAGCGGAGGATCGCCGTCGGGGTGGTCCGCCGCCGGGCCAGGGCGCGGACGGCCAGCACCAGGGCGCCGGCCAGCGCGGCCCAGGCCGGGTCGATGCCGACCGCCGAGGCGAGAACGAACCCGGCGAGCGTGCCGGCGACGGTGACCAGGGCGAACAGCGGCAGTTCCGGCTCCGTCGCGGTCGCCGGGACCTCGGCGCCCGCGTCCAGGTCTGCCGCGAAGAACCGGCGCAGCAACACGTACTCGACCGCGATCGCGACGAGCCAGGGCAGTGCCATCAGTGCGGCGAACCGGGTGAACGCCAGCCCGCTGGCCGCGAATGCCAGCAGGTTGGTGAGGTTGGACACCGGCAGCAGCAGCGAGGCGGTGTTCGACAGGTGCGTGCACGCGTAGAGGTGGGGCTTCGGCCTGGCCCCGAGGCGGGCGGCGGTGGCGAACACCACCGGGGTGAGCAGGACCACGGTGGCGTCCAGGCTGAGCACCGCCGTGATCACCGAGGCGACCACGAACACCTGTACCAGGAGTCGGCGGGGCCGCCCCGCCGCGGTGCGCGCCATCCACGCGCCGCACGCGTGGAACAGGCCCTCGTCGTCGCAGAGTTGGGCGAGCACCAGGACCGCGGCGAGGAAGCCGATGACCGGGCCGAGCCGAGCGGCCTCGGCTGCCGCGTGGGCCGGCGAGATCGCGCCGGCGCCGATCGCCAGCCCCGCCGCCGGGACCGCGACCACCGCCTCGGGCCAGCCCCACGGCCGCACCACCGCGCAGACCAGGACCAGTACCAGCAGGCCGACCGACAGGACTTCCGCGACGAACGTGTTCAGAATCTGCTCCTGGAAGGGGTGGTGATGCTGACCCTTCGTCGAAGCGGAGTGCTCCGTGGGTCGGGCCCGGCAGCCCGTCCCGGATGCGGGCAGACGCACGTGGCGCCAACATCCTGACATCCCTGCCGCCGGTTGATCGGCAGCCCGATACCGCTGAGCGGGTGGGTGTGGGTGTGGGGGCCTGGTCTCGGGACCAGGCCCCCATGGGGTTCAGTGGGTCAGCCTCAGCCGAGGGTCCACTTCTGGTTGCTCGCGCCGTTGCAGGTCCACAGCTGGACCAGCGCACCGTCGGCGGTGGAGCCGTTCGACACGTCCAGGCACAGGCCCGACTGCACGCCGGTCACCGTGCCGTCACTGTTCAGGTGCCACTGCTGGTTGGTCTGCCCGTTGCACGTCCACACCACCGCCTTGGTCCCCGCCGTGGTGCCCTTGCCGTAGGCGTCCAGGCAGAGCGTGGTCCCCGACTCCGTCACCGTCAGCGCACCGCTCGCGGTGTGGGTCCACACCTGGTTCGCGCCGCCCCAGCAGCCGTAGATCTGCACCTGGGTACCCGCCGTGGTCGAGGCGTTCGGCACGTCCAGGCACTTGCCCGCACCCACCGCACGCAACGCACCGGTGGCGGTCCCGGTGCTGCTGGTGCTGTAGCCGGCGGCGGTGATGTTGGTCTGGACGGCGTTCTCGGTGGCGTCGCTCGGGTAGCCGGAGGTCATGACGCCCTCGTAGAAGGTGCCGGTGGCGCCCTTGCTGTTGTCGCCGCCGATGCCGAGGATGATCGCGCCCTCCTTGCGCATCGGGTTGTAGCCGGAGACGTTGGGGCGCGGTCCGCTGTAGTCGGTGGCCAGGCCGCCCGACTGGGCGTTGCCGGAGCGGATGGCCCAGTGGTTGGGCTCGCCCTTGACGATCGCGGTCACGAAGCGGTCGCTGATGCTGGGGTCATTGGCGTTGAAGCCGGCGTTGACGCCGGAGAACAGGCCGTTCTCCTGGTCGGCCATCACCCAGGGGCCGTTGCCGCTGCCGTAGCCCCAGACCTTGATGTTGCCGAAGTAGATGGCCTCCATGGTGCCGTTGCCGTCGTCGTTGTTGGTGGTCTCGGCGTTGCCGTAGTCGAAGCAGCAGCCGCCGTTGTAGTGGGTGCCGTCGAAGATCGCGTACATGCCCTCGGGCTGGTCGCCGGTGGCGATTCCCGAGGTGTGGTCGTTGCGGTAGCCGGTGCCGGGGGCGATGTAGGCGCCGTACGCGGCGTGGCCGCCCACGGTGATCGGGGCGGCGGTGGCGTTCGCCAGGTTGTCCGGGCCGCCGGCGGCGCCGCCGCCGGGGGCCTGGGTGAGGTGGTTGCCCTTGCCGGACTGGTCGTAGATGACCGTGATGACGCAGCTGGTGGAGGCGCAGAAGGCGTCCTGCGTGGCGGCGTTGGCGTAGCCGCCGGTGCTCAGCAGGCCGATGTCCTTGGTCGCCCCGTCCGAGGCGCGCTTGACCTGGTACAGCGCGCCGGAGTAACCGCCGTACAGCGCACGGGTGGTGGAGTGCGCGGCGACGCACGGGGTGCCGCCTGCCGCGTAGATGTCGCACGGTCCCTGGGTGGCAGCCTGTGCGGGGCCGGTGGTGGCGCCGGTGGTGACGAGTGCACCGAGCACGATGGCCGCGGCGGCGCCCGCACGGGTGAGGGCATGCGTGCGAAGCGGCCGCCGGGGCCGGTGCCATAGGCGGAATTTGCTCATCTGAATACTCCCTGGGTAGCGCAACCGGGTGGAGTGTTAGCGCTAACATCCCAGCCACTCCTGGACTGCCGGGCCGCAGGAGGGAAGGGATGTTCTGGGAGGAGACGGTGCAGCCTTGTTGGGTGGCATGTCAAGTACTTGGACTGGCAAACATGTTGACGGCGCATTGGTCGCAGCGGGTCTGAACGCGGCGCCCGCCGCGCGTTTGAAATGCCGCACCCCTCAAGGGTTTCCGAAACAATCCCGAAACTTTCCGCCGTGTCTTGACGGTTCCTGTCGACGCCGAGTTACCTAGCCACGGGAGCATCCCCCCCGCCGCACCCCGTTGCCGGACGGATGGCGCGGCGTCGCTCCCGTTCCCCGAGCCGACGGTCGCAGTCCGCCGTCACCGCTCTCGCGCCACACCCGCGGAGCATCGCGGGTGCGTGCCTCCCCCCACAAGCACAGGAGGTCGACCATGCCCCTCGGAAGGATCCGCACCGCATTACGCCGTGCCCGGCCCGTCGTGGCCGCCACGACGCTGGCGCTCGCGGTCGGTGCGCTGGCCGCAGCCCCGCCCGCCGCGGCCGCCGGCAGCACCCTGAAGGCGGCGGCGGAGGCGGACAGCCGGTACTTCGGCACCGCCCTGTCCGACGGCGACCTCGGCGTCGGCGGCGAAATGGCCGTCGCCAAGGCGCAGTTCGACATGCTGACGCCGACCAACGAGATGAAGTGGGACACCACCGAGCCGGGCAACGGCTCGTACAACTTCGGACCGGGCGACCAGCTCGTGCAGTTCGCCCAGTCGAACGGCTGGCGGGTGCGCGGCCACAACCTGGTCTGGCAGAACCAGCTCCCGGGCTGGGTCCAGGGTCTGCCGCAGAGTCAGGTGCGCGCCGCCATGGAGTCGCACATCACCACCGAGGCCACCCACTACAAGGGCAAGATCTACGCCTGGGACGTGATCAACGAGCCGTTGAACGGCGACGGTTCGCTCGTCTCGGACGTCTTCTACCAGGCCATGGGCTCCGGCTACCTCGCCGACGCGCTGCGCACCGCGCACGCCGCCGACCCGGGCGCGAAGCTCTACATCAACGACTACAACATCGAGGGCCAGAACGCGAAGAGCAACGCCCTCTACAGCATCGCCCAGTCGCTGCTCGCGCAGGGCGTCCCGCTGGGCGGCATCGGCTTCGAGAGCCACTTCATCGTCGGCCAGATCCCGGGCGACATGCAGGCCAACATGCAGCGGTTCGCCAACCTGGGCCTGGACGTGGCCATCACCGAACTGGACGACCGCGCCCAGACGCCGGCCAGCAGCGGTTCGCTCCAGCAGCAGGCCACCGACTACGCCGCGGTGGTCAAGGACTGCCTGGCGGTCACCCGTTGCGTGGGCATCAGCCAGTGGGGCGTGGACGACGCGCACTCCTGGATCCCCGGAACCTTCCCCGGTTACGGCGCCGCCACCATGTGGGACGGCAACGACCAGCCCAAGCCGTCCTACAGCGCGGCGCTGGCCGCCCTGGGCGGCGGTGGCGGCGGCGGTGGCGGTACGACCGGTGCGTTGCGCGCGGTGGGTGCGGGCAAGTGCCTGGACGTGCCGAACGCCTCCACGACGGCGGGTACCCAGGTGCAGATCTACGGCTGCTGGGGCGGCGCGAACCAGGTGTGGACCCACACCGCGAGCGGTGCGCTGACGGTGACGGAGTCGGGGACCACGCTCTGCCTGGACGCCAGCGGCAAGGGCACCACGGCGGGGACCAAGGCGGTGGTGTGGACGTGCAACGGGCAGACCAACCAGCAGTGGCGCCTGAACAGTGACGGCACGGTGACCGGCGTGCAGTCGGGCCTGTGCCTGGACGTGTCGAACGGCTCCACCGCCGACGGTGCGCTGGTCCAGCTGTGGACCTGCAACGGCGCGAGCAACCAGAAGTGGACCCTCGGCTGACCGACCGTCGGCTGACCCACCCTCGGCCGACATCCCGCTGAGCCCGCACACGGGCTGAGCACGCACAGCAGGGGCCCGGCCCCGGGAGGACACACACCCCGGAGCCGGGCCCCACATCCATGCCGTCGAAAAAAAGTTTTCCGCGGGCGGCAACCAATCCCGGACCGGCGGCAACTGGGGGGCGAACTGTCGAATCGACGGACCGGATGGATGGGCATGAAGGCAACGAGACACGCCGCGCAGCAACCGTGGCGCAGGCGCGCGCTGATCGCGGGCATTCCCCTGGCGCTGCTGGCCATCGGGGTACTGGTGTTCCTGACCCTGGGCCCGGGCAGCGGGAACAGCGCCGAGGCCGGGCGGGTGGTCGACGCCCCCGCCAGCGCTGCCGTGACCAGCCTGCCGCCGGTTTCCGGATCCGCGGCGGCCACCGGCACGAGTGCGTCCGGGCAGCCCAGCGCATCATCGTCCGCCTCGGCCTCTGCGTCGTCGGCGAGCTCGTCGCCGGCGGGTTCGGCCAGTCCGTCGCGCTCCGGCAAGGCCAGTGCGACGCCGTCGGCGACCGCCAGTGCCACGCCGTCGACGACCGCCAGCGCGACGCGCGCGGCGACCGCGGTGGCGCCCTCGGCCGGCCGGATCAAGCCCGGGGTCAGCTACCCGGGCGTCGCGACGGCGTACGACGCCGCCGACGGCAACGGCGCCTGCTCGTTCGGCCCGACCGGCGGGGACATGATGGTCGCGGCGATGAACTTCACCGACTACGAGGTGTCCCGGGCGTGCGGGGCGTACGTGCAGATCCACGCTTCCAACGGGGCCTCGCTCACGGTCCGGATCGTCAACGTCTGCCCGCTGCCCTGCGCAGTGGGCCAGCTCGACCTCAGCCAGCAGGCCTTCGCCAAGCTCGCCGACCTCTCGGTGGGCCGGCTGGCGATCACGTGGACCCTGCTGAGCCCCGAGTCGGTGGGCCCGCTCTCGGTCCGCTACAAGCCCGGCTCCAGCAAGTGGTGGTGCGGTATCCAGGCGATCGGTCACCGGAACCCGATCGCGACGCTGGAGGTCCAGGCCGGCGGCAGCTGGCGGCAACTGCCGCGGACCGACTACAACTACTTCCTCTCCGCCGACGGTACGGGGTGCGGCGGGTCGATCCGGATCACCGACATCTACGGCGAGCAACTGACCGTCGACAACACCAGCGTCCAACCCGATGTCGTGCAGTCGACCTCAGTCCAGTTCGCCCGGCATTGACCAGCCCGCCGACCTGCGGCTACCGCCCCGCAAAACGGGGCGACCGCCGTCCGGATCCGCCGTCGGGGCTTGTTATGCTGCGCCCTCTTGTTAACGTGCACAATGTAGGGAGAGGACGACCGAGGGAGATGTTCCTCGCTGACACGTCCGCGGAGTTCCACGACTTCTTCGAACGTCATTACGCCGAACTGGCCAGGTTCGCGAACCTCTTGACCGGTGAGCCCGATGCGGCCGACGACCTCGCCGCCGACGCGATGATCGCCCTGTGGCAGCGCTGGGACCGGTTGCGGAAGGCCGATCACCCGCTCGCCTACGCCCGCGGCGTGGTGGCCAACATGGCGCGCGAACGGATCCGCGCTGCGATGCGCGAGCGCCGCCGGGTCTCACTGTTCTGGTTCCGGGGGCCCGGGTCGGTGGAAGGGCCGGACACGGCGGCCGTGCTGGACGTCCGCACGGCGCTCGCCCGGCTCCCGTTCCGCAAACGGGCCTGCGTGGTGCTGCGGCACGCCTTCGACCTGTCGGAGAAGGAGACCGCTGCGGCGCTCGGGATATCCGTCGGAACGGTGAAGAGCCAGACCTCGAGGGGAATGGCCGAGCTGCAAGGAATACTTGGCGCTCGAGCGGTAGGCGACTTGGTGACAGGAAGGAGGAAGCAGTGAACGAGGAGATCGCCCGTCGGCTGCGGGAGGCCGCCGAGGCCCATCAGCCGGATCGCGCGCAGATGCTTGCCCGCGTCCAGCGCGGCATGGCCGGCCCAGCCGTCCGGCACCGCTCACGGCCGCTCGCGAGGTCGGGCCGGAGGGTCGTCCTCGCCGCCCTGGCGACCGCCGGGCTCCTGGCGACGGGCGGCCTGGCCGTCGCCGGCATCGTCCACACGCTGCCGACCTTTGGCCCCGCCATCACGTCCGCTGCGCCGTCGCCGACCGAGCCGACCCCGTCGGAGGCCTCGACGCCGCCGTCGCCCGCTGCCGGCACCGCGGGTGCGACCCCCGTCGCGCCCCCGAGCACCGCGCGCCCGACTCCGTCGGCGGCCGGTCAGCTCCAGAACGGACCGCTGTGGTCCGCCGGCTCGGTGGACGCGCACAGCACCGTGTACTGGGAGCAGAACAACCTCACCCTCAGGACCAGCCAGCCGCTCACGGCGCTGACGGTCGAACTGCGCGTCGCGCTGACCGCCGGCGTGCAGAGCACCGGCAGCTGGTCCACCCTGCCGAACGAGGACTTCACCGTCACCGTTCAGCCGTCCGGCGGCTCGCTGGTCTACCGCTGGGTGCTCAAGTCGAGCCGGACCGTGCCGACCGGGCAGTACGAGTTCGCCGCCCAGTTCAACCACGCCACCGGCGCGCGCAGTGCCGCGGGCGACGCCTACCACGTGGACGCGCAGGGGCCGGGCGGCCCCGCCTCGGTGTGGGGCGGGTTCGTCCCGGGCCGGTGAACAACAGGAACAAGCGGTAGGGGGGCGCCCGACGGGCGCCCCCCTACCGCTTGTTCCTGCGGCCGGTCAGCCGACCTTGATCAGCTGCCACTGCTGCTGGCTGCCCCAGTTGACGGTCCACTGGCCCACCGTCTGGCCGTCCGCGGTGCCGTTTCCGTTGTCCAGGGCCATCCCGCTCACCCGGTTGGTGAGCTGGTAGATGCCGCCGCCCAGGGCGAGGATGCTCCACTGCTGCTGGTTGCCGCCGTTGTCGGGCTGCTGCACCACCGCGGTGCCCGCGGTGGTGCTGTTCCCGTTGTCCAGGGCCATGCCGCTGCGGGCGCACACCAGCTTGAACCGGCCCGCCTCCAGGCCGGTCAGGGTCCACCGCTGGGGGGAGCCGCCGTTGGTGGTCCACTGCATCGTCTGGCTGCCGGCCGAGGACGAGTTGCCGTTGTCCAGGGCCTTGCCGCTGCGGGCGCAGATCAGCTCGTAGACGCCGTCGGCGACCACGGCCGGCATCCCGGCGACGTCGACGACGACCACCGAGTCGTTGGCGTCGGGGGCGGTGGTCGGCACCGAGACGTTGATGTTCCCGCCGCTCACCGAGAACGAGAGCGAGGCCGACGGGTTGCTCTGCAGGTAGACCCGGTTGATCGTGTTGGCGACCAGCGGGATCTGCAGAGTGCCGTTGCTCGGCCAGTTGAACACGTGGGCGAAGAGCTTGCCCGACTTCCTGGTGAACTTGCCCCAGGACGGCTCGGCGGTGAACGGGCTGCCGCTGGTGCCGTAGATGCTGTCGCTGTTGACGGCCATCCAGCTGCCGAGCCCCTGGAGGATGCTGACCGAGCCCGGGGTGGGCGTGCCGTCGCCCTTGGGGCCGATGTTGAGCAGGTAGTTGCCGTCCCGGGAGGCCACCGTGACGAACTCCTGGAGGATGGTCTTGACGGACCGGTAGGAGTTCTCCGCCCAGGAGGTGTATCCCCAGGCGCCGTTCAGGGTGGCGCAGGTCTCCCACGGGCGGCCGAGCGGCTCGGCCGGCACGGTCTGCTCCGGGCAGGCGAAGTCGCCGAGGCCCTGGTCGCGCTTGACCCGCTCGTTGATGACCAGGCTGGGCTTGAGGCCGATCAGGTAGTTGTAGAGGTCGATCCCGTCGGCGGAGGTCCACCAGTCGGTGAGGGTCGGGGTGGCGGGGTTGCCGCACCAGTCGCCGTCGAACCACAGGATCGCGGGGTCGTACCTGGTGATCAGCTCCTGCAACTGGGCCTTCATGTCACTGATGTAGGAGGCGCGGGCACTCATCGAGGCCATGTCGGTGTAGGTCGTGGAGTGGTCGATGTTCTGGGACCAGTGGTTCCAGTCCATGATCGAGTAGTACAACCCGAACTTGATGCCGCGGGCGTCGCAGGCGCTCTTGAGCGCGGCCAGCGGGTCGTTCTGGTAGGCGGTGTAGCCGGGCAGGGTGTAGCGCTTGGTGCCGGTGGTGTCGGTGAAGCCCGCCACGCTCGAGTTGTACATCGCGAAGCCCTCGTGGTGCTTCGCGGTGATCACCAGGTACTTCATGCCGGCGTTCAGGGCCAGGTCGGCGATGGTGTTGGCGTTGAAGGCGGTCGGGTTGAACGATGCCGACACCTGGGACTGGTAGTTGGGCTTGTTGTAGTTGTCGTTGGAGAACGCCCACTCGCCGTGGCCGAGGTTGCTGTAGGACCCGAAGTGGATGAACATGCCGAAGCGCGCCTGATACCACCAGGCCATCTTGGAGGGCACGGTGTACGCCTCGGCGCTGTCGGCCAGCATGATCTGGGGCAGGCCGAAGGCCGCGGCGCCCCCGGCGATCGCGGCGGCCCGGATCAGTTGACGGCGGCTCAGATTGGTGGGGGACATCTGCGGCTCCAGGAAGGGGTGCTGCTGCTCGGAGGGGGCTGCGCGCCGGTGCACCGGAAGCGTCCTGACTGCGGACCAGCTCCCCCGTCGGCCGGGCGGCTCGCTGTACCGAGGACCTTACGAGCCTGAAACCTGCCCGACAAGAGGGAGATCCGATGAATCTGAAACGTGATGCTGGATTGCGCGCACATTCTGGTCTTGTTAGCGATATCTAGCTGCCATTGATGGGATGTATGTCGCGGCTCAGCCCGCGACGAAGACCCGGACGTCCCAGGGACCGAGCCGCACCGAGGAGTCCGCCGGGAGAGGCGTGCCGTCCAGGACGTCGGTCAGGTCGACCGGGACCCGGACCTCGGCGGACTGCCCGCTCCAGTTGTGCACAACGTGCACGCGGCGCCCGTCCGCACCGGTGCCGGTGGTCGCGGTGACGGAGACCGGGAGGTCGCGCCAGCCGCTCACCGGAGCCGGGGCCAGCCAGCCGGCCAGCGCCTTGGCGAAGCCGCGCCCGGGCGCGGTGCCCACGTAGGTGATCCGGCCCGCACCGTGGCGGCGGGTGGTCGCGGCCGGCCAGCGGCCGAAGTGCGGGTGCTCGTACTCGGCGAGCACCGTGGCGTCGGTGGCGGTCAGTCCCTCCACCCAGTGGGTGGCGGTCGCGTCCTGGGGCAGCGTCAGCTCACTGCCCAGGGCGGGGCGGACCGGGAGCGGTGCCGACAGGTTGCTGAACTCGTCGTACCGGACGCCGGCTGCCGCGGCCAGCCGCGGCGGAGCGACCTCGTGCCTGGCCCGGGCCTCCTGGTCGGCGTAACCGGTGCGCGGGCCCAGCACCAGGTGGCCGCCGGCCTGGGCGTAGGCGGCGAGCCAGTCCAGCAGCGAGTCCTCGGCCAGGTAGAGGGCGGGGACGACCAGCACCGGGTGGCGCTGCGCCGCCAGCTCGGGGGCCACCCCGTCCCGGCCGCCCCGGGCGTCGTGCAGCTGGCGGGCGTGCAGGATCCGCACCTGGCGGCCGGCCTCGAAGGCGCCGCGGTAGAAGGGGTCGAGGATGCGGTGGTAGGAGGACGGGTCCGGGCTGCCGTCCGGCCCGGCCAGCGGCGGGTACTTCTGCATCAGCCACTTGCTGGGCATCGAGTAGACCATCGCGATGTCGGCATCGGGCTCGATCCCGGCGACGAGCGCCCCCGCCGTCTCGAACTCGGCTCCCAGGCGGGCGAGTTCGGCGTAGACCCGGCCGGGCTTGCCGCTGTGCGGCAGGATTCCGCCCCAGTACGTCTCGGTGCCGAAGTGCAGGGTGTGCCAGTGCCAGTACTCGATCATCTGCGCACCACGCGCGACGAAGGCCCAGGCGGCCTGCCGCCACTGGCCGTCGAAGGCCGGCCGGTTGTCCGAAGTTCCGCTGATCGCCTGTGCGTTGGTCTCGGTGATGAGGAACGGTTCCTGCCGCGAGGAGAAGATCCGGTCGGCGCTCTGGTACAGGGCCCAGACGCCGGTGGTCTTCCACTGCTGCTCGTGTTCGTCGGGCGTCGGATCGGGCAGCGCGAGGGAGTCCTGCATGTCGTAGTACGGGTTGCCCGCGGTGACGTCCAGGGCGTCCGTCAGCTCGTCGTCCTCGACCGCCGGGTGCCCGTAGGCGATGCAGGTGGTGACGAACTGGTCGGGGTGGGCGTACTCGCGCACGATGCTCGCCTGCCAGGCGATGAACTCGGTGACCTGGCGCGCCTGGAAGGCCCGCCAGGCGACGTCGTACTGCGGCTGCTGGTTGCCGTCCGGCTTCCACAGGTCGGCCCAGTCGGTCAGCCGGTGCGACCAGTAGACCAGGCCCCACTCCCGGTTGAGGGTGGCCACGTCCCCGTACTCGGCCCGCAGGTGGTCGACGAAGCGCTGGAAGACGCCGTGGTTGTGCGGCAGGTGCAGACCGGGCTCGTTGTCCACCTGGTAGCCGATGACGGCCGGATGCTCGGCGTAGCGGGCGAGGATGGCCCGGGTCACGCGTTCGGCGTGGAAGCGGAAGGCGGCATGGGTGAAGTCGGCCTCCTGGCGGCTGCCCCAGCCCATGCGCTGCCCGGTGGACCGCTCGATGGCGATCTCCGGGTACAGGCGGGCCAGCCACGGCGGCACGGCGTACGTGGGGGTGCCGAGCACGACCGAGATCCCGCGCTGGTGGGCGGCGTCCAGGGCGGGCTGCAGCCAGTCCAGGTCGAACCGGCCGTCCTCGGGTTCCCAGGTGGACCAGACGGACTCGCCGACCCGGATGACGGTGAACTTCGCCTCCACCATCAGGTCGAGGTCTTCCTTGAGCCGCTCGTACGGCTGGTACTCGGGGTAGTAGGCGGCGCCGAACAGCACGCGCGGGGGCAGCGGGAACATGGGTGAACCTCGGGACGTGAGAGAGCCCGGCTGCCGGGGTCGGCAGCCGGGCGGGGGAGGAGTGGGGTCAGGAGGCGGTGCCGGTCACCGTGGTGCCGGACTTGGTCACCTGGTAGCTGACGGTGGCGCCGCTCCAGAAGTGGAAGGTCAGCGTGGCCGGCGTGCCGTCCTTGAGCGCGTTGAGGAAGTCGGGCTTGAGGACCAGGGCGTTGCCCGCGTAGTCCGGGGCGAAGGCCGAGTTGAAGGCCTGGAACGCGGTCCAGCTCGCCGAGCCGGCGTTGGTGCCGTCGGCGTACTTGGCCTCCATGGTCGCCAGCTGGTCACCGTGGAACTGGGTGGGGATGTTGAGCCCGGTGGTGGTTCCGGTGGCGTCGGAGACCACCGGCTTGTCGGAGGAGATCACGTGGAGCTGCCAGGGCAGGCCCTGCGAGTAGGTGATCCGCAGGGTCGAGTTCACGCCGTAGGCGCGGTCGCCGGCCAGCCGGGTCAGCGCCCGGGAGGTCAGGGTCAGCTGGTCGCCGTTCACGGTGTAGTCGAGGTAGGGGATCAGCGGCCGGTCGCCCTGCCACAGCCCGGTGAACCACTCCCCGTTGCGGTTGAGCGTGATGGTCTGCGCCGGGATCGTGCCGGACTTCGGCACGAAGAGGTTGTCGGTGGAGGCCGTACCCGAGCGGGTGGTCCAGGAGGTCTTGATCAGCGCCATCAGGTCGGGCTCGCGCCAGGTCAGGTTGGTCCGGTCCAGGTAGTTCCCGTCGTCCCACAGGGCGGTGGTGACGCCGTTGAGTCGGGCCTGGTAGTTCACGTCCTCGTAGTACTTGAGCAGCTCGCCCTGCTCGACGGTGCCCGAGTTGGGCTCGCTGAGCAGTCCGTACTCGCCTATGTAGACCGGGATGCCCTTGGCGACGAACTCGTCGTGGACCAGGGCGAAGTTGTCGGCCTGGAACTTCTGGTACTGGGCGGAGAAGGTGGTGCCGCCCGCGATGTTCACGCTGAACGGGTAGTAGCCGTAGTAGTGAACGGTGGCCACCAGGTTCTTGTCGTGCAGCGAGGCGATCTCGGCGTTCAGGTCGTCCATCAGCGGCTGGGTCGAGCTGCAGCCCTGGGTGGGCAGGACCAGCAGGCGGTCCTTGTTGCCCCCGCCGGAGTTGCGGACGATGTTGAAGAACGAGGTGTTGAGCTCGTTCATGTACTGGGTCTTCTGGGCGTCGGTCGCGTTGTTGAACTGCGGCTCGTTGACGCTCTCCAGCAGCAGCTTGCGCGGCTCGTCCTTGAACTCGGCGGCGAGCTGCTGCCAGGTCGAGTTGTACCGCGCCATCACGTTGTCGTGGTCGGTGGCGATACTGGAGATCCACTGCCAGGAGTCGTGGTGGACGTTCAGCTCGACGTAGAGGCCGTCGGCCAGGGCGTAGTCGACCACCTGCTTGACCCGGGCCAGGTAGGTCGCGTCGACGGTGTAGGGCGCGGTGGTGGACTGGTGGTTCGACCAGGTGACCGGGATCCGGACGCTGTGGAAGCCCTGGCCGCGCAGGTAGTCGAAGAGCGCCTTGGTGGTGAGCGGGTTGCCCCAGGAGGTCTCGTCGGGGATGGCGTCCAGGGTGTTGCCCAGGTTCCAGCTGGGCTGCATGGCGGCGACGGCGGCCATCGGGTCGCGGGGGGCCGGTCCGAAGGCGGCGCCGGACCAGTTGCCCTGGTTGTCCTGATTGCCCTGGTTGTTCTGGTTGCCCTGGTCGGCGAAGGCGGTGCCGCTGGCCAGACTGGTCGTGGTGAGCAGTGCCACCAGTAGGCCGGCCGACCGGCCGAGTCGGCGGCTGCGCGGCCGTGCGGTGCGCTGGGTGTCGTTCATGGTGAGGTCCTTCTCGTGAGTGGTGGGGGTGGTGGCGTGGTGGGACTGACGCTCGGTCACGACGACGGCTGCGGCTCGTAGTCGAACCAGTCGAAGTGGACGGTGCCGGCGGCGGCGTACATGCCGACGACCCGGCCGGTGAAACCGCCGGCCACTTCGGTGGACAGGTAGCGGCCTTCGAGGGTGCCCAGCACGGTGAAGGTGCCGTCCGGCTCCTCGATGCCGAAGGAGAGGAGATCGGGGCCGCTGCGCGCCTCCCGCGGCGGGTCCTGGACGATGTCGACCCCCAGGACCACCGGACCGGCCGGCAGCGGCCGGGCCGCCACCTCGGTGCGCAGCGGTCCGATCCGGGCGAAGACCTTCACCTGCTGGGCGTCGGCCTCGATCTCGTAGTGGTGCTGCTCGTCCAGCCGCACGACCAGGCCGCCGCGACCGGCCGCCGGGTCGAGCAGGGTCCGCACCCGGCAGGACAGGTGCTGCTGGCGCCGGCCGACGAACACCAGGTCGGGCTCGTCCGGGGAGGCGCCGGCGGCGTGCAGGGTCAGCCAGCCGGAGCGCTCCTTGGTGGTGCACAGCTCGGCGGGCCGCTCGCGCACCGAGATCCAGCGGGGGTGCAACTCGGCCTCGTCGAAGTCGTCGCGGGCCGGCGCCTCGGGGACGGGCGTCAGCGGCCAACCGGGTGCGGGCATCTCCAGCGACAGCTCGCCGACCACCGGCCAGCCGTCCACCCAGCTCACCGGCACGAGGAAGGTCTCGCGGCCGAGCACGTGCCAGCCGGGGGTGCCGCCGCCGGGGCGGACACCGAGCAGCACCATCCACCAGGAGCCGTCGGGGCCCTGGACCAGGTCCGCGTGGCCGGTGTTCTGGATCGGGTGGTGGGTGCTGCGGTGGGTCAGGATCGGGTTGGCCGGGCACGGCTCGAACGGGCCGGTAGGCGATTCGGCGCGGGCGATGGAGACGCAGTGGCCGCGCTCGGTGCCGCCCTCGGCGATCAGCAGGTACCAGTGGTCGCCGATCCGGTACAGGTGCGGCGCCTCGGGGGCCTGCGCGCCGGGCGCGCCGGACCAGGTCTTCTCCGGCTCGCTCAGCGTCTGCCCGGTCACCGGGTCGAGGCGCAGCTGGGAGATGCCGGCGACGGTGCACCAGCAGGTGCCGTCCTCGTCCCAGGCCAGGTCGGGGTCGATGCCGGGAACGCCGGGCAGCGGCAGCGGGTCGGACCACGGGCCGGCTGGATCGGTGGCGGTGAAGAGCACGTTGCCGCTGGAGCCCACGTTGGTGACGATCAGCCAGAACCGGCCGTCGTGGTGGCGCAGGGTGGGCGCGTAGATGCCGGCGGAGGAGGGCATGTCGCGTGGCAGGCGCAGCTGGCTCGGCCGGTCCAGGGCGTTGCCGATCTGGGTCCAGTTCACCAGGTCGCGGCTGTGGAAGACCGGGATGCCGGGGAAGTACTCGAAGCTGGAGTTGACGAGGTAGTAGTCCTCGCCCACCCGGCAGATGCTGGGATCGGGGTGGAACCCGGGGATCACGGGGTTGCTGACGGCGCCGGTCGCCTGGGGCTGGCCTGACACGGGGTCACATCCTTTTAGGGACACTGTCTTTCGAGGGCTGTGCTTCGGGGCGGTGCCCCGGCGGTTAGGGGCTGCCGGGGCACCACGGGTCGGGCTGGTTCAGCCGATCGCGCAGGACGCGCCGTTGAACCAGAAGGCGGGCGGGTCGGCATCACTGCTCGACCAGCTGGACTGGAAGACGAACGTGACGCTGCCGCCTTGGGGGAGGGCAGCGTTGGAGGACAGGCTCGCGGCGTTCACGCCGGGGCCGCTCTGGGTCACCGTGGTGCCCCAGGAGTTGGTGATCTTGTTGTCCCCGGCGAAGTTGAAGCCGAGGTCCCAGCCGTTGACCTGGCCGAGGCTGTTGTTGGTGACGGTGACCGTGCCGACCATGCCGCCCGGCCACTCGTTCTTGTTGTAGACGACCCGGCAGGGCGCGTTGGTGGGGTGCATCTGCACGACCGCGATGCCGTAGGCCGGCACGGTCTGGGCAGTGGCGCTGCCGGTACTGGTGGACCCGATCGAGCTCGCGTTCTTGAGGTAGGAGTAGACGGTGGGGGTGGCCGAGGACGGGGTGAACCCGGCGTAGGACAGGTTGACGCTGGCGCTGTTGTTGGGGTCCTTGTTGATCAGCATGACGTCCACGTCGCCGTTGGCGCGGCGGACGGCGTGCGCGGAGACCAGCGAGTTGGAGCTCGCGGCCTTGACCAAGGTGTCGCCCGGTGCGCCCAGCTTGGTGATCATCTGGGTGCCGTAGTAGGCCGGGAAGGGGCGCTCCAGGGTCCCCTCGCAGGGCGAACTGGAGACCATGCCGTAGTCGTTGAAGTCGGTGGCGCCGTCCACGGTGGTCGACCCGGAGCAGTCGGTGCCGTTGCGCAGGGCCCACCAGTCGATGTTGAAGGCGCCGTTCTCCATCCAGGTGAGGTAGGTGTCGGGGGTGAAGAGGCCGTTCGGGGCGGTGTCGCGGTAGCTGGTGGCGTTGGCCTCGGTCACCGCGATGCCGACGTTGGAGGCGTTGCTGCCGGCGTACTGGTTGATCAGCGAGCGCACGGTGCCGGCGATGTTCGGGATCAGCGCCTGCGGCTTGCCGAGCAGGTCGGCCTCGCTGGTGCTGCCCGGGTAGGTGTGCACGATCACGAAGTCGATCTTCGAGCCGGCGATCGACAGGACCGTGTGGTTCCAGTCCATCGAGTCGCCCGGACCGACGATGCTGTCCGGCCAGCCGCCGGGGGTGGTCAGCACGGCGCCGATCTTGATGTTCGGGTCGACCGCCTTCATCGCCGAGACGTACTGCACGAGGTTGTTGGCGTAGGTGGTGGCGCTGTGGCTGCTGTGGGTGTCGTACTCCCAGCCGTTGCCGTTGCTGTACTCGCCGTTGCCGTAGACCTCGTTGCCGACCTCCCAGTACTTGATGCCGTAGCCCTTGGTGCGGTTGGCGTACTGGACCCAGGCAGCGGCCTCCTGGGGGGTGCCGGAGCCGTAGTTGACGGTGATGATGGGCTGCGCGCCGGCCGCGCGCGCGGTGCCCATGAAGGCGTCGAAGCCGGTGTTCGGGGCGACGTAGGCGCCGCCCGAGGCGGTACCGGACTGCCAGTGGTAGACGTCGGAGTGGCTGCCGCCGGGGTAGCGGACGGCACCGATGCCGGCGGTGCTGAGCAGGCCGGAGGTGTCGGAGGCGTTCATCTGGGCGTCGAAGACGGCGACGTTGGTGCCGACGCCGGTGTTCGGGATGACGGCCAGCTGCTGTGCGGCGTCGACCGACACCGACACGGTGGTGGTGGCCACCGCGGGCGGGGCGGCGGCGGTGGTGGCGCCGGCGAACGCCAGGGTCAGGGTCGCGGCGAGCGCGACCGTGCGGCTACTGGTGGGATGGAACGACCATCTCATGTTGTCCCTCCATGGGGATGGCGTTGAGCGGTGATTGGGTGGTGTGGAACTCCCGTGATGTGGAACGGTGGGCCCGGTTCGATCTCGGCCCTCGGGCGCGGACTGTGCTGGCGTGTCGGCTCCGCGACGGCCGGGGGAGCCCGGGCCCGCAGCTGGTGACGCATCGTCAGTCTCCTTCCGGGTCGGTGCGGATGAGCTCGAGCAGCAGAGCGGATGGTGCGGTGGGCAGGGTCAGGACCAGCTCGGCGCGGTCCGGGTGCCAGCTGCTGACGGCGTCTGAGGCGGCCGGGTAGAGCCGGTCGGCGCGCACGTCGGCGCCGAGCAGGTGGGGGAGGTGGAGGGTCGTGGTGGTCCCGGCGCCCGGGCGGCGCCAGACGGTCAGGTAGGTCGTGCTGGGGGCGAGCAGGGCCAGCGCGATCCACGGGTCGTCCCAGGCCGGCAGGCCGAGCGGCCAGGCCGGCACGGCCTGCGGCAGGTCGGCGCGGACGGACTTGTACACGGCCACCGCCTCGTGCACCAACGCTCGGGCCTGCGGCTCGAGTTCGGCGAGCCGTCCGGAGAGGTGGATCCGGCCGAGCAGGGCGTTGGCCATGGTGAAGGCCACCTCGTCGAGCGAGTCCGAGGGCTGTGGATAGGCCCACACGGCGCCCTGCTCGGGAGTGACGGCGGTGGGTGCGGCGGCCGCGATGGGCGCGTACAGCAGCAGGTCCTGCTGGTCGCTGGTGGACTGCAACTGCAGCCGGGAGAGCAGGGCCTGGTCCATCCGCATGCCACCGGAGGCGCAGTTCTCCACCACCAGGTCCGGGTGCCGGTCCAGGATGCCGTCGAGCCAGTCGAGTTGAGCTCGGTTGTGGCCCAGCAGGCCGGCCGCCGGGACCTCCCCGGGGTGGGTGCTGGTGCCCGAGCCGGGATCGGTGTTGTGGTCGAGCTTGAGGTAGCCGACACCCCACTCGTCGACCAGGCGGTCCACCACGCGGTCCAGGTGGGCCCGGGCGGCGGGGTGGCGCAGGTCGAGGTGGTACCGGCCGCCGCCCTCTTCGACGCGCTGCCCCTCGCGGCGGAAGAACGCCTCGTCCGGCAAGGACTTGGCCACGGGGCTGGACACGCCGACCGCCTCCGGCTCCAGCCAGAGCCCCGGGACCATGCCGCGCTCGCGGATGCGGTCCAGGACCTCGTGGATCCCGTCCGGCCCCGGGAAGCGGGTGGCCGAGGGCTCCCAGGCCCCGACGGTGGTCCACCAGCCGCCGTCCTCGTCGTCGTACCAGCCGGCGTCGATGACGAAGTACTCCGCCCCGGCCTCGGCGGCGGCGTCGACCAGGGGCAGCAGCTTGGCCGTGGTGGGGTCGCCCATCAGGCAGTTCATGTAGTCGTTGAAGACCACCGGAAGCCGCTGGTGGTCCGTGTGGGGCCGGCGGACCAGCCGCCGGTAGCGGGTCAGGGCGGCGAAGGCGAGGTCGGGGCCGCCGTCGTGAGCGAACGCCATGGCCACCGGCACGGTGCGGAACTCCTCGCCCGGCGCCAGGGCGTGGCGCCAGCCGTGGTCGGTGTCCTCGGGGCCGAAGAGCGCGGCGTAGGCGGTGTCGGCGCGCTCCCCGCACTCCCAGCGCCAGCCGCCGCCGTTGTGCTCCAACTGCCAGACCCAGCTGCGACCCGACCGACGGTCCGTCAGCCCGCCCATCGGCAGCTGCCCGCAGCTGGACCAGACGCCGTGCCCGGCCAGCACATGGGTCCCGCGGCCGGCGCGGAAGTCGAACGGGCCGCGGAACGCGGGTGAGGTGGCGCGCAGCGGGCGGCGCTGCCAGCGGCACTCGGCGAACCAGTCGTTCTCGGCCCACAGCAGGTCCGCGCTGTCCAGGTCGGCCGGGTCGCCGCCGGTGAGGCAGCCGACCACCAGGGAGCTCACCGACTCCAGGTGCACCGCGCTCTGGCCCTCGTTGCGAACCAGCACCTGACTGCGCAGCACCGGCAGGCCGTCGGGCGAGCGGTACCGGACCTGCACGGCCAGACCGGTCCGCGGGTCGTGCAGGTCGACGGTGAGCACGTGCCAGTCGCCGTCGCGGGTCGCGTGGTGGGAGCGGTGGCGCAGCCGGGCACCGATGGTGGTGTCGATCAGGTGCCGGCCCGACCAGTGGCGGCCGTGACCGGCCGCCGTCAGCTCCACCAGCGGCAGCGCGGCGCCGGGGCGCGGGTCCTGGACGGCCTCGCCGGGCGCGCCGAGGTGCGCCAGCCGGGCGGCGCCGTCTTCGCCGAGGGAGATCTCCAGCTCCAGGGCCTGGTGGCCCCACCGGATGCTGTTAGCGCTCACAATCGTCCTCGCAAGGGGGGTTGCGACGGTGGGGGGATCAGTGCGCGCGCAGTACGGCGCAGCCGCCGGGCGCGAGTTCGTTCGCCTGAGCACCCGTCAGCAGGTCGTGGGCGGACTCGGGCAGCGGAACGGCCTCGGCGCGGTGGTTGATCAGCACGTGCCAGCGGCGGCCGTCCGAGGCGTGGCGGGTGACGGCCTCGACGCCGGCGGGCAGGCCCGGCAGCTCCGGGACCACGCCGCTCTCCGCGATCAGGCGGGCCGCCAGGGCGGCGTAGCCGGTGTCGTCCAGCCGGGTGGAGAGGTACCAGGCCTGGCCGGCACCGAAGCGGTGGCGGGTGAGGGCGGGGCCGTCCGCGAGCATGCCGTGGGTGTACGCGGCGACCGTCTGCGCGCCCTCGGTGCGCAGCGACTCGCTCCAGGCGGTGGCCCGCGAGCCGTCGGAGAGGGCGATGTGCTCGTCCTCGCGCAGCGGGCGGTACTCCTCGACCCGGACGCCGAGCGCCTCGCGCAGCGGCGCGGCCGGGTAGCCGCCGAGGCGGGCGTGCATCCGCTCGTCGACCGCGCCCGCGGTGTGCTGGACCAGCAGCGTGCCGCCACCCTCGACGTAGCGGCGCAGATTGGCCGCGCCGGCGTCCGAGAGCAGCAGCAGGGCCGGGGCGAGGACCAGGCGGTAGTCACTCAGGTCCTGCTCGGGGTGGGCGAAGTCCACCGTGACCCCGGCGTCCCACAGCACCCGGTGGGCGCGGCTCAGCGTGGCGTGGTAGTCGAGCTCGGTCGACGGCAGACCGTCGACGTCCATGGCCCACCAGGCGTCGGAGTCGTGCAGGACGGCGGCCCGGGCCCGGACGGTGGAGCCGGCGAGCTCGCCGAGGCGGGCGACGGCCTCCCCGACGGCCTCGACCTCCCGGAAGATCCGGCTGTCCGGCCCGGCGTGCGGGACCATCGCCGAGTGCCACTGCTCGGCCCCGGCCCTGGACTGGCGCCACTGGAAGAACAGTGCGCCCTCGGAGCCGCGGGCGATGTGGCCCAGGGTGTGGCGGAGGATCTCGCCCGGCTCCTTGGCGAGGACGCGGCCCTTCGCGTAGACGGTGTTGGTGCCCTGCTCCATCAGCAGCCAGGGCGCCCCGCCGCCGAAGGAGCGGGCCCGGTCGGCGCCGAAGGCGGTGTCGGCGGCGGCCCCCACCCCGGGCTCGGTGGGGTAGTGGTCGACGGTCACCAGGTCGACCTCGCGGCCGAAGGCCCACAGGTCCAGGTTCTGGTAGCCCGGCAGCATCAGGTTGGTGGTCACCGGCCGGTCGCTGTGGGCGCGGATCGCGTCGCGCTGCTCGCGGTAGGCGGCCAGCGTCTCGTCGGACCAGAACCGGCGGAAGTCCACCAGCAGGCCCGGGTTCTGGTGCCACTGGGTGGCGCGGGGCGGCAGGACCTGCTCCCACGAGGTGTAGTGCTGGCTCCAGAAGGCGGTGCCCCAGGAATCGTTGAGGGCGTCGAGCGAGCCGTGGCGGGCGCGCAGCCAGACCCGGAAGGCGGCCGCGGTGTGGTCGCAGTGGCACAGGGTCACGTACTCGTTGTGCACGTGCCACAGGGCCAGCGCCGGGTGGTCGCCGTAACGCTCGGCCAGGGCGCCCGCGATGCGGCGGGCCGCCAGGCGGTAGGCGGGCGCCGCCACGCAGTAGGTGTCCCGGCTGCCGTGGGTCAGCCGGGTCCCCTCGGGGGTGACCGGCATGGCGTCGGGGTGGGCCAGGGTGAACCAGGGCGGCGGGGAGGCGGTCGGGGTGGCCAGGTCGACGGCGACGCCGGCCGCGTGCAGCCGGTCGAGGTGGCCGTCGAGCCAGCCGAAGTCGTAGCGCCCCTCCTCGGGTTCGAGCAGGGCCCAGGAGAAGACGCCGACCGTGGCCAGGTTGACCCGGGCCCGGCCCATCAGCTCGTCGTCCTCCTTCCAGACCTCAGGGCCCCACTGCTCCGGGTTGTAGTCCCCGCCGAAGGCGAGACCGCCCAGGCGGTCCGTCAGCCGACGTGTCGTCATGTCGAAGGCTCCTTGGTGGCCGTGGTGGCGGTGGCCCGGTGCGGGGCCGGTGCGGTGCTCTCGCGGATCACCAGTTCCGGTGACAGCAGGAGCAGGTCGTCCTGCGGATCGGCGCCGTCGGCCGCCGCGTCGATCCGGGCCATGACCTGCTCGACGGCGACCTGACCGAGTTCCTTCCTCGGCCCGGTCACGGCGGTGAGCCGAGGTGCGTACTGCTCGGCCAACTGGTCGGGACAGATCGCGACGACCGAGGCGTCCTCCGGGACGGTCCGCCCGGTGGTGCGCAGCAGGCTGAGCAGCGGTCCGATCGCGCCCTCGTTCTGCACCACGAATCCGGTGGTGCCGGGGCGGTCGGAGAGGATCCGGGCCAGCGCGCCGGCGGTGCTGTCGTAGCTGCCTTCGCAGGGGCGGTGCAGGAAGCGCAGGCCGCGCTCCTGGGCCCGGGCCGTGAAGCCGGCCAGGGTGCGTTCGGCGTAGCCGGCGTGGCGCTGGTAGACCTGCGGCGCGTAGCCGATGAAGGCCACGTCCCGGTGGCCCAGGTCGGCCAGGTGGTCGGCGCACAGCGCGCCGGAGGCGGCGAAGTCGTGGTCGACGCAGGACAGTCCCGACGGGTTGTCGGGCAGCCCGATGAGTGCGGCCGGGGTGCCCTGGGCGCGCAGCACCGGGATGCGGTCGTCGTCCAGCCTGACGTCCATCAGGATCACGCCGTCCGCCAGGCCGCTGGCGGCCACCCGGTGCACCCCGTCGGGGCCCTCGTCGTTGGTGATCAGCAGGACGTCGTAACCGTACTGGCGGGCCGTCACGGTGACCGCGATGGCGATCTCCATCATGGTCGGCACGTAGACCTCGGTGTGCAGCGGGACCACCAGGGCGATGATGTGGGAACGCTTCCCGGCCAGGGCGCGCGCGCCGGCGTTGGGGTGGTAGCCGAGGTCGGTGATGGCCTGTTCGATGCGTTGCCGGGTCTGCGTGGAGATCGAGCGCTTGCCGCTGAGCGCGTAGCTCACCGTGCTCGACGAGACGCCCGCGTGCCTGGCCACGTCGGCGAGTGTCACCATCACTCCTGCTTCCTTCGTTGGGATCCTGGGGGCGGTTCCTGCCGTGCGGTTCGGGGAGTCGCGCGGCAGGAACCGCTCCCAGTCTGTCGTGCCGTCGGCTCAGCCCTTGATGGCACCGGTGAGTACGCCGGTGCGCAGGTGCTTCTGCACGAACGGGTAGACCATCACCAGTGGCACCAGGGTGAGCACCACCACCGCCATCTGCAGCGACAGCGGCGCGGTCTGCGCGTGCGTGGTGCCGAAGCCGGTGTTGATCGAGCCCGGCATGCCGACGCCGCGGTTGACGTAGGTCAGCAGCACGTACTGCAGCGGCCACTTCTGACTGTCCGTCGGCATGTAGAGCATGACGTTGAAGAACGAGTTCCAGTAGCCGACCGCGTAGAAGAGCGCGATCACGGCGGTCACGGCACGCGAGGTGGGCAGCACGACGGACCACAGGATCCGCCAGTCGCCGGCGCCGTCCATCCGGGCCGCGTCGATCAGCTCGGACGAGGTCCCGGAGTAGAAGGCGCGCAGCACCAGGATGTTGAAGACGGAGACCGCACTGGGCAGGATCAGCGCCCACCACTGGTCGTAGCCGCCGAGGCCGGTGACCACCAGGAAGGTGGGGATCAGACCGCCGCCGACGAACATCGTGACGACCAGCAGTAGCAGGACGAAGCGGTGCCCGAGCGAACCGGACCTGGACAGGCCGTAGGCGCACAGGACCGAGATGACCATGGAGACAACCGTGCCGACGACGGTGATGCCCAGGCTCACCAGCAGCGAGGTGAGCACGGTCCGGTCACCCAGCATCTCGCGGTACGCCTCGGTGCTCAGTCCGTCCGGCCAGATCACCAGTCCGCCGGCCCGGTTGATCGCGCCCGGGGTGGAGAAGCTGGTCAGCACGATGATCCAGAGCGGGATCAGGACGGCGGCCACGACCCCGCCGAGGGTCAGCCCCTTGGCGGTCTGGCCGACCGCGGTCGGCGGCTCCTGCCACGGCGGGCGGCCGCTGCGGGTCCGGCGCCGGGAGGCCGGCGCCGCCGCCTCGTGCTTGCTGCCGCTGTCGGTCCGGTCGATGGTGAGTGTGTTGGTCATTTCCGGTACAACCCGTCTTCGCCGAAGGCGTGCGCCAGCTTGTTGGCACCCCAGATCAGCAGCAGCGAGATCACGCTCTTGAAGAGCCCGGCTGCGGCGCCGTAGGAGTAGTTGCCGGTGGCGATGCCGTAGTAGAAGGAGAAGGTGTCCAGTACGTCGGCGGCGTCGTGGCCGACCGCGTAACGCTGGATCAGGAACTGCTCGAAGCCGACCGACAGCGCGTTGCCCAGGCGCAGCACCAGCATCAGGACGATCACCCCGCGCAGGCCGGGCAGGGTGATGTGCCACATCCGCCGGAACCGCCCCGCACCGTCGGCCGCCGCGGCCTCGTAGAGCTCGCTGTTGATCGCGCTGAGGGCGGCCAGGAAGACGATGATCCCCCAGCCCGCCTCCTTCCAGACCGCCTGGGAGGTGACCAGCAGCGCGAAGGTGTGCGGGTTGCTCATGATGTCCCAGGTGCCGACCCCGTGCTGCCGCAGGAACTGGTTGAGGATTCCGGCGCCGCCCAGCATCTGCTGGAAGATCGTGATGGTCAGCACCCAGGAGAAGAAGTGCGGCAGGTAGACGACGGACTGGACGAAGTTGCGGGTCCGTTCGCTCAGCACCGAGTTGAGGAGGATGGCCAGCGCGATCGGGATCGGGAAGAACAGGACCAGCTGGACGAAGCTCAGGTACAGCGTGGTCTTCATCGACTCCCAGAACAGCGGGTCGGCGAAGAGCTGCTGGAACTGCTGGAACCCGACCCAGTCGCTGTGCGAGACCCCGAGCAGCGGGTCGTACTCCTGGAACGCGGTGACCAGGCCGAACAGCGGGAGGTAGTTGAACACCAGCAGCAGGACGACCGTGGGCACCGTCATCCACAGCAGCGACTTGTCCCGCCGGAGCCTGATCCGCCAGTTCAGCCGCGCCGGTCCTGCCGCGATCTCCGGTCGCGCGGCGCTCACTGGTTCGTGCCGTACTTGTCGAGGACGTTGTCGGTCATCCACTGCTTGAGCCGCTCCCCGCCGCCGCTGGACTTCCAGGTGGCGATCGCGGCCTGCACGTCGGAGACCTTCTTCTTGCCGTGGATGCAGTCGATGACCGTGTCGTTGACGGCCTGCGCGGCCGAGGCGGTGGCGATCGACTGCGGCATGCTGATGTTCATGCCCCAGAAGGGGGGCTTGGCCAGGGCCTTGACGTTGGCGGCCTGCCAGGCGGCGATGTCCTTGGTGACCATGTCGCTGCCCGGGGTGCTGGTCACGGCCGCGGGCGAGACCAGGAACGGGTAGGTCTGCGGCTGGACGTCCTTCTTGCCCTCGTCCGTGAAGGTCGGGACCCCGTTCACCCGGTTGTGGTGGACGCCCTCGACGCCGAAGTTGACCATGGTGTACTCGGCCGTGCCGTAGGGCGCGGCGAGGTAGTTCGCGACTGCGAGCAGCTCCTCGATCTGATCGTGCTTCAGGTTCGCATTGAGGTAGCTGGTCATGCTGGTGGAAGAGCCCATGTACTGCACGGGCGTGCTCTTGCCGTCGGCGGCGAACGCGTTGAAGGCGCCGCGCCGGTAGTTCGGGTTGGCGGCGACCCCGGACTGGTAGTCGGAGAGGGTCCAGGCGCCCGTTCCACTGCCTGCGATCAGCAGCTTCCCGCTGTAGAAGTGGGCACCGGTGGTGGACTTGGTGATCGCGTCCGGGTGCAGGTAGCCGGCGGTGGCCAGGCGGTTGTGCCAGTCGACGGCCTCCAGGTACTCCTGGGTCTCGAAGGTGTGGACCAGCTTGCCGCTGTCGACCTTCCAGGTGAGCGGAGCGCCGAAGAACGTGAATATGTAGGTGAACAGGTCGTCGAAGGCCCACACGCCGCCCTTGGCGTCGGTGAGTTCCTTGCCCAGGTTCATCAGGTCGTCGGCGGACTTCACCTGGTCGCCGGTGATGCCGCGCGACTCGAGGATGTCGCGCCGGTAGAACGTGGCGCCCACCACGGAGAACTGGCTGGAGAACGAGGGGATGCCGTAGAGCTTGTCGCCCCAGATACCGGCCTGCCAGGCGCCGGTCGGGATGGCGGCGAGGTTGGGGTACTTCTTGATGTTGTCGCCGGACAGGTACGGGGTCAGATCGGCGAGCTGGGTGCCGGCCAGTTCGCCGGTGTTGAAGGCGGAGCTCCACCAGGACGGCAGCTGGATCCAGTCCGGCAGCTTCTTGGCCGCGGTCATGGTCGGGACGATGGTGTTGTAGTTGTTGCCGTCCGCCGGCTTCATCTCGAGGCTGATCCCGAGGGCCTTGTTCATCGCCTGGTAGAAGGAGTTGCCGACCGGCGGAACGGTGCCCCACAGCGGCGTGACCGCCGTGTAGCTGCCGCCCTTGCCCGGGACACCGGAGACGCTGGTGACCGCGGAGGTGGGGTAGGCGAGGTACCCGGGATCGGTCGCGGCGTCGGCGCTGCCCGCGACCGAGGGGATGTCCGGCTTGATGGAGGTGTTCGGCACGTAGGCCGGCAGTGCCGCCTTGAGGCCGGACGCGGTGTTCGCGCCGGTCTTCTGGTGCGCGCTGCCGCCGCCGCAGGCGGACAGCAGCGGGGCCATGCCGGCGGCTCCCGCGATGGCGGCGGCGCCGCGGACGAAGGATCTGCGGTTCAACTCGGTTCCCATGACAGGGGTCCCTTCCCCAGCGAAGTGTCGAAGCGCTTGGATGTTGCGGTGACACTAACGGGGCGTTACCAATTGAGCAAGGGCCTGAACAAATGCAAATTTCGTCTGTGCAGCGGGTGTTGACAGTGTCTCTGGATCATGTCAGCGTCGATGCGCTTCGACATCCATTCGCTCCACCCAGCCTGCCCGAGGGGTTTGCCACGTGAGTTCCCCGTCCGCGTCCGCACCCGACCAGCCCCCCTTCCGCGATGCCGCGCTGCCATTGCGCAAGCGCGTCGACGACCTGCTCGAGCGCCTCACGCTCGACGAGCGGATCGCGATGCTGCACCAGTACGCGCCCGCCGTCCCGCGCCTGGGCGTTGCCGAGTTCCGCACCGGCAGCGAGGCCCTGCACGGGGTCTCCTGGCTGGGCGAGGCGACGGTCTTCCCGCAGGCCGTCGGCCTCGGTGCCAGCTGGGACGAGGAGTTGGTGCGCCGGGTCGCCGAGGCGGTCTCGGTCGAGCTGCGGGCCTTCCACCGCCACCGCCCGCCCGTGCTCGCCGCCGACCGGGGAGCCAACAGCCTGCAGGCCTGGGCCCCCGTGCTGAACCTGCTGCGCGACCCCCGCTGGGGGCGCAACGAGGAGGGCTACTCCGAGGACCCGGTGCACACCGCCCGGATCGGTGAGGCCTTCTGCCGCGGTCTGGCCGGCGACGACCCGACCTACCTGCGGGCGGCTCCGGTGCTCAAGCACTTCCTCGCCTACAACAACGAGGACGACCGCTGCACCACCTCCTCCGGGCTGCGCCCGCGGGTGCTGCACGAGTACGACCTGGCCGCCTTCCGCCCCGTGGTCGAGGCCGGTGCCGCGACCGGCGCCATGGCCGCCTACAACCTGGTCAACGGCCGTCCCTGCCACGTCAGTCCGCTGATCGAGGAGGAGCTGCGCCGGTGGGCCCGGCCTACCGGCCACGAGCTGTTCGTGGTCAGCGACGCCGAGGCGCCGTCCAACCTGGTCGACCCGGAGCAGTACTTCGACGACCACGTCGAGTCCCACGCGGCCGCGCTCAAGGCCGGCATCGACAGCTTCACCGACCACGGCGAGGACAGCGACACGCCGGTCGGCCGGCTGCGCGAGGCGCTGGAGCGGGGCCTGATCGCCCCGGCCGACATCGACCGGGCCGTCTGGCGGCAGCTGGAACTGCGCTTCCGGCTCGGCGAGTTCGACCCGGAGCTGGACCCGTACGCCGGAATCGGCCCCGAGGTGATCGACAGCCCGGAGCACCGCGCGCTGGCGCGCCGCGCCGCGGCCGAGTCGGTGGTGCTGCTGAAGAACGACGGCCTGCTGCCGCTCGACCCGGCCCGCACGCCGCGGGTCGCCGTGATCGGCCCGCTGGCCGACGCGCTCCAGGAGGACTGGTACAGCGGCACCCTGCCGTACCAGGTCACCCTGGCCGCCGGGCTCGCCGCGGCGCTGGCCGAGCGGGGCGGTGAGCTGGTCACCGTCGAGGGCGCCGACAAGATCGCGCTGCGCTCGCGCACCACGGGCGAGGTGCTCGGCAAGACCACGTTCTCCGTGGTCGACTGGGGCGACGCCCTCACCCTGCGCTGCGCCGAGACCGGGCTGTACCTCTCGGTCAAGGGCGACGGCTCGCTCGTCGCCGACCAGGAGCGGATCAAGAGCTGGGAGGTGCACGAGACCTTCCGCCTGGAGCCCGCCGGGGACGGCGAATCGGTGCTGCTGCGCGGCGTCATCACCGGCCGCTACGCCGTCGTGGACCCGGTCGGCGGCCGGGTGGCCATGACCGGTGACGACCCGCAGCAGGCCGAGCGCTGGCAGCGCGAGCTGCTGCACGACGGCCGCGCCGAGGCGGTCGAGGCGGCAGCCGCCGCCGACCTGGTGGTGGTCGCGCTCGGCAACCACCCGATGATCAACGGTCGGGAGACCGAGGACCGGGCCAATATCGCCCTGCCGGAGGGCCAGGAGCAGCTGCTGCGCGCGGTCGCCGAGGTGCAGCCGCAGACGGTGCTGGTGCTGACAAGCAGCTACCCCTACGCCCTGGACTGGGCCGACGAGCACCTGCCCGCCGTGGTGTGGACCTCCCACGGCGGGCAGGAGACAGGCAACGCGCTGGCCGACGTACTGCTCGGCGGGGCCGAGCCGGCCGGTCGACTCCCGCAGACCTGGTACCGCGGGGACGACGAACTGCCGCGCCCGCTCGACTACGACATCATCAAGGCCGGCTGGACCTACCAGTACCACGGCGTGGCGCCGCGCTACGCGTTCGGCCACGGGCTGTCCTACACCGACTTCGACTACCGGGACCTTCGCCTCTCGCAGCCGCAGATCGACCGGGACGGCTCGGTCGAGGTCGCGGTGACCCTTGCCAACACCGGTGCCCGGTCCGGCAGTGAGGTGGTCCAGCTCTACGTCCGGGCGCTCGACGCCGTCCACCAGGCTCCCCGGCTGCGACTCGCGGACTTCCGCAAGGCCCGCCTGGAGCCGGGCGAGGAGCAGGAGTTGACGTTCCGACTGGCGGCCGAGCAGTTCGCCCACTGGGACGTCGCGACCGGCGCCTTCACCGTCGACCCCGGCGGCTACGAGATCGTCGTCGCCCGTTGCGCCGAACACCCGGTCCTGACCGCGCCGCTGAACGTGACCGGACCGGCACCCGCGCCCCGGGTGGTCGTGGACCGCAGCGTCCGGGCCGTCGACTTCGACGACTACGCGGGCCTCACCATCATCGACGCCACCCGGACCAGCGGCGACGCGGTCACGGCGACCGACCCGGCGCGGCCGGCGACGCTCCTGTTCCGCCGGGTGGACCTGTCCGGCGCGGTCCGGGTCGCGGTCGAGACCGCCCGGGAGAACGCCGGCGCCGGCGAAGCCCGGCTGGAACTGCGAGCCGGCGAGCAGCTGCTGGCCGAGGTCGAGGTGCCCGTCACCGGCGACCGCTACAGCTGGACGACGGTGACCGCAGACCTCGCCGCGCAGCTCGACGGAGTCCACGACCTGCAGCTGACCCTGCACAGCGGCTTCCGGCTGGCCGCCTTCCGGTTCGCCGCCTCCGACTGAGGCAGCGGCCCCACAAACCGGCGGCCCGTCGTTCTGGGGGGCGGCGGGCCGCCACCCATTCGCAGGAGTCCCTCGTGCTGTTCACCTTCCACCACCACCCCGCCGCCTCGTCGTCCCACCATCCGGAGGAAAGCCCCATGCCGCTGACGGACTTCGGTCTTGACGATCTCGTCGACTACCGCCCGGAGTCGGCCGCTCCCGAGGACTTCGACGCCTTCTGGCAGCGCACCCTCGCCGAGGCCCGGGCCCATGACGGGGCGGTCAAGGCCGAACGGGTCACCGACCAGTACCTGCTGCGCACCGTCGAGGTCGATGACGTGCGCTTCCCCGGCTGGAACGGCGAGCCGGTGGCCGCCTGGCTGCTGCGCCCGCGCGGCGTCGAAGGCCCGCTGCCGGTCGTCGTCACCTACATCGGCTACTGCGGCGGTCGCGGATTGCCCACCGAGCACCTGTTCTGGCCCTCCGCCGGCTACGCCCAGCTCGTCGTGGACAGTCGCGGCCAGGGCCACGACACCCCCGACCACACGATGGGCGACGGCACCCAGTGGGTCGAGGGATTCATGACCCGCGGCATCGACTCCCCGGAGAACTACTACTACCGGCGGTTGATCACCGACTGCGTGCGTGCCGTGGACGCCGTCGGCCAGCTGCCAGACCTGGACAGCGAGCGGATCGTGGTCACGGGCGGCAGCCAGGGCGGCGGCCTGGCCCTGGCCGTCGCCGGCCTGGTCGGGGACCAGGTGGCGGCAGTGATGCCCGATGTCCCCTTCCTGTGCCACTTCCGCCACGCCGTGCAGATCGCCGGGGAGGGCCCCTACCCCGAGATCGTCAAGTACCTGCGCTGGCACAGCCGCCACCGCGTGACCGAGACCTTCGCCACCCTCGACTACTTCGACGGGGTCCACTTCGCCCAGTGGGCGACCGCTCCGGCCCTGTTCAGCGTCGCGCTGATGGACCCCGTCTGCCCGCCCTCCACCGTCTACGCCGCCTTCAACCACTACGCGGGAAAGGACCGCACCATGACCGTCTGGCCGTTCGCCGACCACAGCGGTGGCTGCGGCTCCAACCCGCCCGCCCAGTTGTCCTGGCTGCGCGAGCGCGGGCTGGCGCCGCAGCTGTGACCACCGTGCACCACTACCTCCACACCGGTCGACGAGGTCTCGCCGAATGATCAGCCCGGCCTTCCCGCTGCTGCCCGCCGGCTTCCGCTTCGGCGCCGCCACCGCCGCCTACCAGATCGAAGGCGCCCACGACCAGGACGGGCGCGGCCCTTCGATCTGGGACACCTTCAGCCACACCCCCGGGCGCACCCTCGACGGCGCGACCGGCGACACCGCCTGCGACCACTACCACCGCTACCGCGAGGACGTGGCCCTGCTGCGCGGCCTCGGAGTCGACGACTACCGCTTCTCGATCGCCTGGACCCGTCTGCTGCCCCAGGGCACCGGCCCGGTCAACCGCGCGGGACTGGCGTTCTACGACCGCCTGATCGACGAGCTGCTGGCCGCCGGCATCTCACCCGCCGTCACCCTGTACCACTGGGACCTCCCGCAGGCCCTGGACGACCGCGGCGGCTGGCGGGTCCGGGAGACCGCCGAGGCGTTCGCCGAGTACGCGGCGCTGGCCGCCGAACACTACGGCGACCGGGTGGAGCGCTGGATCACCCTCAACGAGCCGTACTGCTCGGCCTTCGTGGGCCACGCCGAGGGACGGCACGCGCCCGGTGCGCAGGAGGGTCGGGGCGCGCTGGCCGCCGCCCACCACCTGCTGGTCGCGCACGGCCTCGCGGTGCGTGAACTGCGTGCCGCCGGCGTCCGGGAGGTCGGGATCACGCTCAACCTCGACCGCGTCGACGCCGCCTCCCGGCTCCCCGAGGACCTGGCCGCCCTGCGCCGCGCCGAGGTCCTGCACAACGAGGTCTGGACCGAACCGCTGTTCGCCGGTCGTTACCCCACGCTCGAGCGGGAGACCTGGGCCGGCCTGGCCGACGGCCCGTGGCGGCTGCCGGGCGACCTGGAGCTGATCGGCGCGCCGCTGGACTTCCTCGGCGTCAACTTCTACCGCCCGATCACGGTCGCCGCCGCGCCCCACCGGGAGGCCGACCCCGAACGGCGCACCGCGGTGGACGTCGGCGTCGTCGAGCTGGACCCGTACGGTACGCGGCACACCACCATGGGCTGGCCGGTCGTCCCGACCGCCCTCGGCGAGCTGCTGCTGGGACTCGACTCCCGCTACCCGAACCTGCCACCGGTCTGGATCACCGAGAACGGCTCCGCCGAGCCCGACACCCTCACCGCGGACGGTGCGGTGCACGACACCGACCGGATCGACTACCTGGCCGACCACCTCACCGCCGTCGCCGACGCCGTTGCCGCCGGAGTGGACGTGCGCGGCTACTACGTCTGGTCGCTGCTGGACAACTTCGAGTGGGCACGCGGCTACCAGCAGCGCTTCGGCCTGGTGCACGTCGACTACGACACCCTGACCCGCACCCCCAAGGACAGCTACGGCTGGTACCAGGGCCTGATCACCGCGCACCGCGCGCGGACGGAGGAACCCGCCCGATGAAGTTCACCGACGGTTACTGGCTGATGAGGCCGGGCCGCACCGCCCGCTACGCCGCCGAGGTCGCGGACGTCCGGGCCGACGAGCACCGGATGACCCTCTACGCACCGGTGAAGCACGTGCGGAGCCGCGGCGACACGCTCAACAGCCCGCTGCTGACCGTCGAGTGCTGGTCGCCGGCCGAGGGCGTGATCGGGGTCCGCACCACCCACCATGCCGGATCGGTGCGCCACGGGCCCGAGTTCGCGCTGCCCGGCGCGGAGCCGGGCGCCGGAAAGGTGCACCGCGAGGGCACGGTGGTGCGGCTCAGCTCCGGCGAGCTGGAGCTGCGGGTCGACACCTCCCAGCCCTGGCGGCTGGAGTTCACCGCTGCGGGCCAGGTGCTCACCTCGGTCGGCGAGCGCGGCACCGGCTTCGTCACCGACGACGAGGGACGCCACCACATGCTCGGCCAGCTCGCCCTGGGGGTCGGTGAGCTGGTGTACGGGCTGGGGGAGCGGTTCACCCCGTTCGTGCGCAACGGGCAGACGGTGGACATCTGGCAGGCCGACGGCGGCACCAGCAGCGAACAGGCGTACAAGAACGTCCCGTTCCACCTGACCAACCGGGGCTACGGAGTCTTCGTCAACCACCCCGGCAAGGTCAGCTACGAGGTCGGCTCCGAGGCGGTCGGCCAGGTGCAGTTCAGCGTCGAGGACCAGTCGCTGGAGTACTTCGTCGTCCACGGCCCGACCCCGAAGCAGGTCCTGGAGCGCTACACCGCGCTCACCGGCCGCCCCGCGCTGCCGCCGGCCTGGGCGCTCGGCCTGTGGCTGACCACCTCCTTCACCACCGACTACGACGAGGCGACCGTCAACCGCTTCGTCGGCGGCATGGCCGAGCGCGGCATCCCGCTGAGCGTCTTCCACTTCGACTGCTTCTGGATGCGCGAGTACCAGTGGAGCGACTTCGACTGGGACGCCGAGACCTTCCCCGACCCGGCGGGCATGCTGGCCCGGCTCAAGGAGCAGGGGCTGCGGATCTGCGCCTGGATCAACCCCTACATCGCGCAGAAGTCCGCGTTGTTCGAGGAGGGCCGGCGCGAGGGGTACCTGGTGCGCCGCCCCGACGGCACCATCTGGCAGTGGGACCTGTGGCAGCCCGGCATGGCCCTGGTGGACTTCACCAACCCGGCGGCGTGCGACTGGTACATCGGCAAGCTGCGCGGCCTGCTGGCCCAGGGCGTGGACTGCTTCAAGACCGACTTCGGCGAGCGGATCCCCACCGACGTGGTCTGGCACGACGGCTCGGACCCCGAGCGGATGCACAACTTCTACACCCACCTGTACAACCGGGCCGTCTTCGAGCTGCTGCGCGAGGAGCGCGGCGAGGGCGAGGCGATGCTGTTCGCGCGGTCCGCCACCGCCGGCGGCCAGCAGTACCCGGTGCACTGGGGCGGGGACTGCGAGTCGCACTTCAACGCGATGGCCGAGTCGCTGCGCGGCGGACTCTCGCTGGGCCTGTCCGGCTTCGGCTTCTGGAGCCACGACATCGGCGGCTTCGAGGGCACCCCGACCCCCACCGTCTTCAAGCGCTGGGTGCAGTTCGGACTGCTCTCCTCGCACAGCCGCCTGCACGGCAGCAAGTCCTACCGGGTGCCGTGGGACTACGGCGAGGAGTCGGTCGAGGTCACCAGGGAGTTCACCCTGCTCAAGCACCGGCTCGCGCCCTACCTGCAGCGCGCGGCCCAGCAGGCGCACGCCACCGGCGTCCCGGTGATGCGCGCCATGCTGCTGGAGTTCCCCGAGGACCCCGCCGCGGCCACCGTCGACCGGCAGTACCTGCTCGGCGAGGACCTGCTGGTCGCACCGGTCTTCACCGACGACGGCACGGTCGAGTACTACGTCCCCGAGGGCACCTGGACCAACGTGCTGACCGGTGATCAGGTGACCGGCCCGCGCTGGGTGAAGGAGCAGCACGGCTTCCACACGCTGCCGCTGCTGGCCCGCCCCGACTCCGTCATCCCGCTCGGCGCCGACGACCAGCGCCCGGTCTCCGCCTGGGCGGACGGCGTCGAACTGCGGGTGCACGCCTTCGCCGACGGGGCCGAGCGCACCGTGGTGATCCCGCGCAGCGACGGCCCCGGCGAGAGCGCCCGCTTCCAGCTTCGCCGCGAGGGTGACCGGATCCACGTCACCACCGACAGCCCGCACCCCTGGCAGCTGCGGCTCGGCGGCCCGGACGGCACCCTGCACACCAGCCCCGCCGGTACGTCGGAGGCCGACTTCCGCTACGAGGGCTGACCCCGAACCCCGGGGCCGGGGTCCTGCGCCGCACCGCCGCGCAGGACCCCGGCCCCGGCCTGCCGCAGTCCGAAAGGGTGTCAGTATGCAGAGCCGGACCAAACGACAGCTGTCTCCCGGGGAACTCGACGCCCTGCTGCGCGGTTCGTTCGGCAGCGGGTGCCGATTGGAGCGCGAGCTGACCGGTGGCTGGTTCAACACGGCCTACCAGGTACGACTGGACGACGGCCGGCCCGCCGTGGTCAAACTCGCCCCGCCGGCCGGTGCGGCGGTGCTGCGGTACGAGCGCGGCATCCTGGCAGCCGAGGCCATGGCCTACCGGCGGCTCGCGGAGCTGCCGGCCGGCGCCGTCCCGACGGCTGAACTTCTCCATGCGGGAGAGGAGTTCCTGCTCCTGTCGGTCCTGGAGGGAGAGCCCTGGGACCAGGCGGGCGACCGGATCCACGCCGACGCCCAGCCGCAGCTGCGCCGCGACCTGGGCGCAATCACGGCGCGCCTGAACACCGTCGCTCCGCGCGATGGCCGCTTCGGTTACCCCGCCGCCCAGTCCGAGCTGTCCGCCCCCGATTGGCGGTCGGCGTTCACCGCCATGGTGGACGCGGTCCTCGACGACGCCGAACGCTGGCGGTCCCCGCTGGACGTGCCGCCCGCCGACCTGCGGGCGCTGGTGCGCGAGGGTGGCTACGCCCTCGACGAGGTCACCGAGCCCCGACTGGTCCACTTCGACCTGTGGCCGGGCAACGTCTTCGTGCACCCCGGCGGCGACGGGAGGCCCGCCCGGATCACCGGACTGATCGACCACGAGCGGGCGTTCTGGGGTGACCCGGCCGCCGAACTGGTCTCGCTGGCCTTCGGTGGCGACGCCGGCCCGGACAGCGACCTCGTCGCGGGCTACACCGGAGCGGGCGGTACCCTCGACTTCAGTTCCGCATTCCGGCACCGACTGGCCCTCTACCAGTTGTACCTGGGCCTGCTGCTGGTCGTGGAGTGCGGCCCTCGAGGCTTCGGTGCCGACCACCTCGCGTTCTGCCGCCGCTTCTTGGCCGAAGCGGTCAGGCACTCCAGAAAGCACTCTTGATGAAGCGTTCATGGCATGCACTGCTGGCGTCCGCCGTTGTGGCGGCGGTGACGATCACGCCCGTGGCCCTGGCGCAGGTGAGCGCCGTCGCGGCTGACGGTGACATCACATCGTCGGTACTCGCCAACAGCGACGTGGTCCTCGGCGGAAACGCCGTCGTGAACGTACCGCCCGGGACCCACACGTACGCGGGCGTGATCAGCGGGCAGGGGTCCTTGCGGATCTCCGGCACGGGCACCTTGATCCTCACCAAGGACAGCACCTTCACGCTCCCCGCTTCCCAGCAGGGCCAGTCCGTCTCCACCCCCGGCGGGAACCACCCCTATGTGGTCGTCGGCAATCCCGACCGACCGGCCATCACGGTGGACGCCGGCGCCACCCTGCAGTACGGCAACGGCGGAACCACGGGCCTGATCGGTGCCTTCCCCTACAACTCGCCCGGCTACCAGCAGAACCAGGACAACATCAGGGTGGACGGCACGCTGAACCTGTCGCTCACCCGCCTGTTCAATCTGGGCACCATCAGTGGCTCCGGGACGATCGTCCAGCCCCGCAACATGTGGGGGACGCTCCAGTTGTGCGGAAGCAGCCCCTTCTCCGGAGTCTTCGACATCGGCACCGGTGCCAACTACGCCGCCACCACTTGCACGGCGGACCTGCCGAACGCCCGTTCCGTCGTCAACCGCGGCTCATGGATCATCGACACCCCGCTGAACCAGACGGTGGTCCAACGCCAGAACTTCTACAGCCGTGAATACGGCAACGACGTCAACGTCCACTCCCGGCCCGGCAGCAAGGTCATCCTGGCGGGCACCTACAGCTACAGCGACAACACAAGCACCACCTCGCCGGCCCTGAGCAACAGCAACCTGAACTGGGTGCCGGTCGCCCACCAGTTGAACAAGCGCGGCACCAACATCGAGGGTGCCGACGTCCATTGGGGAGACGGCACCACCCACCAGATCTTCATGCCGGGCACGGCCGAAACGGCCTACGTCAACCTGCACGCCAACTCGCAGCGCTCGCGGCTGACCTTCGACTACAACGGCCCCGTCACCCTCGGTCTGCCCATCGGCGGGGGAAAGTACCACGACACCCTCGCTGCTCCCGGGGCGGGCGACATCGTCATCGCCAGCACGAGCGGGAACGATGTGACCTTCGCCGCCGCCCAGTTCTATGACGGTTCCACAACCATCCAGCAGGGTGCCACGCTGCGTCTCGGATCCGGAACAGCCGGAGCGGACGGGAGTCTCTACACGAAGGGCTCGCTCGACGCGATCAGCGACAACGGCTCGCTGATCATTCAGAACGTCCGCACCCCCGTCACCCTGCCAGCCTTGTCCGGCTCCGGATCGCTCACCCAGGACGGTACCGAGACCACGACGCTGACCGCCGCCTCCTACACCGGTGCCACCACCGTGGCCAAGGGAACGCTCGCGGTGGCCGGTGCGTCGCTCTCCTCGTCCAGCGGTGTCGCCCTCACCGACCCGTCAGCAGTCCTCGATCTCGGCACGGCGACGTCGACGACGCTGCGCAAGCTCGATGTCGTCGCGGGGGCGAAGATCGTACTGCCCGATGGAACCCAAGGCTTCACCGTGGGCTCCCAGCAGGCCGCGCTCTCCGGCGACAGGCTCGGCGTTGGGGGAGCGGTCTTCTCGGTCGCCCGTACGGCCGGTCACATCGAGCTGACGGCCCTGGCGGCGGGCACCGAGACAGCCTCGGCCTCGGCGAGCTCCACGGCCGTGCCCGCCGGCCAGGCCGGCGATTCAGCCGCTACGGGGTCCACCCCCAGCGGGACCACCGGCGGTTCCCCGGGAGCCCGGGCCGGCGGCGCGGGCTGGAAGGTGCTCGCCTCGGCCGTCGTGGGCCTGGCGGCCTCGGCCGGTGGCGTTCTTCTTTTCCGCAGGTCGAGGCGTAGGCGGGTCCGCACTGGTGGCGATTTCACGCAGCCCGCTTATAGTGCGAGCACCCCGATCGCTCATCCCGAGGATCCCCGGGCAACCGGGGGTTGACTTTTGTCATCTCGGGCCGGTGACAGGGTCTCACTACCAAGCATGGTCACCGGACGGGAGCCTGGTCGTCATGGCAACGACACAGGCGGTACTGACGGCAAAAGGGCTGCGGTACCGATACGGCGAGACGGTCGCGCTGGACGGCGTGGACCTGCGGGTCGACCCGGGAGAGTGCGTCGCGCTGCTCGGGCCCAACGGGGCCGGGAAGTCGACCCTGGTGATGCTCACGATCGGACTGCTCGCGCCGCAGCAAGGAACCGTGCGGATCCTGGGCGGTGATCCGCGCCGCGCGACGACCCGCCGGCGGCTGGGCGTGGCGCAGCAGACCCTGGGATTCCCGAACACGCTGACCGTGAACGAGCTGGTGAGTGGTGCCGCCGTCCGCGGTGGGCTGCGGGCGGCAGCGGCCGTTGCGATCCTGGCGGAACTCGGGCTGACCGACCTGGCGCGCAGGCGGGTGTCGAAACTCTCCGGCGGTCAGAAGCAGCGCGTGCAGCTGGCGATGGCGCTGGTCACCGAGCCGGCACTGCTGGTGCTGGACGAACCGACGGTCGGCCTGGACACGCAGGCCCGGCGGCACTTCTGGCAGATCCTGGCGCGCCGCCGGGCGCAGGGCACGGCGGTGCTGGTGACCACGCACCTGATCGAGGAGTCGGCTGCGGTCGCGGACCGGGTGGTGGTACTCGACCACGGTCGGATCCTGGCGGACGCGCCGCCGCAGGAACTCGTGTCCCGCTTGCCGGACCGCACGGTGACGGTCAGGACCGGTCTCGACCAGAACGAACTCGAGCGGCTGCCGGGCGTGCTCCGGGCCGGCCGGGAGCACGATCTGGTGAGGATCCAGACCTGCTCACCGGAGGACCTGCTGCGGGTGCTGCTGGACCGGGATCCGCAGTTGTCGGAACTGCGGGTGCAGGACGCCGGCTTGGAGGAGGCCGTGGTCGCGCTGACCGGCGGCGAGGAAGGCAGGGCGGCGTGAACGTGATGACGGGACGGGTCTTCCGGGTCGAGCTGCGGGACGAACTGCGCGCGATCCTGCGGGAACCCACATCGCTGTTCTTCGGCATCCTCATGCCGGTCGGGTTCTTCGTGCTGTTCAACCTGCTGTACGGGCACGGCACCACGCAGGGCCTGACGGCCGGTACGGCGATGGTGGCCACGTTCGGCACCTACGGCGTGATCACGGTGGCCTCGCTGCAGCCGGGCATCGGGGTCGCCCAGGACCGGGATCTGGGCTGGCTGCGGATGAAGCGGGTGTCCGCGGTGCCGATCTGGATCAGCCTCGCCGCGAAGGCCACCGCCGCGCTGCTCTACGGGGTGGGCGTGCTGGTGCTGATGGGGGTGGCGGCCGAGGCCTTCGGCACGCTCCACGCCTCGCCCTGGGCGCTGGTGCGGGTGGCGCTGGTGCTGCTGCTGGGCAGCATCCCCTTCACGCTGCTCAGCGTGGCGATCGGTTTCCAGTTCCGCACGGGTGCGGCGATCGCGCTGCTCAACGCGGTGCTGTTCCCGCTGGCGGTGCTGTCCGGGCTGTGGATCCCGATCCGGTTCCTGCCCTCGGTCGTGGGGGAGATCGCGAAGTTCCTGCCCACGTACCACCTCGCCCAGCTCGGGCTCGCCCAACTCGGCGACGGCACCGCCATGATCCACGTGCTCGCCCTGCTGGTCACCACGGTCGCGGCGGCCGGTGTGGCGGCGATGTCCTACCGCCACGCGCGGATCTGACGCGGATATGAGTGGCTTCGACTCCACCGCTTCCCGGTCCGCGGCCGAGCGGCTGCGGACCTGGGAGTGGGTCTACCTCGGCTACCTGCTGTTCGTGCCGGCGCAGCCGTACTTCTCACCGGATCCGGCGTGGTGGGAGTGGCCGCTGGCGATCGTGGTGTGCACGGCCACCGTCCTGCTGTACGCGATGGCGTTGCTGCGGGGCCGCTCCGCGTGGAGCGTCTGGGCCTCGTTGGTGCCGATGGCTGTGATCGGCGCGCTGGCCACGCCGTTCAACGCCGCCGCGAGTGTGCTGTTCATATACGCCGCGGCCGCCGCGGGCAACACGCTGCTGTGGCAGGTCGCGCGGCGGTGGTTCGCCGGCCTGACCGTGCTGGACTGTGTGACGGCGCTGCTCTCGCAAGTACCGGTGCCCTACCGGCTGCTGGGTTTCGCGTCGGCGTCCGTCATGATCTGGGTGATCGGGCTGCTCGAACTCAGGCAGCGCGACCGGCGGCGGGAACTGGAGAACCAGCGGCTGCGCAACTCGCAGGTCGAACTGCTCGCGACCCTGGCGGAACGCGAACGGATCTCGCGTGACCTGCACGACCTGCTCGGGCATTCGCTGACCGCGGTGGTGATGCGCGCGCAGCTGACCAAGGAGCTGGTGCTCGCCGATCCGCAGCGGGCGCGCGCCGAGTCCGAGGAGATCGAGCGCAACGCGCGGGAGGCCCTGGCCGCGGTGCGCAGCACGGTCACCGGTTGGCGGCAGACCACCATCCGCGCGGAGCTGGAGGTGGCGCGGCGTACGCTGACCGGGACCGGGGTGACCTTGCAGGTGAGCTGTGACGACGCGCTGATCCTGGTCGCGGCGACCGAGCACGAGCTGGGGTTGGCGTTGCGGGAGGCGGTGACGAACGTGGCCCGGCACGCGCAGGCCTCCAGCTGCCGCATCGGACTGGACAGGGACGAGGAACGGGTGCGGTTGGTGATCGCGGACGACGGGATCGGCGGCGTCGCTGCGGAGGGCACCGGGCTGACCGGCCTCCGGGAGCGGATCGCGAAACTCGGCGGCGCGGTGCAGCGCACCGGCTCGGCCGGCACGACGCTGGTCATCACGGTGCCGGTCGAGGTGGCCGGATGATCCGGGTGGTGCTGGCCGAGGACCAGGGGATGGTGCTGGGAGCGTTCGCGTCCCTGCTGGACCTGCAGGCGGACATCACGGTGGTGGCGACCGCGACCAACGGCGACGACGCGCTGGTCGCGGTGCGCGAGCACCGCCCGGACGTGTTGGTGACCGACATCGAGATGCCCGGCCGCACCGGTCTCGACCTGGCCGTGGAGCTGAACCGCCTCGGCGACCCCACCCGGGTGCTGATCGTGACCACGTTCGCGCGCAGTGGCTACCTGCGGCGTGCGGTCGACGCGGGGGTGGCCGGGTATGTGCTCAAGGACGCGCCGATCGGTGAGCTGGTGGCGGCCCTGCGCCGAGTGCACGCGGGCGAGCGGGTGGTCTCGCCGGAACTGGCGGTGGCCGCGTGGGACGCGGCCGATCCGCTGACCGACCGGGAACGCGAGCTGCTGCGCGCGGTCGCGGACGGGGACGGCAATGCCGCGATCGCAGCGCGGTTGTGCCTGGCGGAGGGTACCGTCCGCAACTACCTGTCCAGCGCCATGGCCAAGTTGGGCGCGCGCAACCGGACCGAGGCGGCCAGGACCGCTCAGACCCGCGGCTGGCTCTGAGCGGTGTGTCTACCCAACCCCGCGCCCGTCACCGGTCGCTGTTCCCGCCGCGGCCGTCGCCGTTGGTGGTCGCGTACAGCGCTCCGAGCAGCATTCCGCCCACCACGCTGATGCCGACTCCGACCTTGGAGCTGATCATGAAGCCGCCGACGACGAGCGCCGCGTAGACCATCGGTGCGGCGGTCCTGAGGTTCCTGTTCATCCGTCATCCTCTTTCTTTGGTCGGCTCAGCCTCGGGTCAGCTCAGCCTTGGGTCGGCTCAGCCGAGCGCGCGGGACATGAATCCCCTGATGCCGATCGCCGCGGTGACCACCAGGGCGAACAGCAGCACCAGCGCGTCCGTCCACAGCGGGATCGAGGACGTGAGGCCGGGCAGCGCCACGGCTCGCAGGCCTTCGCTGACATAGGTCAGCGGGTTGATCGCGGAGATCACCTGGAACCACCGCAGGTGGCCCAGCGACGACCACGGGTACTGGACGGATCCGGTGAACGTCAACGGCGCCATGACGAGTGAGAAGGTGACGCCGATGCGGTCCGGCGACACGATCGTGCCCAGCATCAGACCGAGACCGGCGCCGGTCGCCGAGCCGAGCACCAGGATCAGCAGCACGCCCGGCCAGGCCGTGAGCGGCCAGCCGGCGGTGCCCAGCACCAGGAACCCGATCGGCGCCATGACCAGCCCGGCGAACAGGCCGCACAGCGTTCCGAACACCATCTTGGCGACGGCGACCAGCTGTCCGGGCAGCGGTGCGAGCAGTCGGTCCTCGATCTCGCCGGACCAGGAGAAGTCCATGATCAGCGGCATCGCGGTGTTCTGCAGGGCGGTGAGGAGCGCGTTGAGCGCGATGACGCCGGGCAGCAGTGTCGGGCCGAAGTCCCCCTTGGTGTAGCCGGCCTCGCTGAGCACTCTGCCGAAGACGAAGAACAGCAGCAGCGGCTGGACGATCACCTGGAGCAGGAACCCGGTCGGTCGACGGGTGGTGGTGAACACGTCGCGCCACAGCACCGCCAGGAAGGTGCGTGTGACGCGGCCGAGGTTGTGTCGCGGTCGCCAGTCGGCGGTCTCGGCGGTCGCGTCGGTCTCGGCGGCTTCGGCGGTTTCGGTCAGGGTGGTCACCGCAGTTCCCTTCCGGTCAGAGAGATGAACACGTCCTGGAGGCTGGGCCGGGCGATCGACAGGTCGACCAGCTGCACCCCCTGGTCAACGACGGTGCGCAGCACGTCCGGGAGCAGGACCGACGGGTCCTTCTCGGTCCGCACCCGGAAGTACTGGCTGTCGCCGCTCCCGGTCCCGTGCGGCGCGTCGTGCTCGACGTTGCCGGCTCCGGGCAGCTCGGCCAGCGCGGCAAGGATCTCGACGGTCGGCACCTGCGTACCGCGGACCTGTGCGGTGATCGTGGTGCCGCCCGGGAGCGCCTCGGTCAGCGCGCGCGGCGTGTCCAGCGCGAGGAGCTTGCCGTGGTCGACGATGCCGATGCGATCGGACAGGCTCTCGGCCTCGTCCATGTCGTGGGTGGTGAGTACGACGGTGACGCCGCGGTCGCGCAGTTCGCGGATGCGCTCGTGCAGGAAGAGCCGCGACTGGGGGTCCAGGCCGGTCGACGGCTCGTCCAGGAACAGCACCTTGGGCGCGTGCATCAGCGCCCGCGCGATGACGACGCGTTGCGCCTGGCCGCCGGAGAGCCGCTCGGCCGGTTGGCCGGCCTGCTCGGTGAGCCCCATCAGGTCGAGCAACTCGTCGGCGCGGCGCAGCCGTTCGTCCCGGCCGACGCCGTGGTAGCGCGCATGGAAGAGCAGGTTCTGCCGCACGTCGAGGGAGCGGTCCAGGTTCTGGCGCTGCGGCACGACCGCGAGCAACCGCTTCGCCCCGGCCGGCCGGGCCACCACGTCCGTGCCGAAGACCAGGCACCGGCCGGACGTCGGCAGGATCCGCGTGGTCAGCACACCGACGGTGGTGGACTTCCCCGCTCCGTTCGGGCCGAGCAGGCCGAACACCTCGCCCCGGTCGACCGTGAAGCTCAGACCGTCCACGGCTGCGGGCGCGTGCGGGTGGTAACGCTTGACGAGTTCGCTGACGGTGACAGCGTGACTCATAGGTTCATCCCTTCTCGTGTGAGCGGGTCAAGACCGACCGGCCGGTCGGTCTAGAGGCGGCCGCCGTTGTCGACGTACCCGATCAGTTCCTCGATCCGGCCCATCGCGGTCACGCCGTGCACGTCCTCGACGGCCCGGGAGACCACGTGGCAGATCAGGTTGCGCTCCAGCTCGCCGATGCCGAGCCGGTACATGTTGAGGTAGAGCCAGTTGAGTACCACCCGGTACTGCTGGAAGGTGTTCCATCCGCCGAGCTGGTCGGCCGCCGTCCGGTGGCCGCCCAGTGCCTGGTGGAACGGGCTGCGGTCCGACCAGGCACTCCAGGTCGAACCCCACGCCTCCAGGTCGCCGTTCTCGTCCGTGTTGAGCGCCAACTCGCCCGTCCCGATCAGCTCGTTGGCCTGGTTGCGGTAGCGGAGCAGGGTGTCGAGGAGGGCGCTGAACGGCACGACGTCGTGGTAGTCGGCGGCCTCGGTGATCTTGACGACCCGCTGCCGGAAGGTCTCGGCATTGCCCTCGTAGACCCGGTCGAAGCGCTCGCGCACGCCGTCGGGCATCTTCGCCATGAAGGCGTCGGCGTGTCCGCGGTAGGACATGTAGCCGTAGGTCACCGGCGGGAGGAACCGGTGCGCCGCCGCGATGAACAGGTCCACCCCGAGTGCCATCTTCGAGCCGCCGCCACGGACCCAGTCGAGGATGTCGAAGACGAGGTCGTTGGTGTCGACGTAGTAGTCGGCGAGCAGGTCCGCCGCGGCCGGTCCGCCGAGCACGTGCTGGCGCCGGTCGTAGGGCTCGATCTCGACGGTGTTGTTGGGCGCCCAGGGAGTCAGCGGCCCGCGTTCGCTCTCCTGCTCGGCCAGCCGGACGTGCTGTGCGTGCGCCGCCTGCTGGTCCAGGAGAACGGTCGACGGATGCGCCCGCAGGTACGGCTCGAGCACGCCGGCCACGGCCGGCGCGACGACGTCCTCGAAGACCTCGGCGCTCGCCTGGATCGGAATGCGCACGTGCGGCCCGCGCCGCCAGTGCGGCTGGAAGTACACCCTGGACGCCGAAGGAGCCACGGCCGTGATGAACGGGCGTACCGCGCCGAGCAGCAGATCGGTGCGGTCGCCGTCGTGGTGGTACACGTTCACGGTGCGCCACACGGACTCTGTCATTTCTGGTCTCCCTGGCAGTTGAGCTCGATGACGTATTCGGTCACTCTCGGCACCCCCTGGTGGTCGAGGAGCGCGGTCTCGGGCCTCGGCGCGACCTCGTAGAACACCGCCGCACTGGCCGGGTCCCTGGCCAGCCGCTCGAAGGCCAGGACGAGATGCGGTGATCCGATGTCGACGTACATCGGCTTGCGGCTTCGGTCGCCTACGAACGAACCGGCTGCGACAGCGCCCATCCGCAGCACGGACACGAAGAACCGCGGTGGCAGGCCGTGCTCGGTCAGCCAACTCGTCAGCGCGAGCAGGAAGTCCGCGTCCGACTGACCGGCCCCGCGGCGCGGCAGGGTTCCCGGCTGGGCCACCCAGGTGGCCCGCCGGAGCACCACGTGTCCGATGCTCAGCCGCGGCGCGTGCAGGACCCGGCCCTCCCCGGTCCCGGCGCCCGCGTCGTGCTGCAGCGGCTGGTCGGGCCGCAGCAGCAGGGGATTCTCACCGAACGCCTCGATCAGCAAGGCCATGACCGGCGGGAACTGCCGCTCGTAGGACAGTCCGCCGTGGACCGGACGGACGACCGATCCGTTGTCGAACAGGGCCGGCAGTCCGTCGCCGTCCACGCCGACCGTCAGCCGGGCGGGCGGCGGGTAGTCGAGCCGGTCCGGCAGGGCCGGCTCGCGCTGGTTGAGCGAGGTGGCGAGGGTCAGCGCGAACTCCGCGTACCTCGGTGCGCCCGGGTACACCGCATCGACCGGGAGCGGATCGTCCGAGAGGTAGCGCAGCAGCCGGCGCACCTGCGACCGGGCCCGGCCGAAGCCGGAGTTCACCGCGTTGACGATCAACTCCTCGCCGTCGCGCTGGGCGTAGACGGCGACCGAGCCGACCGGGCGCACCCAGGCCGGCAGCGCGTCGAGCACCTGCTCGATCCGTTGCCGGTCCGGCAACGCGCGCCGGACCTCGGCGATCAGGCCCACCAGCCGGCGCACCTCCGCGACCGGGCTGGCCGCCAGGGTCGCGGTCAGCCCGGTCATGTCGAAGGCGACTGCGGCGGGGTGCAGCCGCATGGCCTCGTGACCGTCGCGGACGAGTTCGGCGTAGAACCGGTCGAACGGCACCGGTGCCTCCGGGCCGAAGCGCTCCCGGATGAACGCGGCGACCGCCAGTTTGAACGGCAGCGTGCAGTCGAAGACCGCGAGCAGGCGGCAGGCGACGGCCAGTTCGTCCAGCGCGTCCTGCCAGGCCGGCAGACCCGCCTCGACCACGACTCCGGGAATGACCGACTGCTCGGTCACCACGTCCCGCAGTTTGCCCGTGCTGCCGAGGTCCCGCAGCCGCTCCTGGAGCACAGCCCCGAGCGCGACCCGGTCGGTTCCCTTCGCGCTCGCGTAGCTGCGCAGTCCTTCCCGGACCGGAACCAGCGCGGGGACCCGCTTCGCCAACTGCCGCAGCGGATCGATGCCGTGGTCGTCGAAGTCCGGCTGGAGCAGGAGCAGTCCGCTGGTCACGAGTGAGCGCAGGTATCCGGCCGCCTGCTCGGGCGGCGCGGGAATGCCCGCCGTCAACTCGGCGAGCGTCGGCCGACCGGCAGCGGCGCGCAGGCAGTGCCGCAGCGGCGGGGTCAGCGGCAGGGTGAGGAGGTCCTCCGCCGGTGCCGGGCCGAGGAACTGGACGGTGTCGGCCACCAGCCGCGCACTGGGGTTGACCCGGACCGTCAGTTCGGTCGACCTGGCGGCCAACGGGGTGAGGACCGACAGGTCGAGTTCGACGATCGAGCGCGTCGGCTCGGTCGCGGCCCAGCGCAGGGCCGGCCCGTCCGGGACGAACCGGCCGAGGCCGCTGGCGGTGAACGTGCTGAACGGGCTGGTCTTGACGGCGGCGCGGGCGGCGTAGACGGCCAGCCGGATCAGCTCCTGTCGCCCGGGCCGGCGGCCGAGCACCTCGTGCAGGGTGGGGCTGGCATGGGCGAGGCCCTGGTCGAACCGGGGATCCGCGCTGATCTCGCGCAGGCCCGCGTCGATGGACCGCACCGCTTCGGCCAGCACGGTCGGCAACTGCGCCCGGTCGGCCCGGTACCGGCCCAGCCTGCGGCCGAACTCGGCGAGGTCCGCGGCGAGTTCGCCGCCGAGGGTGGAAGCGACCCGGGGCTCGGCGAGCTGCCGGCCCGGATCACGCAACTGGTGCACGGTCCGGCGCAGCGCCACCAGCTTGGGTTTGGCCGCGGGGTCGCCCAGCGCGCCGATCACGGCGTGGCAGCGCTCGGACAGGGTCACGGCGCCGACCCTCAGCTCGGCCGCGGTGCGGGACAGCGTGACCAGTTCCTCCCGCAGCCGGTGGTCGACGAGTCGGTGGACCGCGTCCGCGGGCAGGCCCGCGACGCGTACTCCGAAGGTGGTGGCGTGGCCCGTCATGGGAACGGGTGGGGGTGGGGGTTGAGGTCGGCCTCGGTCAGCGGGTGCGCCGCGTAGCCGAGCCGGTGGGGTACCTCCAGCGGCCGGGGCAGCCCGGTGGTCCGCCGGTTGCGGTGGCCGAAGGTCATGGACAGGGCGCCGGGCGCGATCACCTTCACGCAGTGCAGGTCGGCGGCCTCGTGCAGCGGCGAGGTCTGGTTGACGACCACGACGTCCATGCCGCCCGCCAGCATCCGGTCGACGGCCTCGGTGAGGTCGTCGCGCAGGTCGGCGTGGAGCGGCCAGGGGCTGCGGGCGATCACCTCGTCCCAGCCGATCATGCGGTCGCCGTCGAGCAGGAACGAGAAGCGGTCGAACGCCTCCGGCGTCGCACTGCACACCGCGTGGTCGGTCATGATCCGGACCAGCTCGGGATCCGCGGCCATCAGCCTGGCCCGTTCAGCCTCGGCCGGGTATCGGACCAGCTCCTGTTCGACGATGGGCGCCAGTTCACCGAGGGCGGTGAGCACGGCGGCCACCGGGTCCAGCGCCGAGCCGCTGGTGCAGATGACCTTCGGTCGCCTGGCGTCACCGCTGGTGTCCTGCGCGAGCACCCAGAACGCGCGGATCCCCTCGGTCAAGGTGATGTCGAAGGCCCGCACGCGGTATCCGGTGCGCTCGATGCGCTCCACGACGAGCCCGATGCGCGGATCGGGTGCCCGGGCGAGGTCCACCTCGGGGACGGGCATCCGGGCGTACCAGGTCATCAGGAACGCGTCGCGCTCGACCACTTCGAGGATCCCGTGCAGGACCGCCTCCTCGACGCAGCCGCCGAGCGCGCAGCCGTTGGAGATCTCGAAGGTGAACGGCTTGTCCTTCCGCGTGCCCGGCTGGAGCGGCGTCCGGTAGTACGCGTGGGTCTCGGGCACCAGCACCGGCCGGGCCTGAGCGAAGGAGTACGCCCACACCCAGTCCACCACGGCGTCCTCGGTGAACGGCTGGTACTGGCAGTCCGGCTCCAGGTAGCGCTCCGGCGCGAGCAGGCCGAGCGTCCGGGGGTCCAGGGCGTCCGCGGCCAGTTCCGCGTAACTGCCGCGCACGGTGGTCCGCTTGCCCCAGGGCCACTGGCCACCGAGCCGTTCCAGTGCCTCGGCGACCGCAGTGGCCCGGGACGAGGCGAAGTCGCGGGTGCGCCCGAACCCCGCCTCCCCCCGGTAGCCGTACTCGGCCAGGACCGCCTCGGTCAGCGGGACCATCGAGTCGCGCATGCCGCGGGGCGGGGCGACCACGCCGGTCTCGGCGTCCACGTACAGCTCGGTCAGCTGCGACTCGGAGAGTGCGCGGATCCGGCTGGAGCCGGCCCGGGGCTTGGGCCGGGGGAGGGGCACGATCTCGGCTCGGGCGGCCGTGTCCTCGGGCAGCGCACCGCAGACCGCGCACAGCGGGTCCGGCAGGAACGAGTGCCGGGTCAGCGACAGGTCGCGCAGGTCGAGGTACCAGCAGCAGTCCGCGGCGATGCCCGCGTGCACCAGATCGGCCACGGTCTCGGCGGCGAAGCCGGACAACCAGGCCGACGGCCTGCTCGCGATCCGCTCGTCCTCGCGCAACTCACTCGTCCACGGCGCACGTTCGGACGCGCTGGACCGCCAGGTCTGCACGCACCAGACGCAGCCGCGCTCACCGGGCCGGACCAGCGGGCCGACCACGACCCGGTCGAGCTCGGTCCAGACCGGCAGCCAGGGCTCGCCCCGGTCGTGCGCCGCGACCCAGTCGCCGGTGTCCCAGCCGTCGCGGGCCACCACCAGCATCGACGGCGGACGCCGGGCGATGGCGTCGGCCAGCAGGCCGTCGCCGAGTACGGTGTCAGTCACGAGCCGTTCTCCTTCACCAGGTCAGCCGGAACTCGGGCCGCAGCCCGGCGGGGTGCTCGGTGCCCAGCTGCGCCACCAGCAGGCTCCGCTTGCGCCCCTCCAGGCCGAACCAGCTGTCCAGCAGGTGCGTGAGCACGTCGTTCTGGATCCGGCTCGCCACGTCGATGGCCGCGGCGGCGAGGCAGGCCCGGTGCAGGGCGGCACCGGCGGCCGCCTGCTGCACGCGGTACCAGCGAGGACCGAACCGCTCCTCGGCCGCCTCGGCGTCGCCCACCGGCAGCAGCCACACGTTCGCCGTGCGGGCGCCCTGCTGGGTCAGCGCGGCCAGCGCGGCCTCGCGCAGTCGCTGGCGCGGGTCGCCCTCGCCGACCAGCTCCAGCTGGTGCTCGTCGGGAAGGTAGCGGTACGCACCGTCCGGGACCCCGGCCACGTCGGCGATGACGCAGTAGAACTCGACCAGGTTCGCCGGCAGGTCCCAGCGCGCCTGCTGACCGTAGGCGGTCAGGACGGTGGCCAGCGCGCCGATCGACATGGTCTCGCCCTTGAAGCCGCGCATGGCCGCGTGCCGGGTCCGGGTGCCGGCCCGCAGATCCACCGCCGCCTGCGGCAGGCTGATCCGCTCGGCCTCCCCGGGGGGCGCGGACGGCAGCGGTTCCGGCGCGGGTCGGCTCTGCGTGAGCACGGCCGCGTGGGCGGCGAAGGCGCGCGGGAAGGCGGACAGCGAGGGGCCCTCGAACGCGGCGGGCACCGGTGCGACGAGCTCGACGACCGCGTGCACCCCCTCCGTCCTCGGGTCGAGCCCCAGCACCTCGGTGACGTCGGCGTCGGGGAAGCACAGCCGGGCGGTGGCGTCCTCGTCGGCCGCGACCACGAGCGCCTGGGTCACCTGGATGCCGGCCTCCAGGCAGGCGAGGCGGTAGTACATCTCGCCGTACTTGGCGGCCAGCCGCCAGAACACGTTGGTCTGCACGAGGACCGTGGTGGCCGGCCGGGACGATACCCAGCTCCGGTAGTCACCCGAACGCAGGCGCACCAGGTCGTGCCGGGCGGGGTCGTAGTAGTAGACGCCGGCGGGCACCTCCGAGTCGGGCCCGGCGACCACGTACCACTCGGAGCTGTACCGGGCGCCGCCCGACGGCGTCGGACGCCGGGTCACCAGCCACTGCAGCGGATCGTCGTCCGGGATGGCCTCGAAGCTGTCGGTGAACGGCAGCATGTCCAGCGGGGTCAGCCACTGGGAGCGGGTGATGCCGCCGAGCTCGGCGAGCTGCCTGCCGAGCCGGTGCGCGGACTCCTCCGGCGGCCAGGGCAGCGGGTGCCGCGGTGCGCCCGGGTAGCTCTTGACCACCCGGGGCGGGTACGCCTGCGGGTTCGCCACCTCGGACGGCGTGTGCACTGTGTCCTGGTAGCGGGTCGCCTCGTTGCTCATGGGGTCACACCGCGCACAGGTCGAAGGCGGTCCTGGTCAGCAGCAGCCGCAGGTGGGACTCCTGGGCCAGGCTGATGCCGAGCCGGTTGCACATCAGGTGCGTGCACCGTTCCACGATCAGCTGCGGGACCAGGTGGTTGATGTGCTGCAGCACGTCGGCAGGAGCCTCGAAGTCGGGGTAGGCGTCCAACTGGCCCAGCAGCTCCAGTTCGACCAGGGTGTCGTTGGCGTCGCGCACGGTCTCCAGCCAGCTGCTCGCCACGGACGCGTTCGGCAGCGCCACACCCCTGGTCGCCGCCCACACCGCCTCCAGGCTGGTGCGCAGCTGCGCCTTGTTGGCGTCGAAGTGCCGCTCGAAGTCCGCCGATCCCAGCAGCTCCGCCATGGAGCCGCCGCTCTCGACCATGAACCGTGCCTGGTAGGCGAGTTCGGGCAGGATGCCGGTGAAGACCGTACGGTTGGCGGCCAGCATGGCGAAGGCGTCCATGGCGCGCTGCCCCGGGGTGCGACCGCGGGCGATCAGTTCGACCGCCAGCACGCTGGACGCCATGAACTGCTTCTCGACGGCCGCCAGCGCGCGGCCGGTGCCGAACACCTCGGTCTCGGGCACGTAGTCGATGAACGCGACCGAGTTGTCCGGATGCAGCACTGTGTCGTAGTCGGCCATGCGCTCCTGCTCGGCGAGCGCGGGCGCGGACTCGGCGTAGCCCTGTTCGGTCAGCGCGGACTGCGACGGCGAGGTGCGGAAGAATTCCGCGGCCGTCTCCTCGATGACCGAACGGACCTCCTGGACGTGCTCCGGTCGGGTGCGCACCCGCAGCCGGACGTGCGGGCCGCCCTCCCAGTAGCGCAGGAAGAAGAAGCCGTCGACCAGTCCGGCTCCGCCCAGCCGTTCGACGGCGGGCCTGACCACACCGGTGATCACGGCGTCCTGGTCGCCGTGGTAGAAGAGGTGGGCGCTGACCCAGCTGTGCTCAGACTGCTCAGACATATGTGACTCCGGGCTCGTTCAGTTCCACGATGTACTCCGCCACGTGCTCACCGCGGACGTGGCCGGGATCCGGCAGCATCTCGCTGATCTGCACGATCGCGTTCGGCTCGGTGAGCCGGCGTTCCAAACCGAGCAGCAGCAGCATGCTCGTGAAATCCACGTAGTTCGGTTTGGTGTCGTTGCTCGGCCCCTGGCCGTTCTCGCCCTGGCCCAGCGAGGCCGGGTCGAGAACGGTCACGAAGCACCGCTCGGGGATCCCGTGTTCGGCCAGCCAGCCGGCCATCTTCAGGACCCAGGCCGCGCCGGTCGCGGCGTCGGCCCGCCGGGGCAGCCGGTCCGCGCGGGTCATCCACATGGCTCGGCGCAGCACCACGTTGCCCACCATCAGCCGGGGCAGGTGCCGCACGCCGTTGTCCGCGCGCGGGTCCGAGGTCATCCTGAGCTCGGTGTGCGCACCGAACCAGGTGTTGGACTCGCCGAACGCCTCGATCATGAAACGCGCGGTGGGCGGCAGCAGCCGGTCGGCGCCGAGACCCGGGTGCACCGGGCAGATCCGCTTGCCGAGGCGCCGCGACACCAGTTCCAGCAGCCCGTCGTCGCCGCACTGCACGTACAGGTCGTTGACCGGCAGCAGGTCGTCCTGCTCGCGCATGCTGCGCACACCGGGGTAGTCGACGACCAGCCGGACACCCGGCTTCCTGACGTTGACGGCGGAGCGGGCCACGGCCTCGAACTCGGCGAAGAGCACGTCGTCGCGGTGCGCGGCCAGCCCCGGCTCGTCCGGGACGTCGGCGTGCAGGTCGAGCACGTCCAGGATCTGCCGGATCCGGTTGCGGCCGCGGCCGAAGCCGCACCCGATGCTGTTGACCACCAGCTCCGGACCGTGTGCGGCGTCGGCGAGCTGGCAGTAGACCGCGAGCGAGGTCGGGGTGCGCACCCAGTTCGGCCATTCCTTGGCCAGCAGGCGCACTTCCTCGGCGTCGACGCGGACCACGCCGTCCCGGTCGGGCGTGCGCTCACCCAGCAGTCGCTTGCTGGCGGTGCGCAGGCGGTACAGCTCGCGCACGGCCTCGACCGGGCTGTCCGCACCGGCGAACCGGCTGTGCGCCAGGCGTGACCCGGGCCCGGCCTGGCTCGACGCGGCGCCGGCGGACTGCTCGGCCAGCACGTTCCGGTAGAACACCAGCAGCGGAATCTGCGCGCCGGCCGGGTACTGGCTGCGGAACAGCGAGCCGAGCGTGAGCTTGAACGGCAGATCGGGCCCGATCAGGCCGAGCAGGGTGCGCACCGCGTCGAGGTCGTCCAGCAGCGGTCGCCAGCCCGCCCGGTCCAGCACCGCCGTCGCCCCGGGGTGCACCGCGTTCTCGTAGAAGCTGTACCGGCCGAACTCCTGGGCCATCTTCGGGTTGTTGGCGTGGGAGTGGTCGCCCACCTCGCGCAGTGCCGCGTCCAGTCCGCGGACCACGGCCTCGCGGATGGCGACCCGGTCGCCGGGTTCGGTGATCGTCGGGTAGCTCGACAGCGCCTCGGCCACCCCCTGCAGGGTCCGGTCCAGCCGTTCCAGGCCGGGCTGCCCGCACTGGTGCAGCCAGGCGCGCAGGTCGGCGACCGGGTCCGGGGACTGGTCGGCCAGCGGCGGGACCAGCTCCAGCAGGCCCAGCGTCACCAGCCGGCGCAGGAACACGTCGACCTGGTGCCCGTCGGCCGCCAGGGCCAGCAGCTTGCCGCGCAGCTCGTCCAAGGTGCTCTCGGGCGTGGTCAGTTCCAGCACCCGGCGCAGCAGCGGGGTGAGCGCGAGGGTGTGCACGTACTCGACCGGTCGGCGGCCCAGGAACAGCAGCGCGCCGTCGACGGCCGTGGCGCTGGGGTTGATCCGCAGTCGGCAGCCGCCGACGAGCTCCGGGCGTTCGCAGACGGCGCGCGCGATCCGGTGCAGCGAACCGACGCTGACCTCGGTCGCGGTCGCCGCGGCGAGCTGCCCGGCGGCCGGTCGCGCGGCCGGCTCGACGATGTCCAGGGCCTCGCCCCAGGCGGCCAGGCCGCTGCTGGTGAACGTGGAGTACGGGCTGGTCTTCGCCGCCGAACGGGCCAGGTACTGCGCCAGGCGCAGCACGGTCTGGCGCTGCGGTGCGCGTCCGGTGTCGAACCACTTCCGCAGGGCCAGGAACATGTCCGGGTTGGCGTGCACGAGACCGAGTTGGAACGCGGGCAGCCGGGCCCCGGCGAGCAGGGACTCGTAGCTCGCGGCCCAGTCCTGTTCGAGCTGCTCCGGCAGCGCCGCCAGCAGGCGGTCGCGTTCGGTGAGCCGCGCCGTCCATTCCCGGACCGGGGCGACCAGCTCGGCGGGGACGTCGACCAACCGCGCCGGATCGACATGGCGACCGCGGTGCACGGCCCTGCGCACCGCGACCAGCCTGGCCTTCAGCTCGCCGTCGCCGGTGGCGCCGATCGCCGCGTGCAGCAGGTCCGACAACTCGTCGGCCGCGGCGGTGATCTCGGCCCGCAGCGGCACCAGCTCGGTGGCGGTGCGCCAGCTGCGCGCGCACCGCAGTCCGTCCAGCGCGGCGACCGGGCTGCCGGCCAGGCGCACCACGGCGGCCGGGCCGAGCACGTACCGCTCCGGGTCGGGGCCGGTTTCCTGCAGCCTGTCCATCACTCCACCGCTTCTGGCTCGACGGGCACGATCATGCGACCGCCCGGTCCGGTCCTGGCCAGCAGGATCTGGAAGACCGGGGTGTGGCGCTGCTCGGTGAGTCCGAGCGCCGCGCGCACTCCCTCGGCGTGGTACGCGTTGACGACCCGGCCGGCGACGCCCTGCGCCGCGGCCGCGACGCACACGCGGTGCGCGAGCAGCCCGGCCTCCTGGTTGATCACCCGGTAGCCGCGGTCGCCGAAGGTGTCGAACGCCCACTCGCGGTCGACGACGAGATGCACGACGGCGTTCATGTCCTTGAAGATCGGTCCGGGGATGGTGACGCGTTCGATCGCGGTCACGGCGTCCATGGCGGGATCCGCCCGGTCGACCGGCTGCAGTGCGCCGGTGTCCTGGTCGAGCCGGTAGCAGCCCGCCGGAATGCCCGTCAGATCACCGACGGTCAGGAAGATCTCCACCGGCACCGGCGCACCGGCCGGGACGGCGTCGCTGCTGACCCCGGTGCGGAGCCGGGCCAGCCGCGTCCACAGTTCGACTCCGTCGACCTGCGACGCCAGGGGCCGGAAGATCCCGGGACCGGAATCACGTGACCGCAGCACCTGCGCCAGATCCACCTCCGGGACCTCGGCCTCGGGCAGGGCCAGCGGTTCGGTGCCGAGCACGGCGGCCGCGACCGGTTCGGCCGTCGCGAAGCTCGCGGTGTCGGTGCGGAAGGACGCGCGGTTGACCGCCGTCAACCTCGGGCAGGCCTGCGCGACCCGCAGTCCGCTGCGGACCACGTGCGGCTCGATCGGGTCGATGGTCGCGGCCAGGGCCGCCGCCTTCTCGGTGACCGTGGCGCGGCGAATTCCGGTGTCGGCGAGATGGAGCGGCAGGACCACGAGCGCCGGCTCCTCGTCGCGGTCGAGTCCGAGCAGCTTGTTGACCGGCTCGTCGAGGAACTGGTGGTGCACATGGGCCCGCAGGCCCATGGACCGCGCGACCAGGTCGAGGTTCCCGGTGAGCAGACCGGCCTCCTGGGTGCACAGCCGGTAGGCGTAGTCGCGGTAGATGTACGCGGCCTTGGAGAACAGCCCGGAGAGCACGAACACGGCCTCCGGCAGCTCACCCGCCGTCCCGGTCGCCCTGGCCAGCAGCGGCCGGTGGTCCCCGTCGCGCAGCAGCACCAGCGAGTGGTGCGGGGCGTCGTAGTGGTAGACGCCGTCGGGCAGGCAGACGTACAGCTGTACGGCGAACAGGCAGCGCGCCGAGGCGACCATCCGGTGGAAGGGCCAGGTCCCGTTGGTGTCGAACTCCTGCCGGGAGATGCCGTAGCCGTAGCGCAGCAACGTCGACAGCGCCGACTCGTCCAGCGCCTCGACCGCGGTCAGCTCCCCGGGCACCCTGGTGGTCAGCGGGCGGCGGGGCCGGTCCCGGTAGATCTTGAACTTCAGCGGCTCGTCCGGGTTGGCGTACTCGGACTGCCGGGTCTCCATCGCCTCGGCGAGGTCCTCCAGACTGACCCGCAGGAACTCCCGGCCCACGCCGGCCTCCTGGCCGCTCACGGGAAGGGATGCGGGTGCGGATTGCGCACCTCGGACAGCCTGGGCAGCCCCGTCACCCGCCGGGCCGCGTGTCCGAAGGTCATCGGCACCGAACCCGGTGCCAGCACCTTGACGCATCTGAAGCCTCCCGCTGTCTGTTCCATGGAGGTGGTGTCGACGGCGACGACATCCATGCCGGCCGCGGCGAAACGCCGGACGGCCTCGTCTAGATCCGCGCCGATATCGGTGTGGCGCGGCCAGTACCAGCGCTCGAGTCCCTGCTCCCAGCTCGATGTCACCGGGTTGTCGAGCAGGAAGGAGTACCGGTCGAAACTGGCCGGGTTGGCCGCGCAGAGCAGGTGGTCGGCCATCGACACGACATCGTCCGGATGGTCGGCCAGGTGCCGGGCCCGCTCGATCCACTGCGGATCGAGCGCGAGGACGCCCACGTACTCGACGGTCTGGCTCAGTTCGTGCAGCGCCGCCAGGATCGCCTCGGCCGGCCGCAGTCCGCTGCCGCCGGTCGAGACGGCCCTGGGCCGTCCGGTTCCGCTGAGGTCCTCGGCGAGCGTCCAGAACGACGCGATCCCGTGGTCCTGCGTGGTGTCGAAGACGTGCACCCGGTATCCGAGCCGCTCGATCCGCTCGGCCACCAGCGGGATCCGCCGATCGGGCACCGTGGCCAGGTCGATCTCGGGCAGGGGCGTGCGCCCGTACCAGGCCGTCAGGAACGCGTCGCGTTCGGCGACTTCGAGGATGCCGTGCAGCACGGCCTCCTCGTAGCACCCGCCGAGCGCGAAGCCACTGGAGACCTCGCTGGCGAACCTGCGCTCACCGCCGGGCATCGGCAACCGGTAGTAGACGAAGCCCTCCGGCACCAGCACCGGCCGGCCGCGGCCGAAGGAGTAGCCCCACACCCAGTCGGTCACCGCGTCCTCGGTGAACCGCCGGTACGGGAAGTCCGGGAGCAGGAACCGGTCGTCGGGATACAGGCCGAGCGAGCGGGGGTCGACCGCGACCTCGGCCACCTCGGCGTAGCCGGCCCTGATGCCGGTCCGCTTGCTCGGCGCGTACGCGGCGAGCCGTTCCAGCGACTCGGCCACCGCGATGGACCACGCGGAGGAGAAGTCCCGGGTGCGGCCGTACCCGGCCGGGTCCATCGAGGCACCGGGCACGGCCATCACGGCCCCGGTGAACGGGAACGAGTGCTGCGTGTAGGAGGTGACCGAAGCGATCAGGCCGCTCTGCTCGTCGACGTAGGTCGCCTCGAGTGCGCCCCGGTCCAGCAGGCGAACGCGGCTCGACTCGGGCGACAGCTTGGGCCGCGCCTGCCGGACCGGTTTCGCGTCCTGCTCGGTGTCGGCCGGTACCACCGAACACCTCGGACAGTGCGGATCGGTGAGAAAGCCGTGCCGGGACAGCGCGAGCGTGGCCGTGTCGACGATCCAGAACCGCTGCGCCCCGGGCTTGGCCGAGGCCAGCCCGGCGACGGTGTCGGCCAGGAAGCTCGGCAGTTCCCGCGCCGGCGCCTCGGCGGTCATCTCGGCGGTGCGTTCGGCGGATGCCGACGCGGCGCGCCGCGTGCGCAGGCACTCCGAGCAGCCCGGCGCCCAGGGTCCCACGATCACCTGGTGCGGTTCGCGGAGCACCTGGGGCTGGTCAGCCATGGACGACCACGGCGCGCGCCACGAACGGGCTCAACCGGGCGAGGGAGGCGTCGTGGTCCAGCGGGACCGCGACCACCCGGCCGCCCTCCTGCGTCAACCTGGCCACCACATCTGCCAGGGTCACCGAACGGGGGCGCGCTCCGGCCGTGCCGCGCAGGTGCATCGGCAGCTCGGGCACGATCGCCGGCGCGTAGCCGGGTTGCTCGGTGGCCCGCGCCTGGTAGGCGAGCAGCGTCCGCTCCAGCCCCTGCTCCAGCGCCACGGCGACCTCCAGGTCGCTCGCGTACGCGACCGTGCCGGTCGGGGTGGTGAAGGCGAAGGTGGGCAGCCCGAGCAGCTCGGACAGGTCGTGGACCACGAAGGACTGGTCGACGATCTCCAGCAGCTTCCGGTAGCGGGTAGCGCGCTCGGTCAGCTCGGCACCGTCCAGGTCCAGCCCCGGCAGCGGTTCGGTCGCGCTCGACAGCGCCGCGGCGAGGTTGTCGTGGGCCGCTGCCACCACCGCGGCGCGCACGGTGTCGGACCAGTCGGTCCCGGACGCCGCGGTCCGCGCGGGGAAGACCGCGGCGGCCTCGACCGCGACCGGCTCACCGGTGAGCACGTCCAGGCCGTGCAGGCGGTCGCCCTTGCGGAAGTCGACCATGACGGCCGCGTAGCGCTCGAGCGCGTGCCGGACCGCCCGCTGACGCGACTCGACCACGGTCTCGCCGCAGCCGTGGACCGGGAACGGACCGCCGGCCAGGCCGACCGGGTCCGAGACCACGACCTCGCTGACGAACAGCGGCAGCTGCTCGTAGTCGCGCTCGCTGACCTCGGCGAACACACCGGTCCGCGGGTCGACGAAGTCCACCGCGCGCCGGGCCAGTTCATCGTCGTCGACGGGCGCCGCGGCCGCCAGGGCGGCCAGCCGTGCCGGGTCGTCGGGAACGGCGGGCAGCGCGAGCGGGTGCGGCAGGAACGCGTGCTTGGCGGTCTCCAGCGTCTCCAGGTCGAACCGGACCAGGTGGTCGGGCCCGGTGCCCTCGTCGATACCGGTCAGGTGGCGGAACGCCGCGAAGCACAACTGGTTGGCGACCAGGGCGACGGTGGGGCCGCGCAGGAACTCGCTCGGCGCCGCCTCCGGATGGTCGCGCAGATCGGCGCCGACCAGGTCCGATGTGAGCGCACACAATCGACGCCACGCGGAATCCCAGGCGGTGGGGTCGTCAGTTTTCCCGATCACCGGGCCGATCCACGCCTCGTCACCCGTCACGACCGCCTGCGCGAACGCGGCACCCGCGGCGGTTGCGGCCGCGGGCAGCAGCCGAGCACGTTCGATCATGGGGCGGTCGGCGACGTGCAGCACCATGGCGGCGTCCGCGGTCACCAGGTCGAGCCGCTCGGTGTCGGCGTCCAGATAGCCGACCTGCTGCTCCGGGTCCTGCGCGCGGGACGCGGCCAGGTGCTCGGCGACGCGGTCGCGGTCGAACGGCGACTCGGCGAACGGCGCGAGCGACACGGTGCGCACACCGGCGCGCAGCTGAGAGTTGGTCAGGGCCTGCAGCAGCGGGCCGGATCCGGCCAGCACGACGGAGCTGTTGCGGTAGGTCTCGAAGCGCAGTTCCGGCGAGTCGGTGAAGTACTCGACGAAGGCGATGTTGGCCGCGTAGGCGGTGGCCAGCTCAACGGACAGCGAGTGCGGACGGTCGTCCAGCACGTTCTTGACGTATCCCTTGCCGAGCAGCAGCAGGATCAGCTTCGCTACCGCGGTTCGGCTGGACTCCGGCACGGCGGCGCACAGTTCGCCGAGCGTCCGGTTGCCGTCCAGCATCGGCGCGATCCGCTGGATGAACTCATAGGTCGAGGCGCCCTTGAGTATCGACCCGCCCAGATTGCTGCGGATGTACGCACCCTCCGGAACGCGCATGACGTAGACGTCCCCGCGCAGTCGTGGCCGTACCCGCTCCACGTCGACTCCCATGACCACCACTTCTTTACGAGTTCATTGATGACTGGCCAGCAGGGAGGACCGAGAGCCACCCGGTCCCTTTGAAGAACACGCACCAGCTAGAGCACATGTGCCGAGAGATCAGCACCGGATCAGGTGCAGGAGCAGCACGGGCAGCAGCAGCAGCAGCTGCTGGCGCCGCCAGAAGCGGACAGCTCCGTGAGGCCGTAGCCGGCGGTCACCGAAGCGGGCACGACCTCGCCCAGGTCGACCAGCTCGAAGGTGCTGTCGTCCAGCACCAGGTTGTCGAATCCCTCCATGTCATTCACCTCCTCGGTCAGTCTCGTGTCGGGCAGGGTTTCTGGTGGTCCGGCACCGGATCAGGTGCAGGAGCAGCACGGGCAGCAGCAGCAGCAGCTGCTCGAGCCCTTCGAAGCGGACAGCTCCGTGAGGCCGTAGCCGGCGGTCACCGAAGCGGGCACGACCTCGCCCAGGTCGACCAGCTCGAAGGCGCTGTCGTCCAGCACCAGGTTGTCGAATCCCTCCATGTCATTCACCTCCTTTCCGTGTGACGTCGATGCGGTCCACACCGGGGCCGGCACCGACGGTCAGAGTGCTTTCACCTCCGGCAGAACCTGGTCGCAGAAGAGCTCCAGGGTCTGCCGAGCTTCGGGGAGCGGCATCGCGCCGAAATCGACCTGCCACAGGATCTGGTCGACGCCGCCGATGTGGTCGTTGAAGGCGCGGATGCGGTCGATGACCGTGGCCGGTGATCCGACGATCGCGCCGCCTTCGGTGTAGAGCTTGCTGGGCTGCAGACCGCGCAGCATCCAGCCGAACCCGGAGTAGCCGCGGTAGGCCTTGGACTCCCGCCGGTCCCACGGGCTCACGGCCTCAGCCCAGACGTCCAGGTAGCGGCGCAGGTAGGTCTCGGCGATCTCTTCCGCGCGCTCGTCGGTCTCCGCGACCACCAGCGGCAGGCTGGCCATGACCCGGGGCTGCTGTCCGGAGGCGCCGTGCGCCGTCTGGAAGGCCTCGCGGTAGAGGGTCAGCTGGTCACGGAACTCGTGCGGCGAGATCATCGGGGTGATCAGCAGCCCCAGTCCCTCCGTCCCCAGCCAGCTGAAGCTCTCCGGCGTGCGCACCGCGGCGCCCCACATCGGCGGATGCGGCTGCTGGGTGGGCCGCGGCAGTCCGGTCACGTCGCGGTAGGAGAAGAACGGCGTCTCCTCGCTGACCTTCTCCTCGGTCCAGATCCGCCGCACCGCGCGAATGGTCTCGCGGTACCGGTCGACGCTCTCGTCCATCTCCACGCCCAGCGCGTCGAACTCGTCCGGCAGATACGCCCGGGCGAATCCCACGTCGAGCCGGCCACCGCTGATCGCGTCCACCTGAGCGGCTTCCGCGGCCAATTGGATCGGGTGGTGGAAGACCGGAAGAACGCATCCGGTTATCAACCTGACCGAGTTCGTCCGGGCGGCCACGGCGGAGAGGAAACCCAGCGGGCTGGGGCAGTAGCCGCCGTAGTGGTGGAGATAGTGCTCGGTCATCTTGACCGAATCCAGGCCGCCTGTCTCGGCCTGCACCGACAGCTCCAGCGCGTCGCTGAAATACGTCTCCGGAGATTTCGTCTCCGGTGTGCAGTCAGGAAGAAAAGAAAGACCGAAGCGCACCGATACCACCACTCCTCTAGCAGCCTGATATACGCCGGATGGAGCTCCGGTGTATGCCACCCAAACAGTCCGGGGCGGTCGGCGTGCCACCGGGTGTTTCGCCGCTGACGCTACATACGGGCCGCCTGGGTCGTCAATATCCGTCCAGTGTTTCTAAAGAAGCTCAAATAAAGCTCAAATCTCCCCGGTATCCTCGAGGATACCTAGGATGCCGGAAGTGCGTTATTGACACCCCTGGACGGCATTGAAATCGTTGGAATCCATTGGCTGTCATCGGTTTCCAGCTGCCGCCTGATTTGCAGCCGGTGCCTTGCGCGGAGATGAACGTCGCGGGAAACCGAACGGTAACACCGTGCGCCAGAACGGCCAATCGCAACCCGGTTGCGCGGCTGTGCGGGAAACGTCCGGGTAGCGTCGGAAACCCGTCAGAAATGTTGAGTGCGGTCCACGTGGGCGGCGCGCGAGCAGGTCATTTCGGCGTACGGAATGTCCGTCTCGCCCGACTTTATACGGATGTGTAGCTATGACCTCCACCATCGACACGAGCTACGTCGCCAACGCCGGCAAGCAGCCGACGCCGACGTCCGACAGTCGGAAAACCGTCCAGCTCGTCGAGTTCACCGCGATGCAGGGGGTCCGGTACAGCGTCACCCTCGGATACCTCAAGGCGACCGCGATCGCCGACCCCGCCCTCGACGCGGCCTGCGACTTCCGGATCAGCGTGCGGGAGCAGAGCGGCGGGGAGCAGGCGACGAAGGAGCTGCTCGACACCTGGGACGAGCCGTTCGTCGTCGCGCTGACCGTGTTCTTCTGGAACCGCGCCCAGTCCCTGGAGCTGGCCCGCCAGGTGAAGGAACGCTGGCCGAACTGCCGCGTCGTCGTCGGCGGAAACGACGTCAGCTACCAGCAGGAGCCGCTGTTCGCCGAAGCGCCCTGGCTGGACGTGCTGGTGCACGGTGAGGGTGAACTGCGCTTCCGCGACCTGCTGCACACCTTCCTGGCCGACGGGGACCTCGCCGAGGTGGCGGGCATCAGCTACTGGTCCGACGGCGCCGTCGTCACCACTTTGGACGCGCCACGCATCACCGACCTCGAGCAGGTCGTCTCGCCGATCCTCACCCCGGTGTACTCCGACGAGGAGATCACCGGCTCGTCCATGATCGTCTACGAGACCAACCGGGGCTGCCCGTACGGGTGCGCCTTCTGCTACTGGGGCGGCGCGACCAACTCCAAGGTCCGCCAGTTCGAGCTGGAGCGGATCTTCGCCGAGCTGGACCGGCTGATCCGGCTGATGCCCATGGACGCGACCCTGTTCATCGCGGACGCGAACTTCGGCATCCTCGCCCGCGACCGGGAGATCGCCGAGCGCATCGTGGAGCTCTGCCGGCGCTACGACAAGCGGCTGATCATCAGCACCAACTGGGCGAAGAACAGCAACGATCGCATCGTGGAGATCGCGAGCATGCTGCATGCCGCCGACCTGACCGGCGCGATCACGCTGTCCGCGCAGTCCTTCGACGCGGACGTTCTGAAGATCGCCAATCGGGCCAACATCCGCACCAACCACTACCGCCGGCTGCTGTCCCGCTTCCGCGAACTCGACGTGCCCACCTACACCGACCTGATCTGGGGCCTGCCCGGCGAGACGTTCGCCTCGTACCTCAACGGCATCGAGGAGGTGCTGAGCGCAGGCGGCTCCCCGGTGATCTATCCCTTGCTGCTGCTGAACAACACCGAGTACTCGCGCGAGGCCTTCAAGGACGAGCACGCGTTGAAGACGCGCTGGATGCCCGCCGACATCACCAACCCCGAACTCGTCGCCGACGTCGTCGTCGGGCACTCCGCGATGACCACCGAGGAGTGGGTGCGCGGCATGGAGTTCCGGGTCTCCATGACGCTTTTTCAGAAGATTCTCATGCGCTGCGCGCTGCGCGTCCTGCACTCGACCACGGGCGTGCGGATGGTCGAACTGTGCCAGCAACTGTGGACGTTCATGCTGGACGACTGCGCCGACCCGTTCATGCGGGCGGTCGCCCGCGATGTCGCCGCCGTCTACCGGGACCCGTCCACCCTGGACATGGCGCTGCTGCGGACGGTCATCGGCAACCAGGTCGTCGTACCCGAAGAGGTGCACTACCAGGCGCTGCTGTGCCGCGCCGTCCGCTCCGAACGCGCCACCGCCGACCTGCTCAACGCGGCGGTCGACCACCTGTGCAACTGGCTGGCCGACTCCGGGTTCGAGGTCGACCGGGTCCTGGTCGACAGCGCGCTGACCGTTGACCTCGCGGCGACGACGATCATGCGTGCCAGCCTGCGCGGTGAGCTCGTCGAGGCGGAGTTCGCCGTCCCGAGGCGGGGCTGGGACATGCTCGTCGAGGCCGGTGACGTGCCGTCGAGTCTCGACACGAGCAACCAGGGGAGGGTCGTGCGCGGCACGGTGTGGGCGCCGCCGCGCTGGGTCGACTATCCGATCAGTGTCTACGCGCTGTCCATCTGGCACGGTACCGGCCGGCCGCTGTACGACCTGCTCTTCGCCCTGCCCGACCGGTTGCCGGCCGTCGCATGACCCGGCGGCAGGGGCTCGAGACCTCGCACTTCCGGGTGCTCGCGGTGGGGACGCCCGGAATTCGGCAGTGGCCACTGCCGGTGGACCCGAGGATCCGCACAGCGCGGACGGACCGCATTCGGCGCCGCCGGAGTGTTCATGGCAGGTCTTTACTCGGGGGGATTGACAGCCCTTGCCGCCAAGAAACATCATGAGCACATCACGCACATCACGCACAACCCGGGATGCCCGTATCCCGTGCAGGGCTGCTGCTGTGCCCCGTGAATGTTGGGGGACCATGAATACGGAACGCCTTGCCTATCGGTCCGATGGCCTCAGCCGCCCGATCCTGGACCAGATCACCGACAAGTGGTCGATGATAGTCATAGCGGTGCTCGACGAGCCCAGGCGGTTCAACGAGATCAAGCGCCGCGTCGAAGGCGTGACCCAGCGGGTCTTGACCCAGACCCTGCGCCGCCTGGAGCGCAACGGACTGATCGTGCGCCGCGTGCTGCCGACCTCGCCGGTCGGGGTCGAGTACTCCCTCACTCCGCTCGGCGAATCCCTGCGGGAGCCGTTCAGTCAGTTGCACGCCTGGACCGTCGCCAATACGGACGAGATCCGAGCGCGCCAAGTGGAATACGACCAGCGGGCGCACGACGGTCGAAGCCGGGATTCCCGCGTGCCAGAACAGTTAACTGCGCCGGAACACGCCCGGTGTTCCGACGGCGGATAGTATCGGTACTCGAAATTGCTATACCCGGAATTGGTCCGGTAATTTTGGCCCCGCCCAGGTGATTGTGCCCCGCTTCCCACCGGCGGGGAATCGTTCGGTGTCGAGAATGCATTTCGTCGTTCCACGAAGGTCGTTCCGTGGACGACGGGAGCATCTCCCGGACGTCGCCCTGAAGCTCCGGGTTGGAGGCCGCGGTCTTGCGGCAGGTGCGGCGGCGCTCGGCCCGGCCGGGCCGGCCGGGCTGCCCGGCGCGAGGGATCACGGCGCAGGCGCTTCGGCGCCGACTCGGGTGCGCGGGGAGGCGTGGAGGGCCCGCGCGAGGCCGGCGTCCCGGCCGAGTGCCGCACCTGTGCCGGCGGCCCGGCGGACGTCCCCTTCGGCGAGACAGTGCTCTCGCGCGAGGATGCCCCGCTGCCCGACGGGCCGTCACCCGCCCCCCGCGCCCTGGCAGAAGGCTTGATGGTGCGCGCCTCTTGAGCTGCGGGCGACATATGTGTCAGTCTCATTTCGGCTCACCGGGGTGTTGGCCCGCGACAAGCGGCGCGCCCAGGTGATCCATCTCCCTTTATTGTGAGCGCTCACAATAATGCGGGAGCTACTGCATCGCTCTTCTCGGAGCTGTCCTGTGACCCAAGGACCAGCTCCGAGTCGGCTGTGTGACCGCTCGATCCTGCCGAGATCGAGGGCCCGGCGTGGCCGACCGGCGAGGGCGTGAACTCGCGCTGTCGCGCATCCCCCCGAAAGACGCCTGGGCAGTAATCGAGCGCCACCGCTGTGCATATGAGACTGACCCATTTTTGCCAGAAGTGTCGTACCCATTGAGGAGGCTCCGATGCACCACCGCACGTCCTCCGTCTCCACCGGCTTACGCCCGATCAGCCTGGCCGCTGTGCTGCTGCTGGTCCTCGCGACGGCGATGGCTGCCCTCGGCGGCCGAGCCGCCGCGAACGGTCCCGCCACGGGGACCCAGTCCGCCCCCGCCCGCCCTGCCGCGGCGGCGGCGCTGCCCTGCGACCTCTACGCGGCCGCCGGCGCGCCCTGCATAGCAGCGCACGCAACCACCCGGGCACTGTTCGCCGGTTACAACGGCCCGCTCTACCAGATCCAGCGCGGATCCGACCACACCTACCACGACGTGGGCCTGCTCTCCGTCGGCGGCTACGCCGACGCGTCGGCCCAGACGTCCTTCTGCGCCGGAACCTCGTGCACCATCACCAAGATCTACGACCAGACCAGTCACCACAACGACATGCCCGTATCCTCGGGCGGCTACTGGAAGGGACCGGGTCCGAACGGCGCCGACGTCGGCGCCGACGCCTCGGCCCTGCCCGTCATGGCGGGCGGACACCTGGTCTTCGGCGTCAAGGTCACGCAGGGCGTGGGCTACCGCGTCGACCACGCCAACGGAGCTCCCACCGGTTCCCAGCCCGAGGGCATCTACATGGTGACCTCGTCCGACTTCACCAACCAATGGTGCTGCTTCGACTACGGCAGCGGCGAGAACAGCCACACCGACACCGGTAACGCCACCATGAACGCCATCTACTGGGGCAATGCCTGCTGGTTCGGCGGCTGCACCGGCACCGGCCCCTGGGTCGAGGCCGACCTGGAGAACGGGATGTTCCACACCAACACCGGCTCCAACAAGGACCCCAACAACCAGGGCGTCCACTACCCGTTCGTCAGCGCCATGGAGAAGAACAACGGGACCAGCAACTTCACGCTGAAGTACGGGAACGCCGCGAGCGGCGGGCTCACCACCCCCTACTCCGGTCCACTGCCCAACGGCTACTCGCCGATGAAGACCGACAGCTCCCTGCTGCTCGGGACCGGCGGCGACAACAGCGTCTCCGGCCAGGGCGAGTTCTTCGAGGGCGCCATCACCGCGGGCTTCCCCTCGGACGCCACCGAGAACTCGGTGCAGGCGAGCATCACCGCTGCCGGCTACGGCAGTTCCGGCACCGGCGGCGCGGCCGCCCCGCTGCGCAGCACCAGCGCCAACCGCTGCCTGGACGTCCCGAACAGCACTCAGACCAACGGCACCCAGACGCAGTTGTGGGACTGCCACGGCGGCACGAACCAGCAGTGGACGCAGACCGCCGCCAAGGAGTTGCGGGTCTTCGGCGGCAAGTGCCTGGACGCCGAGGCCAAGGGCACCGCGAACGGCACCAAGGCGATCATCTGGGACTGCAACGGCCAGACCAACCAGCAGTGGAACGTCAACGCCGACGGTACGGTCACCAGCGTCCAGTCCGGCCTCTGCCTGGACGTCAGCGCCTACGGCACCGCCAACGGCACCCTGATCCAGTTGTGGCAGTGCACCGGTGCCAGCAACCAGAAATGGGCCCGCAGTTGAGCTGAGACGCCACCCGCGTTCCAGCCCGCACCCGGCCGGGCGCCTGGCGACCGCCCGGCCGACCACGGCGCGATCAGCGCCTGCCCCCCCACGCGCACGAAACCGTCCCCGGCCGACACCGGCCGGGGACGGCTCCATGACGGCTGCTCCAGCCGCCTCCACCTGGCCCACCCCCATGCGAGGAGAGAGCGATCCCATGAAACCCACCCAACGCACACTCTCGGCGTTCAGCCGCAGCCGAGGGGCCCTCGTCGCGGCCCTGGCCGCCGCCGGCGTCGTAGCCGCGCCCGTCGCGGTATCGCACGCGGCGACGATGACCACCCTGTACGTTTCGCCGAGCGGCAGCGGAACCGCCTGCTCCTCCTCGGCCCCCTGCTCCCTGACCCAGGCGAAGACCTCCGTCGAAGCCGTCAACGGGAACATGACCGGGGACATCGTGGTGCAACTCGCGGGCGGCACCTACCGGCTGACCGCGCCGCTCACGCTCGGCAGCGCGGACTCGGGCAGCAACGGCCACCAGGTGGTCTGGCAGGCCGCCCCGGGCGCGAACCCGGTGCTGTCCGGCGGCCAGCAGGTGACCGGCTGGTCCCTGAAGGACTCCGCCAACAACATCTACGCGGCCTCGGTCCCCACCGGCACCGACTCGCGGCAGCTGTTCGTCGACGGGATGCTCGCGCCGCGGGCGGCGATCTCCATCTCGCGGGGCGACGTGAACATCACCTCCGGCGGGATGACCATCGTCAACTCGGCGCTGAACTACCTGGCTTCGCTGCCGCAGCAGAACCGGATCGAGCTGGAGAGCCAGAACTCCTTCACCGACCGCTTCGCCCCGGTGCAGTCCATCAGCGGGACCACCATCACCATGCAGCAGCCGGCCTGGAACAACAACAACTGGGGCTACGACACCCTGTTCAAGCCCTTCGCCGGCGGGTCGCTGCAGCTGGAGAACTCCTACTCGTTCCTGAAGACCGCCGGGCAGTGGTACCTGGACCCGCAGGCGGGCCAGCTGTACTACAAGGCCCCCGCGGGCTGGCAGGCCGGCGCGCACGACATCGAACTGCCCCGGCTGACGTCCCTGCTGCAGATCGGCGGCAGCAGCTACAGCAGCCCCGCCCACGACATCACCTTCCAGGGCGTCGGCTTCAGCCACACCACCTGGCTGCAGCCCAGCACCAACGTCGGCTACGCGGACCAGCAGAGCGGGACGTTCCTGGGGAGCACCTTCACCCAGCCCTCCGACTTCATGACCTCCTGCCAGTCGGGATGCCAGCTGTTCGAGGCTGCCCGCAACAGCTGGAGCCAGGTGCCGGCGGCCGTGCAGGTCTCGGCGGCCGGTTCCATCACCTTCTCCGGGAACTCGTTCTCCCACCTGGGCCAGGTGGGCCTCGGCATCGGAAACGACGCCAACGCGCACGCCTCGGGCGTCGGTCTGGGAGCGTCCGGCATCACGGTCTCGGGCAACACGTTCACCGACGACTCCGGGGCGGGCATCGTGGTCGGCGGCGTGCGGCCCGACGCCCACCACCCGTCCAACGCCGCGATGACCAACCAGAACATCACCATCCAGAACAACCAGATCAGTGACGTCGCCAAGGACTACAAGGACATGGCCGGGATCCTCTCGACCTATGTCACCCACGCCGTCATCACCCACAACGAGGTCTCGAACCTCGCCTACGACGGCATCGACGTCGGATGGGGCTGGGGGGCCAACGACGCCGGCGGCAGCCAGGACTACCAGAACCGCGGCCTCTACAACTACCAGCCCGTCTACACCACGGCGACGACCCTGAAGAACACCGTCATCAGCTACAACAAGGTGCACGGCACCAAGAAGGTGTTCCACGACGGCGGCAGCATCTACACCCTGTCGGCCAACCCCGGTACGAGCATCGACCACAACTACGTCTACGACAACAAGAACACCGTCGGCCTCTACCTCGACGAGGGCTCCCGCTACGAGACCCTCAGCAGCAACGTGGTCCAGGACTCGGGCGTGTGGGCCTTCACCAACGCGAGCGGCGGCAACAACACCAACGACAGCACCTTCTCCGGCAACTGGTACAACGGGGGCGCCACCCAGGTCGCCACCGGCGCTCCGCACAACAACGTGCTCACCGGGAACGTCCAGGTCAGCGGCACCAACTGGCCGTCCGGGGCGCAGCAGGTGATCGCCCAGGCGGGCGTGACGAGCGGCAGCGGCGGCACCAGCGGAGCGCTGCACGCCGTGGGCGCCGGCAAGTGCCTGGACGTGCCGAACGCGTCGACCACCCTCGGCACCCAGACCCAGATCTGGGACTGCAACGGCCAGAGCAACCAGACCTTCACCCGCACCGCGAACGGCGAGCTGGCGGTCTACAGCGGCACCGGCCAGCTCTGCCTGGACGCCTACGGCAAGGGCACCACCAACGGCACCAAGGTCGCGATCTGGACCTGCAACGGCCAGACCAACCAGCAGTGGACCTTCAACTCCAACGGCACCATCACCGGTGTCCAGTCCGGACTCTGCCTGGACGTGAGCGGCGCTGCCACCAGCAACGGCGCACTGGTCCAGCTGTGGACCTGCAACGGCCAGAGCAACCAGCAGTGGACCCTTTCCTGAGGGTTCTTTGAGCACATGCCTCGGGGCCGGTCCCAGCCAACGCTGGGACCGGCCCCGAAGCCGTGTTCAGCTGTGCAGACTCCACTGCTGGTTGCCCGCGCCCGAGCAGGCCCACAGCTGGAGCTTCGTGCCGTTCGCCGTGCCGGTGCCGGTGGCGTCCAGGCACAGGCCCGACTGCACTCCGGTGATGGTGCCGTTGGAGTTGACGTTCCACTGCTGGTTGGTGCCGCCGTTGCAGTCCCAGATCACCACGGCGGTGCCGTTGCTGGTCCCCTTGCCCGAGGCGTCCAGGCACTTGTTGCCGTAGACCGTGAGCTGCTTGCTCGTGGTGGTGGTCCAGTGCTGGTTGGCCTGGCCGTTGCAGTCCCACAGCTGGGTCTGGGTGCCGTTGGTCTGGCTGCTGTTCGGGACATCAACGCAGCGGCCCGACGCCTGGCCGACGATCTGCTGGTTGCCACCGGGCGGGGGCGGCGGCGTGGTGCCGGAGCCGAACTGGCTGAAGAACTTCCACACCTCGCCGGAGGTCCAGGTGTGCCAGCCGTCGCAGGTGCACCCGTCGATCGGGCCCGGGTCGTGGCCCGCTCCGTCGAACGCGGCCCAGACGACCGGGTACCCGGACTTGCAGCCGGAGTAGGCGGTGACGATGTGCGTCAGGCTGCCGGACGCCGGCTCGGGCGGGTTCTGCGGGGTGCAGCCGTTGTTCCTGACGAACTGGTCACGCAGCGCCCGTCCCCCGGAGATGGGAAGGACGTTGTCCCGCAGGCCGTGGAGACCCATGTACGCGATCGGCTGGGTACCGCCGCTGCATCCGCTCAGGTTCGCGCCGGAGTAGACCGCGACCGCGCGGAAGACCGTCGGCCGGGCGCAGGCGAGCGCATAGGTCATCGAGCCGCCGTAGCTGAAACCGGAGGAGAAGAGCTGGGTCGTGTCGACGCACAGGCCGGCTTCGAGCTGCCTGGTCATGTCGTCGACGAAGGTGATGTCCTGGCCGTTGGAGTTGCCCCAGCCGTTGTTGATGCCCTGCGGCGCGACGAAGATGGTGCCGTTGTTGTCGGCGTCCGCCAGCTTCCGGAGCCCGTAGTACGACCAGTTGTACCCGTCGGTGCCGCCGGAGTCGACGTCGTTGGCGGTGCCGCCCACCCAGTGGAATCCGAAGACCAAGCGGTAGGGGTGGGTCTGGTCGTAGTTGGCGGGGACCCGCAGGATGTAGCTGCGGTTCTGGCCGCTGCTGGTGATCGTGTGGGTGCCGCTCGCCAGCGTCGGTGCGTTGCCGCAGCCGGTGGTACCCGCGGCGGCCCTGACCGGAGCGGCGGTCGCGCTGAAGCCGGTGCCCGGCGCCATGCTGATCACGGCCACGATGAGCACCATCAGGGCCAGCACGGGTGCGAATAGGGATTTGCGACTCATGGGCTTCTTTCTCGGTGGGGGACAGGAAGTGGGCGCAGTCTGAGGTGCGCTGGTGTGGGCTCGCCTTCTGTGAGCGTTCACAGGCGTGCTGAGGTCTGCTCCTCCAAGCAGTGGTGGGATGTCTTGAAGGCGACGGCGGCAGCGTCCATCACCCCGCACGGGCGGTCAACCTCTGTCGCGAACGGCACGGCGCCGACGTCGGCGGTGCGCTGACATCGGCCTGGTGGGCGCATCGGGGCCGGTGTGCATCCGCCACGAGGTGGGTGAAAGTTTCTCGTCGGCGGTCGCCCCCCATCGACTGCGGCGTCCTCCCAGCGCCCCCGGTGGGAGGACGGCCCGAGCTCGCGTGCCGGGCGCGTCAGCGCCGCGTCGACGCGGCGTCAGCGGGGGGCGGGATGGTGTGCGCAGGGAAGCCCAGGGACGGGGCGACCCAGCTGTATGGACACCGTCGGGGACCCCACCGACTGGACCATCGCGCTCTCCTCACCTGGCCCGAGCCGGCCCCCACCTCCGGCTCGCGCCGCCCCCACGTTCTAGGAGTCAGCACTTGCGTACCCTCTTCACGACCGGCGTCCGCCGCTCGGTCCTCTCCCTTGCCGCCGTCGCCGGCCTGGCGTTCGGCGCGCTCGGTGCGGCCGGCACGGCTGACGCCGCGTCAAGCTCCCCCCACGACAAGGTGACCACGGCCCGGTCCTGCGCCATGCCGGCGCACCCCGGCTACATGGCGTGCAATGCGCTGCGGGTCACCGGCGGCACCCCGGCCAAGTCCCAGGCGGTCGCTCACCTCTCCGCCCAGGCCGCCGCCGCGACCCCCTCCGGTCTCGGTCCCGCGGACATCCAGAGCGCCTACAACCTGGCCTCGGCCGCGGCCTCCAGCGGCTCCGGCCTGACGGTGGCGATCGTCGACGCCATGGACGACCCGAACGCCGAGTCTGACCTGGCCACCTACCGCAGCCAGTACGGCCTGCCGGACTGCACCAGCGCGAACGGCTGCTTCAGCAAGGTCGACCAGACCGGCGGCACCAACTACCCGACGGCCGACAGTGGTTGGGCCGGTGAGATCTCGCTCGACCTCGACATGGTCAGCGCCACCTGCCCGAACTGCAACATCCTGCTGGTCGAGGCCGCCTCGTCCAGCATGGACGACCTCGGCGCCGCGGTGAACGAGGCGGTCTCGCTGGGCGCCAAGTTCGTCTCCAACAGCTACGGCGGCGGCGAGTCCTCCGCTGACTCCGGGTACGACAGCAGCTACTTCAACCACCCCGGGGTGGCGATCACCGTCTCGGCCGGCGACTCCGGCTACGGCGTGGAGTACCCGGCGGCCTCGCCCTACGTCACCGCGGTCGGCGGCACCTCGCTGACCGCCGACTCCAGCTCGCGCGGCTGGTCGGAGAAGGTCTGGGGCACCACCGCCGGTGGCAACGGCAGCGGTTCGGGCTGCTCGCGGTACTCCGCCAAGCCCAGCTGGCAGCATGACCGCGGCTGCTCCCGCCGCACCGTCGCCGACGTCTCCGCCGTCGCCGACCCGGCCACCGGGGTCGCGGTCTACGACAGCTACCAGGCCTCCGGCTGGAACGTCTACGGCGGCACCAGCGCCTCCGCGCCGATCATCGCCTCGGTCTACGCGCTGGCGGGTACGCCGAGCACGTCCGTCCCGGCCGCCGACGCCTACGCCAACCCCTCGGCCCTGAACGACGTCACCTCGGGTGCCAACGGCAGCTGCCGTGGTTCCTACCTGTGCACCGGGCGCGTCGGGTACGACGGCCCGACCGGGCTCGGCACGCCCAACGGCACGGCGGCTTTCACCGGTTGATCCCCGGTGGGTCCACCGCTGGTGCCCGGCCCGGGAGTTCCTGGGCGGGGCACCAGCGGTTCCCGGTCGCCCGGCAGCGGGTATCGGTAGGCCGGCCGGCAGTGGCTACCGGTCGGCCGCCTCGGTCCGGCCCAGCGGGGCGAGCAGGTCCCGCGACTGCCGCAGCGACCGGGCCGAGTCCGCCGGCCGGCCGAGATCCTTCTGCAACTGGCCGACCAGGTAGAGGGCGTGGGCCTCGAAGGCGGGATTGCCGGATGCGCGGCAGAGCCGGACAGCCTCCCGGGCGCATCCGATCGCCTCCGCCCTTCGGCCCAGTGCCTGGAGCGCCTCGGTGATGGTGCAGAGCGAGGCCAGGTGGGTGTGTGAGGACGGCGCCCCGGCGGTGAGGTCGCGCGCCTGCTCGGCGCAGGCGAGCGCCTCGAGATGCGAGCCGAGCAGATTGTGCGCATGACCGAGGTTGTTGAGACTCTGCGCCTGTGCCGGGACGTCCCGCAGCTCGCGGGCCTCCTGCAAGCAGGACTCGATGGTCTGCCGGGCCTGCGGCAGCGCGCCGGCCCCCAACTGCCCGATGCCCAGCCGGAAGAGGGCCAGATGGCGGGCTTCCCGACTGTCGGACTCCCGGGCCAGCCGCACCGACCGCTCCAGGTGCCGCATCGCCTCCGGGTACTCGCCGCGCTCCTCCAGGGCCATCCCGACCTCGGCATGCAGCCTCGACCGGCCGGACATCTCGCCGTCGGACTCGGCCGCCCGCAGGCCCGCCAGACTCGCGGCCAGCCAGTCGTCGACGTGTTCGGTGCCGAAGTACAGCGGCATGGTGTTGCAGGCGATCCGCCAGGCCTGGCCGGCTCGCGGCCCGTCCGCGGAGCCGGCCACCAGGGCCCGGACGGTGGTTGCCTCGCTGCGGAACCAGCGTGCAGGGCACTCGGCGGTGCCGTCGAGCGCCGGGATCTCGACCGAACCGGGCCTCGGACGGTAGAGCAGTTTCGGCTGGGAGCTGGCCGGCTCCGCCGCGGCGGCGGTCGCCGCGAGGTAGTAGTCGAGCAGCCGGCCGAGCGCCTCGTCGCGCACCTGGGTGGAAAGCCCCCGCTGCGCCAACTGCACGGTGTAGAGGCGGACCAGGTCGTGCCGCGCGAACCTGCCGGGTCGGGTCTCCTGCAGCAGATGGGACGAGGCCAGCGCGGCCAGCGTCTGCCGGGTCTCGGCCGGCGAGCGGCCGACCAGCGCGGCGGCGCTCCAGCGGTCCACATCCGGGCCGGGGTGCAGACCCAGCAGCCGGAACAGCTCGGCGGCCGGGCCGGGCAGCGCGCGGTACGACAGGCTCAGGGCCGCCTCCACCCCGAGGTCGGCGTCGTCGGTGGTGAGGCCGGCGAGTCGGGCCTGCTCGTCGGAGAGTTCGCCGACCAGATCCGCGACCGTCCAGTCCGGATGGGTCGCGAGCCGGGCGCCGGCCACCCGCAGGGCCAGCGGCAGTCCGTCGCAGAGCCGTACCAGCTCCCGGGCGGCCTCCTCCTCGGCGGCGATCCGGCTGCCGCCGACGGTGCCGGCCAGCAGGTCGCGCGACTCCTGCGGCGCCAGCGCCTCGATCCGCAGCACCGAGGCGCCCTGCCGGGCGACCAGGCTGTCCAGCAGGTTTCGGCTGGTCACCACGGCCGCGCAGCCCGGGCCGGAGGGCAGCAGCGGCAGCACGTCGGCGACCACACGGACGTTGTCGAGGACGACCAGCAGGCGGCGGCCGGCGAGCAGCGAGCGGTAGAGGGCGACCCGTTGGCCCAGGTCGGAGGGGATGTCGGAGTCCGGCGCGCCGAGGGCATGCAGGAAGCCGGCCAGCACGGAGGCGGTGGTGACCGGCGAAGTGGCGGAGAAGCCCTGAAGGTCGGCGAAGAGCTGGCCGTCGCGGAAGTCGGCGGCCCTCCGGTGCGCCCAGTGCAGCGTCAAGGTGGACTTGCCGACTCCGGCCGGGCCGACCACCAGGGCGAGGCCCGGCTCCGCTCCGGCTCCGCAGGCCCGATCGAGGGCCTCCAGTTCCTTGCGGCGCCCGACGAACCCGGCTGATTCACCAGGGAGTTGGGCTGGAACGACGGGCCGGTCGAGGTGCGCGGGCCGGTCGGCGGGTGCGGGGCGGTCGGGGTGCGCGGGCCGGTCGACGTGCGCGGGCCGGTCGGTCACGGCCGCCTCGGCCCGCAGCACCGTCTGGTAGGCGGCGCGCAGCGGCGCTCCGGGATCGACGCCCAGCTCGGTGCTGAGCAACTTCCGGGTGCGCTGGAAGAGTTCGATCGCGTCCGCCTGCCGGTCGGCCTGGTGGAAGGCGAGCAGCAGCAGGCGGATCAGCGGTTCGCGCAGCGGGTCGTCCCGGACCGCCTGTTCGAGCGCGGGCAGCACCTCGCGGCCCAGCGAGAGCCTCAACTTGCGTTCACCCCAGGCCTCCAGGGCGGCGAGCCGGAGCTGGCCGAGCCCGGCCGCGGCATCGTCCCGGAGCGCGGCGCTGGGCAGATCGGCCAGCGGTCGGCCCTGCCAGAGGTCGAGTGCCCGGCCGAGCAGGTCGGCGGCGGTCCGGTCGTCCGCGGTCCCGGTGGCCTGGTCGTAGCAGCTGCGGAAGAGGTGCAGGTCGACCTCGGAGGCGGCGCCGAGCAGGGCGTATCCCGGATCCCGGGTGACCAGGGTGAGGCCGGGCGCGGTCAGCAGTCTTCGCAGCGCCGAGACGTGCCCCTGCAGCGCACTGCGGGCGCGGGGCGGCGGGGCGCCGTCCCAGATCAGGTCGAGCAGCCGCTCGACGGGCACCACGCGGTTCAGCTCCAGGGCGAGCACGGCGAGGACGGCTCGGCGCTTGGGTGCGGCGATCGGGACTGCGGACCCGTCAGGCTCGTGGAGCTCCACCGGACCCAGCAGCCGTACCCGCATGATCGTCCCCCGCTCGCCCCACGGAAACCTGTCGCTCAGCCGGCGCCGGGCCCCGGGCGCAGTTGGCATGAACAGCGTAACCGCAGGTCATGACGATCGGATACGGATTACTGGGGGTCTACCGTGCGGTAGCTGTGAAGGTCATGTCACCACGCCCCGCCAAGGCCGGCATCCGGTCGGACGCGTCCCGGGTGCGCGGCTCGAGGCTGATCAAAATCGCACTGACGGACTACTCGCGGTGCCACAATCGGCCCATGTCACAAGAGATGACGACTTCTCAGGGCGGCTCGATCAAGGTCAGAGCCGACAACAGCGTCTACAAGGGTCCGCTGATCGGGGGAGCGCCGCTGATCGTGATTGGGACGCTGCGCATCGGGTTCCGGGTGGCCGCGGGGCGCGGCACTTCGGTCGGGGCGGGCTGGGCGGGCCTGGTCGTGAGCATCCTCGCGGTGGTCGTTCCCCTGGTGTGGTTCGCCGGGGGCCTTGCGATGCGCCGGGCGAAAGCCGGGATCGTCCTGGACGACGGTGTGCTGAGTGTCCGCGACCGGTGGGGACGGCTCGTGCTGCAGACGCTGGAGTCCGATGTCACGGGCCTGCACAAGGTGCGGATACCCGTTGACGGCAACCACAAGGACCGCGTGGTGATCACCTCGCTGGAGGACACGCCCCTGGTCCTCGACCCCCGCCTGTGGGAGCAGGAGTCGCTGCAGCGGTTGTTCGACCAGCTGACCGCCCCACCGGCGCAGGCACCCGTCAGGGAGCGGGGAAGTTTGAGCTGGTCCGCGTTCCGGACCCTGTTCCCCGGTGCCAAGGTGCCGTGGCGTCAGGTGCACTACGGGTGGTTCACCAGTTTCGTGGTGATCCTGGGCATCGCCTACGTCTCCTTCTTCGTGAACCTGTCCTACTTCGTCTGAGCAGGGCCGGGGACCGGCGGGCCGGCGCTGCTGGCCCGCACGACAAGGCGGGTCGGAACGAGAGTGGTGCCGTGCTCGGCCGTCTGGTTGCGGATCTGGTGCAGGACCCCTTCGACGCACAGCCGGCCGACCTCGCCGAAATCCTGGTGGACGGTGGTCAGCGGAGGGATGAAGGAGGAGGCTTCCGCGATGTCGTCGAAGCCCACCACGCTGACCTCCTGCGGAACGCGCTTGCCGCTCTCGTGGAGCGCGCGCAGCAGGCCCAGGGCCATCTGGTCGTTGGCGGCGAAGACGGCCGTGCAGTCGGGTTCGCCCGCAAGCAGGAGGCCGGCCCGGTAGCCGGATTCGGCGGACCAGTCGCCGCGTACGACCGGCGGCGCGGTCCGGTCGGCCTGCCCGAGGACCGCCCGCCAGGCGTCCGCTCGGCGTTGGGCCGCGAACGAGCCCTCCGGTCCGGCGAGGTGCCAGACGGTGTCGTGGCCGAGGTCGATGAGGTGCTGGACGGCGGCGCGCGCGCCCTCGCTCTGGTCGGTGTCGACCACGCTGTAGCGGTCGCCCGCGTCGGAGTCGGCGACGACGACCTGGATGTGCGGGGGCAGTGAGATGGTGGCCGTGTCGAGGAGGTGGACCTCCATGATCGCGATGATGCCGTCCACGGCGAGTTCACTGAGCCTGCTGAACGCCCCGTGCACGCCCGTCTGGGTCGGGACGGCCACCGGCATGAGCGTGATGGCGTAGCCCTCCTTGGCGGCCGACTCGGTGATCGCCTCGAGGGTTCGGACGTTGCCCGTCGTCGAGAGCGTGAACAGGATGACACCGAGGGTGCGGAATTCTCCGGCCTTCAGGGCGCGGGCCGCGCTGTTGGGCCGGTAGCCCAGTTCCTTCATGGCGGCGAGCACGCGCTGGCGGGTCTCCTCGACCACGCCCTTGCTGCCGTTCGACACGCGGGAGACGGTCTGCGAGGAGACTCCGGCCAGACTGGCGACATCGGCCATCGACGCACCGCGCTGCCGCCGGCGCTCGCTCGTGGCGGCGTCCGCCGCTTCTGTGGCGGCCGGCAAAGTCTTTGCCCTGCTCACGTGTTGCCTTCCTGCTCGGGTCCACAGCTGCGCCGGGTGGACCGGACGTTTCCTCTTGACGCTGTCGGGCGGCGGTGTCAACATCACGCTAATCCAATGTTTACGTAAACGTCCACCGTCTGCCCGCGGTGATGTTTACGTAAACATCGACGCGCGCAACCACCATCCTCCACCTCGGGACGGTCATGACGATCAACTCACCAGCCGCCGCAGCGGGTCGCGGAACCCCACCGCGCGGGCGGGGCCGGCGCGGCCTGGCCGGCTGGGGCTTCACCGGGCCGTTCCTGGCGGTGTTCGCCCTGGTCTTCCTGGCACCCATCGGCTACTCGATCTACCTCAGCCTGTTCCAGGACCGCCTGATCGGCGGCAACTCCTTCGTCGGCCTCGACCACTATCAACAGGCCTTCCAGGACCCCAAGTTCTGGTCCGGCTTGGCGCGGGTGGCGCTCTTCCTGGCCGTCCAGGTCCCGATCATGCTCGGCATCGCCCTGCTGGCCGCCCTGGCACTGGACAGCGGACGGCTGTACGGGAAGGGCTTCTTCCGGGTCACCGTCTTCCTGCCCTACGCGGTGCCGGCGGTCGTCGCCACGCTCATGTGGGAGTTCCTCTACGGATCGCGCTTCGGTCTGGTCGGGGACATCAACCGGGCGTTCGGCATCACGCTGCCCGACCCGCTGTCACCGCACCTCGTGCTCGCAGGCATCGCCAACATCGTGACCTGGGAGTTCGTCGGCTACAACATGCTCATCTTCTACTCGGCGCTGCGAGTCGTCCCGCACTCGCTCTACGAGGCGGCCGCGATCGACGGCGCCGGCCAGTGGCGGGTCATCACGGCGATCAAACTCCCCGCCATCCGCGGGGCCCTGGTCATCGCGACCATCTTCTCGATCATCGGCAGCTTCCAGCTCTTCAACGAGCCCGCCATCCTCAAGATTCCGGCGCCCAACGCGATCACGACGTACTACACGCCGAACTACTACACCTACACGCTGTCCTTCTCGGGCCACCAGCAGAACTACGCCGCCACCGTGGCGATCATCATGGGCGTCATCACCATGATCATCGCGTACGCCTTCCAACTGCGCGGCATGCGAAAGGAGGCGTGACCGATGCCCACCGCAACGGACGCCCAGGCCCGGCCCCGCACTCACCGCGCCGGCACCGTCCCGCGGACGCGCCGGCGAGTCCACTCGGTCGACCGCCCCCGCCGGAGCGCCTGGGTCACCCTCCTCGCGGGCGTGGTGATGCTCTACACCCTGGTGCCGCTGGCCTGGCTGGTGATCAGCGCGACGAAGACCCAGAAGGACCTGCTGGGATCGCCGGGCATCTGGTTCAGCGGCCACTTCGCCCTGTGGGACAACATCCGGCAGACGCTCACCTACCACGACGGCATCTTCGGTCGCTGGTTGCTCAACACCCTGCTCTACGTGGTGCTCGGCGCCGGTGGCGCCACCTGCCTGGCCGTGCTCGGCGGCTACGGGCTGGCGAAGTTCGACTTCCGCGGCAAGCGGACCGTGTTCGCCCTCGTCGTCGGCGCGGTGGCCGTGCCCACGACCGCGCTGGCCGTCCCCACCTTCCTGATGTTCAGCAAGATGGGGCTGACCAACACGCCCTGGGCCGTGATCATCCCCTCGCTGGTCTCCCCGTTCGGGCTCTATCTGATGTGGGTCTTCGCCTCCGAGGCGGTCCCCACCGAGTTGCTGGAGGCGGCGCGCGTCGACGGGTCGGGCGAGCTGCGCACCTTCGTCCGGATCAGCCTCCCGCTGCTCGCCCCCGGGATCGTCACCGTGCTGCTGTTCACCGTGGTCGCGACCTGGAACAACTACTTCCTCCCGCTGATCATGATCAAGGATCCGAACTGGTACCCGCTCACGCTCGGCCTCAACGCCTGGAACGACCAGGCGGCCACCGCGGGCGGACAGCCCGTGTTCAACCTGGTGATCACCGGGTCCCTGCTCACCATCCTCCCCCTGGTCGCGGCGTTCCTCCTGCTCCAGCGGTACTGGCAGTCCGGCCTGGCCGCAGGAAGCGTCAAGGAGTGACCCGGCTCCCTGGGGCCTGTCTGACAATTCCCGCCGGGTCCGGCCCGCCCGGCACGCACTCTCGCCGCACGGCCGAAACGCCCAAGTAGCTCCGCTACGAGGGCGTCCCTGCCGCACGCCGAGAGCACGCACCGAACGACCCGGCCTGATCCGACGCGAATTGTCAGACAGGCCCCGGACCCCCGCCCGCCTGCTCCAACCCACCCGCGATATCGGAGTGACTGAGATGAGAACCAAGACAGTTCGCCACCCGCTGGGCGGCCTCGCCCTGGTGTGCGCCGCCGCGCTCGCCCTCACCGCCTGCAGCAGCAGCTCCACCGCCGGCTCCGGTTCCGGCCCGGTGTCCGCCTCGAGCCTCGACGCGGCCCTCGACAAGGGCGGCACGATCACGGTGTGGGCGTGGGAGCCCACCCTCAAGCAGGTCGTCACCGACTTCGAGGCCAAGTACCCCAAGGTGCACGTCAATCTGGTCAACGCGGGCACCGGCGACAAGCAGTACACCGCCCTGCAGAACGCGATCCAGGCCGGCAACGGTGCCCCCGACGTCGCCCAGGTCGAGTACTACGCGCTGGGTCAGTTCGCGCTCGGCAAGTCGCTGCAGGACCTCTCCAAGTACGGAGCGTCCGACCTCTCCAAGCAGTACTCGCCCGGACCGTGGAACTCCGTCAGCATCAACGGCGGCGTCTACGCACTGCCGATGGACTCCGGGCCGATGGCGCTCTTCTACAACAAGAAGGTCTTCGACCAGTACCAGCTCAAGGTGCCCACCACCTGGGACGAGTACGTCGACGACGCCGCCAAGCTGCACGCCGCCAACCCGAACGCCTACATCACCAACGACGCCGGTGACGCCGGCTTCACCACCACCATGATCTGGCAGGCCGGGGGCCGTCCCTACAAGGTGAACGGCACCAAGGTCTCCGTCGACTTCACCGACGCGGGGAGCGCGAAGTTCGCCGGCACCTGGCAGAAGCTGCTCTCCGACCACCTGGTGGCGCCCGTCACCTCCTGGAGCGACCAGTGGTACAAGGGCCTGGGCGACGGCACCATCGCCACCCTCGCGATCGGCGCCTGGATGCCCGCCAACCTCGTCTCCGGCGTCCCCTCGGCCTCGGGTGACTGGCGCGTCGCCCCGCTGCCGCAGTGGCAGCAGGGTCAGACCGCCAGCGCCGAGAACGGCGGAAGCTCACTCGCCGTCATGAAGTCCAGCGCCCAGCAGGACCTCGCCTACGCCTTCCTGAAGTTCGCGAACGCCGGGGACGGGGTGCAGGACCGGATCAAGGGCGGCGCCTTCCCCGCCACCACGGCCGACCTCGACTCCCAGGCCTTCCTGGACACCGCCTTCCCGTACTTCGGCGGACAGCAGGCCAACAAGATCTTCTCGGACTCGGCCAAGAACGTGGCGACCGGCTGGCAGTACCTGCCGTACCAGGTCTACGCCAACTCGATCTTCAACGACACGGTCGGCAAGGCGTACGTCTCCTCCACCACGCTCACCTCCGGCCTGAAGGCCTGGCAGGACGCATCCGTCAAGTACGGCACCGACCAGGGCTTCAGCACCGGCCGGTAACCGCACTCCAGAAACGACTTACGGAGCACCCCGCACCATGCCCGTCCTGCAGATCCAAGGCGACGACTTCATTCTCGACGGCGAGCCGTTCCGGATCATCTCCGGCGGCCTGCACTACTTCCGCATCCACCCCGACCACTGGGCCGACCGCCTGCGCAAGGCCCGCCTGATGGGCCTCAACACGGTCGAGACCTACGTCCCGTGGAACCTCCACCAGCCCCGGCCCGACACCTTCCGCCTCGACGCGGAGCTCGACCTCCCGGCGTTCCTCGACCTCGCCGCAGCCGAAGGGCTCCACGTCCTGCTGCGTCCCGGGCCGTACATCTGCGCCGAGTGGGAAGGCGGCGGCCTGCCGTCCTGGCTGCTGACCGACCCCGACATCCGGCTGCGCAGCCAGGACCCGAAGTACCTCACCGCCGTGGACAGCTACTTCGGCCGGCTGCTCCCCCCGCTGCTGGACCGGCTGGCCACCCGCGGCGGCCCCGTCCTCGCGGTGCAGGTGGAGAACGAGTACGGCGCCTACGACGGCGACGCCGCCCATCTCGCCCACCTCGCCGCCCTCCTGCGCCGACTCGGCGTCGACGTACCCCTCTTCACCTGCGACCAGCCCGCCGACCTCGACCGTGGAGCACTCCCCGGCACGCTCGCCACCGCCAACTTCGGCAGCCAGTCCGCGCGTGGGCTCGCTGCCCTGCGCGCCCACCAGCCCACTGGCCCGCTGATGTGCAGCGAGTTCTGGAACGGCTGGTTCGACCGCTGGGGATCCCGCCATGTGGTGCGCGATCCCGCCGAGGCCGCACAGGAGTTGGACGACCTGCTGTCGACGGGTGCCTCGGTCAACCTGTACATGTTCCACGGCGGCACCAGCTTCGGCTTCACCAACGGCGCCAACGACAAGCACACCTACCGACCCACCGTCAGCTCCTACGACTACGACGCCCCGCTCGACGAGAGCGGCGACCCCACCGAGAAGTACCGGGCCTTCCGCGAGGTCATCGCCAAGTACGCCCCCGTGCCGCCCCAGCCGACACCCGGGTGCGGCACGAAGCTCGCCGTGCCCGGCATCGCCCTGACCGAGAGCGCTCCGCTGTTCGACAACCTGCCCCTTCCGGACGCCCCGGTGTCCTCGGAGCAGCCGCTCACGATGGAGGAGCTCGGCCAGGACTTCGGGTTCGTCCTCTACGAGACCGTCCTGCCCACCGCGGGCCCCGCCCTGCTGGAGGTCGAGGAGGTCCGCGACCGAGCCCAGGTCTTCATCGACGGCCAGCCCGTGGGCGTCCTGGAGCGCGAGAACCACGAGCACGCCATCGCGCTCACCGTCCCCCGCCCGGGCAGCGTCCTGCGCCTGCTGGTGGAGAACCAGGGCCGGGTCAACTACGGACCCGGCATCCACGACCGCAAGGGGCTCCTCGGCAAGGTCCACCTCAACGGCAGCGAACTCACCGGCTGGACCAACCAGTCGCTTCCCCTCACCTCACTCAGCGGCCTCGCCTTCACCGGCGGCGCCGAACCCGTCGTCGGCCCGGCCTTCCACCGCGGCACCTTCGTGGTCGACGCACCGGCCGACACCTTCGTCCACCTGCCGGGCTGGACCAAGGGCAACGTCTGGGTCAACGGCTTCCACCTCGGCCGCTTCTGGTCCCGCGGCCCCCAGCGCTCGCTCTACCTGCCCGGCCCCGTCCTGCGCCCGGGGTCCAACGAGATCACCGTGCTGGAACTGCACGCCGCCCGGCTGACCCGCACCGTCGACCTGCGCGCGACATCCGACCTCGGCCCCGTCGAGGACTGATACCGGTACCGCCCGGCAGCGGAACCTCTCCTGACGCACTGACAGCGGGCGACCCGGCAACCACGGGGTGTCCGTCGGGCCACCACCCGGCGGGCACCCCCTTCGTATGAGACCACCGAGGGGCACGACAAGGTCCCGGGCTCTGGCCTATTGCCCGGGGCGGGGTAGCACTGTACTTTCCCTGCAGTGTGATACATCCGATGAATTGCGTGTAAAAAGACGCGCCTGGGCCTCCTGGTTCGCGGACACGATCGGCAGCCAAGGATTCATCGGGTCACCTCCCCACCTGTGGACAGTGTCATGGCGAGCGGGCCGTCACCGTCCTCATGACGGCCGGGTCCGCGTCCGCCGGTGTCCTGGTCATTCCCCAAGGAGCATCAATGTCGCTGTTTCGTCGCAACCGGCATCGACCTCGCCGACGGCACCCAGAACTCCACGATCACCGGCAGCTTCATCCACGACGGCGGCCCCATCTACACCAACGGAGGCCAGGGCAACGGTGACGGTTCGACCACGTCGGTGTTCGCGGGCAACTTCACCGATGTCGTCAACAACACCAATAACCAGCTGTACCAGGACGAGGGCAGTTCGTACTGGAACACCTACAACAACGTCGCCCGCGGCGGCAGCGGCGCCTGGATCGGCATGTGGACGCCGACCATCCACGACATCGACATCCATGACAACTACGCCGACACCACGTACTACCTCAACAAGGGCACGAACATCACCTTCAACCAGGCCTCGACGGCACCTCCAAGGGCCTGGTCGACACCAGCGCCACCACCCGTCAGGCCCAGGCGGTCAGTCGTGCTCGACCACGAGCATCGCGTGCCCCTCCAGGACGGTCACCCGCACGTGCAGGTACTGGCCGTCGTGCTCCCAGGAGAGCTCCTCGCCCGCAGGCTCCAGCCGGACCGAACGCGGTGCGGTGTCGAGCCGCAGCGAGACGGGGACGTCGACCAGCGGGAACGGGTCGTGCACCAGGTCCAGGGTCGGGGTCTCCCGGGCCGGGACGAAGCTGATCAGGTGCACCACGGTGCCCGTGGCGGTGCGCACCACGGAGGTCTCCAGGTGCAGCGGCCCGCCGGCCCGCAGCAGCGGGGCCGGCAGCAGCCGGTCCAGTGCGGCGCCGAGCAGCTGACGGTAGGCCTCCAGGCCGTGCTCGTGGAACGCCTCCAGCAGCGGCACGGTGATCACGGCCACCGAGTCGCCGACCGCGACGGCCACCTCGTCGGTCAGGTCGGCGGGCGGGGTGTAGGAGTGCCCGCAGAACCGGTCCCAGCTGCGCGGGAAGTACGGCGCCACCACCCGGGCCAGGACCTCGGCGCCCGGGAGGGCCCGGGCGGTCAGCCGGGAGCCGTAGCTGATCACGGGGAAGTCCTCCGGGACCCCGGCCACGCCGGTGCAGGCGAGGAAGGACTCGCCCGCGGGCGCCGGGGCCAGCTCCTGGACCGGGAGGTCGGGCAGGGCCGGCTCGGTGCCGCCCCGCAGCAGGGCCGGTCCGATCAGCAGCACGGCTCCGCCGGCCTCCCGGTAGCGCTGCAGGTGCTCGGCGAGGGCGTCGTCCACCGTGACCGCCTCCGGTACCACGACGACCCGGTACGGGGACAGCTCCGAGGTGGGCGGGACCACGTCGAACTGCACCCGCAGCTGCTGCAGTGCCCGCACCGCGCCGATGTTGCTCGCGCCGGGGTTGTCGCCGAGCGCCGGGTCGGCGATCACCGCGACCTCGCTGACGATCCGGCCGCCGTCGACGAACGGCTCGCACTTCGCGATGTGCCCGTACACGGACCCGATGAGCTCGTACACCGCCGGGGACGGCGCACCGCGCGGGTGCAGCACGTCGCCCACGCCTCGGGTCAGACCCTGGCTCAGCATCTGGGCGCACTCGTAGAGCAGCGCGGCGCGCGGCTTGAGCGCGGCGTTGTCCCCCCAGCTCTCGTGGAACCGCCCGGTGTGACTGAGCGTCGGCAGCCCCAGCGGGCGGACGAAGCGGGCCACGTAGGGCAGGAACGCGTAGCCCCAGCCGCCGGTGGGCAGCCCCTCGATCTCGACGTGGCGCACGTACTGCCGCTCCTCGGACAGCCCCGTCTTGGGACGGCTGTTGTACCAGACGCCCTGGACGGCGTCCGGTGGCAGCGCCTTCTCCACCATCGCGGAGTAGCGGGCCATGTAGCGCCGGGCCACCAGGGTGGCGTAGCGGTTCCGATGGTCGGCGTCGGCGGGGTCCAGGCCCTCGCGGCGCATGCCGTCGATCGCCCAGCGGCTCGCGCTCGGCTGGTCCCAGCACATGTCGATGAAGATGCCGTCGACGGGGGAGAAGCGGCGCAGCACCTCGTCCAACTGGTCGGCGAAGTAGTCGGCGTAGGGGCTGGACAGGTCCATCGTGTGCCAGGCCGGGTCGAAGGCCGAGGCGGACCAGCGGGCGAGCTTGAGGTCCTCGCCGACCGCGATCCACTCGGGGTGCTCCCGGGCGGCGTACTCGTCGACCTGCAGGGACAGGTAGATGGGTGCGCGGATGCCCACGGAGTGCAGGGCGTCGATCTGCTCGGCCAGCAGGTCGAGGTCCGGGGCCAGGCCGGGGTGGCGCTCCGGCCGGGCGGTGTCGTAGTAGAGGCGGCCGTGGTGGCACTTGGCGAAGACGGTCACGCTGTCCACGTGGGCGTCGCGGAAGGTCTGCGCGAAGGCGGTCGGGTCGAAGTCCTCGCCGACCCCGGGGATCTGCGGGCCGGTGTGGAAGTCCAGGTGTACGGTGCGCCGGGGGAAGCGGGACGGGTGCGGCGGATTGTGCTGCGGCATGGGTTCACCTCGCGAGCAGGGTGGGCGTCGGGGGACGGGTGGTGTCAGGTACCGGGGCGGGGCTGAGGTCCGCTCGTCCCGCCGTTGACGGCGAGCTCGGTACCGGTGGTGGCAGCGGAGAGCGGGCTGGCCAGGTAGGCGATGGCGGCGGCCACTTCCTCGGGGGTGACCAGGGCGTCGGGGTTGACGCAGGTGACCCGGACGCCGTCGTCGACCAGGTCGGCGGCCGTGGCGCGGGTCATCGACAGCACGGTCTCGGAGGCCAGGGACAGGACGGGGGCCGGACCCGTGGTGGCTGCGGTCCAGCAGGCGTTGACGATCGCCGGGGCGCTCGAGCGGCGCAGGTACGGCAGTGCCGCCCGGGTCGTCCTGGCCACTCCCAGGACGTTGATCTCCAGCGCTCGGTGCCACTCGTGGTCCGGGAGGTCCTCGACGCCCGGCACGCCGATGCCGGCGCTGTTGACGAGGATGTCGATGCCGCCCAGCAGCTCGGCGGCCCAGGCCAGGCCCGCGCGGACGGAGTGCTCGTCGGCGATGTCGACGTAGGCCCTGACGAGCGGTTCCGGGACGTCCCGCGGGTCCAGGTCCAGGCAGGCGACCCGGGCGCCGCTGTCGGCCAGCAGTCGGGCGGTGGCGAGCCCGATGCCGGTGGCCCCTCCGGTGACGACCGCAGTCAGGCCGGCGAACTCGGGCTCGCCCATGACCAGTTCTCTTCGCCGCTGATACATAGGATGGATCTAACTAGGCATCAGCGTCCGGAGTCTAGGTGGTACTACGAATGGTTTTCAAAGACACCGTTTGTCAGGGCATTTCGGTGATTCATCGTGATGCAATGCCGTCGCGATTCATCCTATGTCTTCTCAGACATCGGATCACCTGTTAAGTTGGCGCCGTGTCACTGACCGACCGGGCCATCACCCGCATCCGCCAGCTGATCCGGGACGGTGAGCTGGTGCCTGGATCCAAGCTGCCCCCCGAACACCAGCTCGCCGCTTCGCTGGGGCTCTCCCGGAACCTGATGCGCGAGGCGGTCAAGGCGCTGGTCGTGGCGCGGGTGCTGGAGATCCGGCGCGGTGACGGCACCTACGTGACCAGCCTGGAGCCGGCCCTGCTGCTGGAGGGCCTCGGCGGCGCGGTGGAACTGCTGCAGGGCGACACCGTCCTCGAGCTGATGGAGGCGCGCCGACTCTTCGAGCCGGTGGCCACGGCTCTGGCCGCGACCCGGATCACCGATGAGGAGCTCGCCGAGGTCTCCGGCCACCTGTCGGCCATGCGGGAGGCGCGCGACGACGTCGAGCTGCTGAACCAGCACGACGCCGCCTTTCACCGGGCGGTGATCCGCGCCACCCACAACGAGACCTTGGCCACGCTGCTGGAGCACATCTCGGGGCGCACCCTGCGTGCCCGGGTCTGGCGCGGCCTGGTCGACGCCGACACGGCCGACCGGACGATCACCGAGCACGAGGCGATCCACCAGGCGCTGGTCGCCCGGGACGCCGCTCTCGCCCAGGCCGCCGCGCTGATGCACGTCAACACCACCGAGCGCTGGCTGCGCGAGCACCTGCCCGAGCGGGGGCACCGCAGTCCCGCCGGCCCGTCCGAACCCGCGGAGCCGGCTCCGTCGACCGAGGAGTGATCGCGCGTGAGAATTGACGCGCACCACCATGTCTGGGACCTGGCCAGACGCCCGCAGCCGTGGCTCGACGCGCCGGAGTTGGCGGCCATCCGGCGCGGCTTCGGACTGGCCGAGCTGGCACCCGTCGCCCAGGCGGCGGACATCCAGCGCACGGTGCTGGTGCAAGTGCTGCCCGACCTGACGGAGACCCGGGAGTTCCTCGCGCTGGCCGCCGCCGAAGACCTGGTCGCGGGTGTCGTCGGCTGGCTGGACCTCACCGCGCCGGACGTCGCCGACACCCTCGCCGAGCTGCGGCAGGGGCCGGGCGGCGAGTTGCTGGTCGGCATGCGGCACCTGGTGCAGGGCGAGGCCGACCCGGCCTGGCTGGCCCGCCCCGACGTGCGGCGCGGGCTGGGCGAGGTCGGCGCGGCCGGTCTCTGCTACGACCTGCTCACCCTGCCGCACCAACTCCCCGCCGCCATCGAGACCGTGCGGGCGCTGCCGGAGGTGCCGTTCGTGCTGGACCACCTCTCGAAGCCGCCGATCGCCGGCGGCGAGCTGGAGCCCTGGGCCGCTCTGCTGCGTGAGCTGGCCCGCGAGCCCAACGTCTCCTGCAAGCTCTCCGGCATGGTGACGGAAGCCGATCCGCAGGGTTGGACCGTGGCCGACCTGCGACCGTACGCCGAGGCCGCGCTGGACGCCTTCGGGCCCGAGCGCCTGATGTTCGGCTCCGACTGGCCGGTCTGCCTGCTGGCCGCCTCCTATGAACAAGTGGTGGATGCAGTGGATGAGTTGACCGAGGACCTGGAACCGAACGAGCGCGCGTTGATCTTCGGCGGCACGGCTGCCCGGGTCTACGGACTCTCCGCAGCGGGGGAGAAGCCGGCATGAAGATCCGCCTCGCCTACGGTGAGACCGGGCTCGACATCGATCTCGATCCCGCCGTCACCACCGTGGTGGAACCGCTCCACCACGCCGGCGCCGCCGACGAAATGGCCGTGCTCCGGGCGGCGCTGCGCCACCCGGTCGCCGGGCCGCCGCTGCGCGAGCGGGTCCGGCCGGGGCAGACCGTGGCCATCTCGGCCTGCGACGGCACCCGGCCGCAGCCGCGCCACCTGATGATCCCGGCCGTCCTCGCCGAGCTGGAGGGGATCGTCCGGGACGAGGACGTGGTGATCCTGGTCGCCACCGGCACCCACCGCGGGAACGACCCGCAGGAGCTGCGCCGGATGTTCGGCGACGAGGTGGTCGACCGGATCCGGATCGTCAACCACGACGCCCGCGACGCCGCACAGCTCACCTGGCTGGGCCGCTTCGGCGACGACGTGCCGGTCTGGCTCAACAGCCAGTGGGTCGACGCCGACGTCAAGATCACCACCGGATTCGTCGAGCCGCACTTCTTCGCCGGCTTCTCCGGCGGCCCCAAGCTGGTGGCTCCGGGCCTGGCGGGGCTGGACACCGTGCTCGTCCTGCACGACGCCAAGCGGATCGGCGACTCGCGGGCGACCTGGGGCGTCATCCACGGCAACCCCGTCCACGACGACGTCCGCGCCATCGCCGCGGGCACCGGCGTCACCTTCTCCCTGGACGTGGTGCTCAACCGCGAGCAGCGCATCGTCGAGGCCTTCGGCGGCGATCTGCTGCCCATGCACGCGGCCGCCACAGCGGCTGCCCGGCGGATCGCCATGCGCCCGGTCGAGCGCCGCTTCGAGGTGGTGATCACCACCAACGCCGGCCACCCGCTGGACCAGAACCTCTACCAGTCGGTCAAGGGCATGTCGGCCGCCCACACGGTGGTCCGGCCCGGCGGGCTGATCATCTGCGCGGCCGAGTGCCGCGACGGGTTCCCCGACCACGGCTCGTACCGCGAGGTGCTCGCCTCGGCGCCCTCCCCCCAGGCCCTGCTGGCCGACATCAGCGCGCGGCCGCGCACCGTGCCCGACCAGTGGCAGGTGCAGGTCCAGGCCCGGATCCAGTCCTCCTGCCGAGTGGTGATGCACACCTCCCACCTCAGCGACGCCGACCTGGCCACCGCGCACCTCGAGCAGACCGCCGACATCTCGGCCACCGTGGCCGAGGCGCTCGCCGCCGCCGGTCCGCAGGCCCGGGTCTGCGTCCTGCCGGAAGGGCCCATGACCATCCCGTACCTGCGGCAGGACCAGGACACCCTGATATGACGCACGCTCAGATCCTGCTCTGCCTGGACAAGTTCCGCGGCTCCGCCACGGCCGTGGAGGCCTGCCGCTGGCTGGCCGAGGGCATCCGGCAGGCCGCACCCGACCTGCGGGTCCGGGAGGCGCCGGTCGCCGACGGCGGCGAGGGGACGGTGGCGGCGTTCCTCGCGGCCGGGTACCACGCCGTGCCGGTCCGGGTGAGCGGCCCGACCGGTGAGCCGGTCACCGCACAACTGGCCGTGCGTGGCGACCGCGCCGTCGTCGAGCTGGCCCAGGCCTCCGGACTGCACCTGCTGCCGGCGGACCGGCGCGCACCGCTGACCGCGTCCACCCGTGGTACCGGCGAACTGCTGGCCGCCGCGATGGACCTGGACTGCCGGGAGATCGTCCTCGCGGTCGGCGGCAGCGCCACCACCGACGGCGGGGCCGGCCTGCTGCAGGCGCTCGGCGCCCGCATCCTGGACGCCCGGGGCGCCGAACTCCCGCCCGGCGGTGCGGCCCTGGCCGAAGCGGAGACCGTCGACCTGACCGGCCTCGACCCCCGACTCCGCGACACCCGGCTCGTCCTGGCCTCCGACGTCGACAACCCGATGCTCGGACCGGACGGCGCGGCCATCGTCTTCGGACCCCAGAAGGGGGCCGACGCCGAGCAGGTCGCGCTGCTGGAAGCAGCGCTCAGCCGGTACGCCCGGGCCATGGCGAAGGAGCTGGGCCTCGACCTGTCCGACCGACCGGGAGCCGGAGCCGCGGGCGGGGCCGGGTTCGCCGCCCTGGTCCTGGGCGCGCGCCGGGAACCGGGCGTCGAGGTCCTGCTGGCCGAACTCGGCCTGGACGCCGCGCTGGCCGGGGCGAGCCTCGTCGTCGTGGGCGAAGGCTGCCTGGACGCCCAGAGCCTGCGCGGCAAGGCGCCGATCGGTGTCGCCGACCGGGCTCGCCGCGCGGGGGTGCCGGTCGCCGCCGTCGCCGGGCGCCTGGAGGTCCCGCTGGCCGAGCTGGCCGCCCACGGCATCGTCGCCGCACACTCCCTCGCCGAACGGGCCGGGAGCCCCGCGACCGCGATGGCCGAGACCCGACGCCTGCTCCAGGAGACCGGCGCCGAGCTCGCCCGCCGGCTTCCCTGACCGCACCGCACCGCCAGGAGCAGACCCCTATGCACCCCACCAGCGTCCACGACCTCGACTTCGCGCAGCTGGACATCGGCCGAGAACAGCGCCAGGGCCTGCCCGAGGTCGTCTACGGCCCCGGCAAGACGTCCGAACAGATCAGCGCGATCACCGCCGAGCTGCTGCGGCACAACTCCGGCCCGGTCCTCGTCACCCGGGTGGCCGCCGACACCGCCGCCGAGGTCCTGGGCCAGGTGCCGGGAGGTTCGTACGACGCCACGGCCCGACTGCTCGTCTGGCGGCCGGCCGCGACGCAGGACTTCGCACTGACCGTCGTCTCCGCCGGGACCTCGGACCTGCCGGTCGCTTCGGAGGCCGCGGCGGTCGCCACGGCCGTCGGACTGGCCGTCACCGCCGTGCACGACGTGGGCGTCGCGGGCCTGCAGCGCGTGCTCCGGATCCAGGAGCAGCTGCGGGAGAGCGACACGGTGATCGTCGTGGCCGGCATGGAGGGCGCGCTGGCCAGCGTGGTGGGCGGCCTGGTCGGCTGTCCGGTGATCGCCGTGCCAGTCTCCACGGGTTACGGCGCGTCGTTCGAGGGGGTGACCGCACTGCTGGCCATGCACGCCTCCTGTGCCGCGGGCCTGACCGTGGTCAACATCGACTCCGGCTTCGGCGCCGCGATGGCCGCGCACCGGCTCGCCTGGGTGGGGAGGCGGCGCGCGTGATCTGCTGGATCAACCCGTTCACCGGCCTGGCCGGCGACATGCTCCTCGGTGCGCTGCTCGATGTCGGAGCGCCGCTGGAGCAGGTGCGGGCCTCGATCGCCGCGACCGGACTGACGGGCTGGGAACTCGACGCCGTGTGGGTCAGGTCGCACGGTCTGACCGCGACGAGCGCCCTGGTCCGGGTGACGGACACCGTGACCGAGCGGCGCGCCGCAGAACTGATCGAACTGGCCACCGCCGCACGCCCGGAGCCCGTGGCGGCGCTGAGCGTCGCGGCGCTCACCGCGATCGCACGTGCCGAGGGCCGGCTGCACGGCGCCGATCCCGCCGACGTCCACCTGCACGAACTCGGCGGCCACGACGCCCTGGTGGACATCGTCGGGGTCGCCGCCGCGCTGCACGCCCTCGACGTCACGGAGGTGGTCTGCGCCCCACTGCCACTCGGCACGGGCCAGGTCCGCTCGGCGCACGGACTGCTGCCCTGCCCGGCCCCGGCCACCATGGAGCTGCTCAACGGCGCGGCCGTGACCGGCACCGACCTGCCCGGTGAGACCGTCACCCCGACCGCCGCCGCCCTGCTGCGCGCGGCCGGCGCACGCTACGGGCCGCCACCGCCGATGACACCGGTGGCGACGGGTTACGGCGTCGGCACCCGGGTCCTGGCGGACCGTCCCAACGTCGTCGCGGTCACGCTGGGCCGTCCGCTCACCTCGCCGGACCGGGATCGGTCGGAGGAGGACGTGATGACCCTGGAGACCAACCTCGACGACGTCACGGGCGAGGTCCTGGCCCACACGATCGCGCGGGCCCTGGAGGAGGGCGCGCTCGACGCCTGGACGACGGCCGCCGTGATGAAGAAGGGACGGCCGGCCCAGGTGCTGCACCTCCTCACCCATCCGGAGAACGCCGATCGGCTGCGTGACCTGCTGCTCGCCGAGACGGGGACGCTCGGCGTCCGGCAGACCGCGCAGACCCGGGTGGTGGCGCCCCGGCGATTCGGGTCCGTCGAGGTCGAGGGGATGCCGGTGCGGGTCAAGCACGGGCCGCACGGGGTCAAGGCGGAGTACGAGGACGCCGCGGCCGCGGCCCGCACCACCGGTCTGCCGCTGCGCGTCGTCGCCGAGCGTGCGCGGCGGCTGGCCGAGCAGGAGCTGTCCGAGAGTTCGAGGGAAGAAGTCGGAACACCATGAGCGAGCGTGAGAACGACGACGCGGTCCGGGCGAAGGCCGACGCGCTGCTGTCCACCGTGCACGAGATGGGTCCCGTCGCGGTCGCCTACTCCGGCGGCGCCGACTCCGCCCTGGTGCTCGCGGCGGGCGTACGGGCGCTGGGCGCGGGCGGCGTGCTCGCCGTGACGGCGGACTCCGAGAGCCTCGCGTCCGGCGAGCTGACCGCCGCCCGGGCGCTGGCCGACTCCCTCGGTGTGGCCCACCTCGCCCCGCGCACCGATGAGTTGAGCAGCCCGGGGTACCGTGCGAACGGCCCGGACCGCTGCTACTTCTGCAAGTCCGAGGTCCTCGACACGATCGTCGCCCTGGCCCGCGAGAACGGCTTCCAGCAGGTCGCCACCGGGACCAACGCCGACGACGCCGTCGACCGGTTCCGTCCCGGCATCCGGGCCGGGCGCGAGCGCGACATCCGCACTCCGCTGCTCGACGCCGGTTTCACCAAGGCCGACGTACGGGCCGTCAGCCGCCTGTGGTCCCTGCCGACCTGGGACAAGCCGGCCACCCCGTGCCTGGCCAGCCGGGTCAGCTACGGGATCCCCGTCACCAGCCACCGGCTGGCCCGGATCGACCGCGCCGAGACCGCGGTGCGGGAAGTGCTGGACCGGGCCGGGCTGCGCTCCGAGCAGCTGCGGGTGCGCGACCTCGGCGACACGGTCCGGATCGAACTCGACCTCGACGTGGTGGTCACGGCGGCCCGGCTGCCCGCCCTGTCGGACGCGGTGACCGCAGCGGGCTTCGGCACGATGCCGATGGCGGTCGAGGGTTTCGTCTCGGGCCGGCTCAACCACGAGCGACAGCCGGCGAGCGACAACTGACCGTCCCTCCTCACGATCGGACTGACACACTGTGCTGACGGACCACCACCAGAGCGCCACCGACCAACTCTGGTACCGGACTCCGGCCGAAGGCCTGCTGCAGGCGCTGCCCGTGGGCAACGGCCGGCTCGGCGCCCTGATGTACGCGGGCGTACAGACCGAGCGGATCGAGCTCAACGCGGACACCCTGTGGTCCGGTGGCCCCGGACCACGCGACCGGATCGGCGGCGCCGACCACCTGCCCGCACTGCGGGCGGCGGTGCTGAACGAACGCGACTACGCCCGCGCCGACGCGATAGCCACGGAGCACCTCATGGGGCCCGGCACCGAGGCGTACCAGCCCCTGGGCACCCTGCTGCTGGCCTTCCCGGGTGCCGAGGATGACCAGGCAGGCGACTACCGGCGGGCGTTGGACCTCGACCGCGCCGTGCACACCGTCTCGTTCACCGCGGGCGGCGTCCGCTACCGCCGGGAGAGCTTCGCCTCCGCCCCAGCGGGTGTGCTGGTCGTGCGCCTGACCGCCGACACCCCCGGAGCGATCACCTTCCGGGCGGGCTTCACGACACCCCATCAGGGCGCGTGCACGACGGCGGATTCCGAGGAGGGCCTGGCGATCCACGGTCGCGCGCCGGTGCGGCTCCCGTACGAGCCGGACGAGACCGCCCTCTACCAGGCGGACGAGGGCACCGGTTTCGCGGCCGCCCTGCAGGTGCGCACAGTGAACGGCCGGGTCGCGGCGGCAGCGGAGGCGATCGAGGTCGCCGCCGCCGACGAGGCGGTCCTGCTGATCGCCGTCGGCACCGGGTTCCGGGGCTGGCGGGAGCGGCCCGAGGGGGCCGAGGCCGCGCTCGCCGAGGCGCGGCGGTGGCTGGACCAGGCCGAGGGCAAGGGCTTCGACGAGCTGCTCGCCGATCACCTGACCGACCACCAGCGCCTCTTCGGGGCGGCCGGCCTGCGGCTGAACGGCCCGGAGAAGGCGGCCGAGCAGCCGACCGACGAGCGCCTCGCCGCCGCCAACGCGGGCGGACAGGATCCCGGACTCGCCGCCCTGCTCTTCGCCTACGGCCGCTACCTGCTGATCGCCTCCTCGCGGCCCGGCACCCAGCCCGCGAACCTCCAGGGCATCTGGAACAACGAGGTGACCCCGCCCTGGAACTCCAACTGGACCTCCAACATCAACATCCAGATGAACTACTGGGCCGCCGAGACCACCGGCCTCGCGCAGTGCCACGAGCCCCTGTTCGACCTCGTCACCGACCTCGCCGAGGCCGGGCAGGGCACGGCGCGGGCCTACTACGACGCCCCGGGCTGGTGCTGCCACCACAACGTCGACATCTGGCGCGCCACCCACCCGGCCCGCTGGGACCCGGTCTGGGCCAACTGGCCGATGGCCGGGCCCTGGCTGGCCGCCCACCTGTGGGAGCACCACCTCTTCCACGGCGACCGCACGTTCCTCGCCGAGCGCGCCTACCCGGTGATGCGCGAGGCCGCCCGCTTCCTCGCCCACCTGCTGGTCGAGGACGCCGACGGCAACCTGGTGACCTGCCCGTCGACCTCTCCCGAGCACCACTTCCGGCTCGCCGACGGCACGATGGCCGCCGTCTCGGCCGGCTGCACCATGGACTACTGGCTCACCGCCGAACTGCTCGAGACCACCGTCGGGGCGGCCTGCGAACTGGACGTCGACCACGAGCTCGCGGCGGAGCTGACCGAGATCCGGGCCCGGTTGCGTCCCCCGGCGCTCGGGACCGACGGACGCCTGCTGGAGTGGTGGGAGGACCTGCCGGAGGAGGACCCCGGCCACCGCCACCTCTCCCACCTCTACGGCCTCTACCCGGGCAGCGCCGTCGACCCGCTCACCGACGCCACCCTGCTGGTCCCGGCCCGCCGAGCCCTGGACCGGCGCCTGGAGCACGGTGGCGGCGGCACCGGATGGAGCCTGGCCTGGGTCGCCGCGCTGGCCGCCCGCCTGGGCGACGGCGCCCAGGCCGGTCACGCCGTCGAGCGCCTGCTCGCCACCTCCATCGCGCCCAACCTCTTCGACCTGCACCCGCCGCAGCTCTTCCAGATCGACGGCAACTTCGGGATCGCCGGCGCGATCGCCGAAATGCTGCTGCAGAGCCACAACGGCATCCTGCGGCTGCTGCCCGCACTGCCGCCGTCCTGGCCGGACGGCGAGGTGCGCGGCCTGCGGGCGCGGGGTGGGATCACCGTCGACCTGAGCTGGCGTCAGAACCGGGTCAGCGAGGCCGTGTTGCGGGCCGAGCGCAGCTCGACGGTGGACCTGTTCCTGCCGGAGCCTGCCGGCGCCCCCACGGTCACCGACCAGGCGGGCCGCCCCGTCGTGCTCACCGCCGTGCCCGGCGACCCGCGGCGCTTCCGGCTCCAGCTGCCGGCCGGCGACGTTTGGCGGTTCGTGTTCCCGCCGGAGGGTTCACAGTGAGCCGATTGCCTGCGAGCACCAGATCGTCTTGCCGTTGGTGCTGTGCCGGGTGCCCCAGCCCTGGGTGAGCTGGGCGACGAGCATCAGGCCCCGGCCACCCTCGTCGAAGATCCGCGCCCGCCGCAGGTGCGGGCTGGTGTCGCTGGCGTCGGAGACCTCGCAGATCAGCGAGGTGCCGCGGATCAGCCGCAGCCTGATCGGCGGCTGGCCGTACTTGATGGCATTGGTGACCAGCTCGCTGACGACCAGCTCGGTGACGAAGGCCTCCTCCTCGAGGCCCCAGGCGCTGAGCCGGTCGGCAGCGAACTGCCTCGCCTGCGCCACCTGCGTGAAGTCGGGCTCGACCTCCAGGACCGCGACGTGGTCGGGGGAGAGCGCGCGGGTGCGGGCGAGCAGCAGGGCGGCGTCGTCGGTGCGGTGCTCGGGGAGCATGGCTTTCATCGCCGCGTCGCAGAGGGCTTCCAGCGAGTCGGCCGGCTCGCTCAGGACTCGGAACAGCTCGGCAGTGCCCTGGTCGACATCGCGTTCGCGGCTCTCCACCAGTCCGTCGGTGTAGAGGGCGAGCAGGCTGCCCGCAGGCAGTTCGAGCTCGATGGCTTCGAACGGCAGCCCACCGATGCCGAGCGGCGGTCCCGGCGCGCCGGGGACCGGGGTCAGGGCGCCGTCCGGCGAGATGACCAGTGGCAGCGGGTGACCGGCGCTCGCCAGCGTGCAGCGGCGGGAGACCGGGTCGTAGACGGCGTACAGACAGGTCGCCCCGGACTCGCCGGTCGACTCGAAACGGCCTTCGGGCTGGAGGCCGTCGGGAAGGTGCATGACCAGGTCGTCCAGGTGGGTCAGCAGCTCCTCCGGCGGCAGGTCCACATCGGCCAGCGTGCGGACCGCCGTGCGCAGCCGGCCCATGCTGGCCGAGGCGTGCAGGCCGTGCCCGACGACATCGCCGACGACCAGGGCGACCCGGGCACCGGAGAGCGGGATGACGTCGAACCAGTCACCGCCCACTCCCGCACTGGCTCCGGCGGGCAGGTAGCCCGAGGCCACCTCGATCGCATGCTGGCTCGGCAGGCGCTGAGGCAGCAGGCTGCGTTGCAGGGTCAGCGCGGTCGTGTGCTCGCGGGTGTACCGGCGGGCGTTGTCGATGGCCACCGCCGCCTTGGCGGCCAGCTCCTCGGCGAGGATCAGGTCGTCGGCGGTGAAGCTCTCGGGCCGGTCGCTGCGGGCGAAGGCGGCGACGCCGAGCACGGCACCGCGGGCCAGCAGCGGCACGGTGATCCGGCCGGTCAGCCCCTTCGCGCCGAGCGTCCCGTCGATCACCGGGTTGCCCGGCGGCCAGTGGGCGGGGTCGGCGGCGAGCCCGGGGCCGAAGCCCCACTCACCGCCCGGGCCGGGTTCGGCGGCGAGCTGCACCGTCGACCTGCCGGCGGCCATGCACCGGACCGCGACGGAGTTCGGCGAGTAGTGGATCAGCGCAGGGGGCTCGGGACGCTCGTCCGCGTCCTTCTGCACGCCGTGCCGGCCGGCCCGCCTGAGCGCAACGGTTCCGTTGACGGTGAACGCCGCGAACAAGGGCGGCTCGTCCCCGTGCAGCACCTCCTCGAAGAGGTCGACGGTGACCAGGTCGACGAATCCCGGCACCGAGGCCTTGGACAGTTCCTCGGCGGTGCTGATCACGTCGAGGGCCAGTCCGATGCCGCTGCTGGCCTCGCCGAGCACGAGCAGGCGCTGCCGGGCCCAGTACTCGGCGCTCATGTCGAATCCCCAGTTGGCGACCGCGCGGACCCGGCCCTCCTTGTCCCGGACGGGCCACATGCTGGTGGCCCAGGCGTTGGCGTAGTTGCTGCCGAGCGGGCGGAAGATCGTGATGAGACGCGCGGGCACGCCCGTCCGGGCGACCTCGGAGAGCTTGTTGGTGTACGCCAGGCCGTCCAGTTCGGGGAACAGCTCGCGGTACTTCTCGCCGAGCACCTGCTCCTCGGAGTGCGCGATCACCGCGGACGCGGTGGCGTTGATCCACAGGAACCGCAGGTCCGGGTCGTACACGCCCAGGGCGAAGGGGCACTGCTCGAAGGCCCGGTCGGCGATCACGGGACGGCGGTCCCAGCGCTGGGCGGTCACCACCCGGCCCAGGTCCCGGCCGTCGGCGCCGTGCAGCGGGTGCGAGGTCACCTCGGCATCCACCGTGGAACCGTTGCGGTGGCGCAGGGCGAGCACGCGCGCCGGTCCGGTGTCGCCGCCGGTCGGGAACCCGGGCAGCGGATCGGCCAGCAGGTCCGCGACCGGGCGCCCGACGGTCTCCCGCGCCGACCACCCCAGCAGCAGCTGCCCGCCCTCGCTCCAGCCCCGCACCACACCGTCCGGGTCGACCACGACCGCGGCGGTGGGGGCGTCCTGCTTGTCGGTCGTCTCCACGCGACGCCTCCGTGCCGTGGCAGCCGTGTCCGCCGGAACGGGATTCCGGCGCCGTTTCCCAGCCTAGGACCGGTCCCCGCCGCACGCAGGAGGGCGCCACCGGCACTCAGCAGCCGGTGGCGCCCCCCGCGCTGCTAGCTGTTGAACACCTGCATGGAGTACAGCGAGTAGCTCCACTGCGTGGCGCGGGCCGTGCCGAGCATCCGCACGTAGCGTCCCGAGCCGGACAGACCGCTGATGTTCTCCACTCCGCCGTTGCCGCTGGTGGTGGAGTAGACGGTGGTCCAGTTGGTGGCGTCGTTGGAGACCTGGATCTGGTAGGCCGTCGCGTGGGAGAACTCCCAGTTGAGGACCACCCGTCCGACCGTCTGGGTGGACCCGAGGTCGACCTGGAGCCACTGCGGGTCGGAGAACTGGCTGGACCAGCGGGTGCTCTGGTTGCCGTCGAACGCGTTGGCCGCCGCCAGCGAGCTGTTCTCGTTGGAGGAGGAGCTGGCGGGTCGACCCAGCGCGAGGTCGCCGCCGGACAGGGACGGGTCCAGGAACGCGCGGTCGTAGACCTCCAGCGAGCGGATCGATGCCCACAGGCCGCTGTTCACACCACCGGTGACGGTGACCCGGACGTAGCGGGTCTGGGCGGTGAAGGTCAGGGCCTGCACCTGCGCGACGGTGGTGTTCCCGGTCCGGTCGGCGAGGGTCGACCAGGTGGATCCGTCGGTGGATCCGTCGATCCGGAACTGGTAGGCGTTGCTGGGCAGTTCCCAGGCGATCCGGGCTCCCGTGACGGCGCGCACCGAGCCGAGGTCGACCTGGAGCCAGTGCCCTGTGTTGCCGTCGGCGGCGCACCAGCGGGTGGAGGTGTCCCCGTCCACCGCGTTGGCGGCCAGGTTCCCGTGTGCGGTCTCCACGCTGTCGGCCGTGGCCGTGGCGCCGCGGGCGATGTCGGTCGGGACCACCGAGCGGTCGAGCACGATCGCCACGATCGTGTCGTCGGGGTAGCGGGTGCGGTCGATGCCCGTGACGGTGATGGCGTTCCCGCCGGCCGCGCTGAAGGAGAGCGCGCTCTTGGAGACCACGTCGTAGACCGAGGTGACCCTCGCGTCGCCCAGGGACGGGGTCGTGAAGCTGCTGCCGCCGCTGTACCCGGCCAGCAGGTGTGCGTAGACGGTCTGGTTGGCGAAGGTGAAGCCGTACTGGCCCTCCACCGGGTTCCACGGGCCGCCACGGGTGCTGTAGACGGCCTCGTGGTTGGCGCTCATGAAGCCGCCGACCTGGCGGAGCACCGCCGCCTGGGCGCTCGGGATCGTGCCGGTCGCGTCCGGGCCGACGTTGACGATCACACACATGTCGCGGATGAACGCGTTGACGAACACGGCCATGGCCGAGGAGAAGGAGATGGCGTTGTTGCCGTCGTACCCCCAGGTGGTGCCGGAGATGGCGAACGCCTTCTGGACCAGGCGGCCGTACCGGATCGGCCCGCTCGAGACGTAGCCCCCCTCCTCGATGTCGTAGTCGCCCACCCATCCCGAACGCGAGTTGGCCACCGCGTTCGGCTGGTGCTGGCGCACCAGGCCGGTGAGCCCGAGCGGCTTGCCGGTGCTCGGCTCGGTCTCGCCGTAGGCGGCGTCGACCAGCCAGCCGTTGTTGGGATCCCGGTATTGGCCGGGCTCCCAGAAGAAGGACCCCGAGGCGTCGGTGCCCTGCTGCGCCAGCCAGCCGCCGTCCCACCAGACGTCGTCGATCGCGCCGTAGTCGGTGACCAGCTCCTTCACGGACTGGTACACCTCGTTCTTCATGGTCCGGGCGTTCTCGTGGTAGTCGAAGGAGGTCGGGTCGGTGCCCTCGTAGTTCCACGGGTACAGGCTGTTCGGCAGCACGCAGTCGGAGGTGAGCGCGGGGCTCGGCGGCTTCGCGCCGCTCACGTCGTAGTAGCCGGGGTAGCGCCAGTCGATCGGCGAGTAGTAGACCCCGACCCGCAGGCCGGCCGCGCGCACGGCGTTCACGTAGCCCTTGACGAAGTCCGTGCCGGCGGGGAACGGGGTGTCGCCGGCGGTCCAGGCGTTGGGGTGGCCGCTGGGCCACAGGGCGAAGCCCTCGTGGTGACGGGTGGTCAGCACCACCTGGGCGGCGCCGAGATCCTTGGCCAACTGCGCCCAGGCGGCGGGGTTGTAGTTCTGGGACTGGCTGGCGAAGGTGCCGGCGTACTGCGACCGGTAGTCGCTCGGCTTGGTCTTAGCGGAGAACTGGTACCACTCGCCATGGGCCGGCGCGGAGTAGACGCCCCAGTGGATGAACATGGCCAGCTTGTTGTCACGCATCCACTGGATCTTGCTGTCCGGCTGCTGCCAGGTGCCCTGGTCCAGCTTCGGGACGCGCAGCGGGACCAGCGGCAGCGGGTCGCCCTCGACGACGGCGGCCTCGGCAGGGATGCTGCCGGGTCCGACGACGGTCGCGACGGTCGCAACGGCGAGGCCTACGAGCACAGTTCTGCGATTCACGGATCGTGACATGGATGCTCCGATGTCCTGGAAACGCGCACAAAGGGGGGCCACCGCGGTTACGTACATGTATCGCGGATGTTGCCGCAGCCTGTCAAGGTGCTGGACAGCGAGATGTCCGATGTTTCCGGGCGGTAATACCGCGGAGCCTGTGTCCGATTCGACTGGCTTCGACGCGGTCGGCCTCTCGCTCCAAGCGGCGAGCTCGCAGCTCTAGCGCGCTTTCGGTGCCTTCGCCCGCGGTTCGCGCAGGTTGTGGTGTGCCTCCGAGTGGCCCGATGTCCTCCTTCGAAGTCATCGGGCGGTCGGGTGATTCATCGGATCGATGTGAGCTGCAGACCTGCGTCGACGGCGCCACCTCGCAGCGGTGGCGCCCCGCGCCGCTACCCGAACAGGCGGCGCTGGATCTCCCGGCGGTAGTCCTCCAGCGTCCGGTCGAGGTGTACCACCGTGGCGGCGGCCGCCTCTTCCGGTCGGCCGTCGCGAATGGCCCGGTAGATCGCCTCGTGCTCCACGACCGCGGCCTCGGCGGCCTCGCCGAGCATGCCGTGGATACCGATGGCGCTGGACTGCCGCTGCAGTCGGCGTGCGTCGCGCACGGAGCTGAGCAGGAAGGTGTTGTGCGCGGCGGTGGCCACGGCCGTGTGGAAGTCCTCGTCCGCCTGGTTGAACACGTCGACCTGGCCGTGGACGACCCCGTGCCGGCACTGCTGCATGGCGACTTCGATGGTGCGCAGTTCGGCCGGGGTGGCGCGGGTGGCCGCGAGACTGCTGGCGGCGGACTCCTGCACCTTGCGGAACTCGAACAGCATGAGGACGTGGTCGAGGTCGACGGGGCGGAAGAAGCCGCCCCAGCGGCTGGTGATGAGCATGCCCTCGTCGTCGGCGACGAACAGGCCGCGGCCCTTGTGGGCCCGGACGCGGCCGAGCGCCGAGAGGATCTTCACGGCCTCCCGTACCACCGCCCTGCTGGTGTTCAGCGTCTTGGCGAGATCGTGCTCGGTGGGCAGCCGGTCGCCCGCCACCAGACGCGCCTCGGCGATGTACTCGAGGATCTGCTCCGAAACGATCTCGTAACCGGGCCGGTAGTCCCGCCGCTCCTCGCCCGAGCCGTTCACCGCTGCCGCGACAGCGGGAGCGGCCTGCGCAGGCAAGGCCGCTCCGGTCATGGGCGTGTCGTTCATCTGTCCTGCCTCCGGGGTCACTACGAGGGCGACTGATTGCTGTGAAGCCGGCTAATCGTACATCAGCTGGCCATGTGTCGTACTCATTAGGAAGGAAATTGACGACATGGATCCCGGTGACGAATCGGACATATGTGGACTCATCAGGCGTTTCTGCACTCTGCCAATGGCAACGATTGCGAAATCGGCCGGAAAAGTGCAGCACACATCTTGACGGTTCGGGCGATGAGGCGGCTAATTTACTCCAACGACGGCAGCGCAACGGCCGTCTCCGGTATTCGACGCCCGACCGGGACGGCCTGGCGTCGCCTTCCTCCCCCACCTCCCGATCCGTTCGGGCGCCTGCAAACCCAGTGGAGTCGCTCATGTTTGTCAACAAGCCTTCGGTGCCCAGCAAGAGATCGGTGCTGCTGGCCGTCTGTGCGGCCACCATGGCACTGGCCGTGTCCGCCTGTGGCGGCTCCACTGCCCAGAAGACCACCAAGGACGGCTTCGCCCAGGCTCCCCAGAAGGACGGCGCCCTGACCGTCTGGGTGGACGCCACCCGCCTGGACGCGGCGAAGCAGTACCAGCAGCTGCACCCGGAGGTGAAGCTGGACATCGTCTCCTACGACGGCGACGCCAACGGGTCGAACTACCTCCAGACCAAGGTCCAGCTGTTCAACCGCACCGGCAAGGGCTGGCCGGACGTGGTCTTCAGCTCGCAGAACAACGAGGCGAGCTGGGCGGTCGACGCCGGCTTCGCCGCGCCGCTCGACAAGGGCCTGATCCCGGCGGACACCCTGGGCCAGTTCGCCAAGGGCGCCAACGACGTCTGTACCGTCAACGGCACCGTCTACTGTCTGCGCAACGACCTCTCCCAGGCGGTGCTCTGGTACAACGCGCCGCTGATGAAGCAGTTCGGCTACCAGGTCCCCAAGACCTGGGAGGAGTACCAGGCGCTGGGCGAGAAGGTGGCCGCCGAGCACCCCGGCTACCTGGTGGGCGACGCGGGCGACTCCTACACCCCCGAGATCTACATGTGGGCGAGCAAGTGCGAGGCCAACCACATCACCGGCCCCAAGGCCGTTACCGTTAACACCACCAGTGACAGCTGCACCAAGATGGCCAAGCTCATGGACGGGCTGATCAAGAACAAGTCCATGTCCATCAGCGGCGTCTTCAGCACCGACTTCGGCAAGAACGAGGCCGACAAGGTCCTGCTCATGCCCGGCCCGGCCTGGTACGGCGGTGCGGTGTTCAAGGACACCCTCAAGACCCCCGAGAAGACGGTCGGCGTGGCTCCGATTCCGCAGTGGCAGGGCGACACCTCGCCGTCCACCGGCAACGTCGGTGGTGGCACCTGGCTGCTGTCCCAGCACTCCACCAACCTCAAGGCGGCCACCGACTTCCTGAAGTGGGTCACCACCGACAACGCCTACCAGGGTGAGAAGGCCCCCGGCTTCCCGGCCTACGCCCCGGCTGCCGAGAACTGGCTGAAGGCCCAGGACGCCTCCGGCTACTTCGCCACCAGCCTGAGCCCGCTCAAGGACGCGTCCTCCCAGGTGTGGTCGAACTGGGGTTCCGGCCAGTACAGCCAGGAGGCCATCTGGGCCGCCGACGTCAAGCCCGGCATGACCCAGGGTCAGAGCATCGCCTCGCTGCTCCCCGCCTGGCAGGCCTCGATCGTCAAGCACGCCGAGTCCTTCGGATACAAGGTCTCCTCGTGACGGTTGTCCCCTCTTTGGTCGGCTCTGCCCGCCGCCGCAGCGGCGGCGGGCAGAGCCGGGCCGGCATGGCATTCGTCGCCGGCTACGTGCTCCTGCTGATCGCCTTCGGCGTCCTCCCGACCGGCTACGCGATCTACTTCGCCTTCACCGACGGCGGGGGAAGCTTCACCGGCTTCTCCAACTTCATCTCCACGGCGCAGGACTTCCGCTTCGTGGACGCCATCGGTCACGTCGCGATCTACCTGGTGTTCTGGCTCCTCTCGCTGGTGGTCTTCGTGGTGGCCCTGGCGCTGCTGCTGCACCGCGTCTCCTCCAGCCGGGCCAGCCAGGCGCTGCGGTTCCTCTACTACATCCCCGGGGCGCTCGCCGGCGCAGCCAGCGTGCTGGTGTGGCTGTTCATGCTGGACCCGACGGTGAGCCCCGTCAGCTCGCTGCTGGGCGCACTGGGATTCCACACCTTTGGTGAGGTCATCGCTCCGGGCAACCTGCCGGTGCTGTTCACGATCGTCGCGTTCTGGACCGGGGCGGGCGGCTGGATCGTGGTCATGTACGGCGCGCTCAACAACATCCCCACGGATGTCATGGAGGCCGCCCGGATCGACGGCGCGAGCGCCTGGCAGACCGCCTGGCACGTGCAGATCCCCATGCTGCGCAAGTGGATCATCTACATGGTGATCCTGGCCTTCGCGGGCGGCGCCCAGCTCTTCGTCGAGCCCCAACTGCTCTCCCTGGCGAGCGTGGGCGTGGCCGGACGCGACTACTCGCTCAACCAGCTGACCTACGACTTCGCCTTCCAGATGAACAACATCAACGGCGCCGCCGCGGTGTCGATGGAGCTTCTGGTCGTCAGCGTGGCAGCCGCCGGTGTCTTCGTCGCACGGTCAGGATTCTTCGATGCCGACTGACACCTCCGCGAGTCCGGTCGCCGCCACACCACGCACGGAACGGGAACCAAGCCAAATGAGCCGAGCTTCACAGCGCGCGTCGCGGCGGAAGCGACCCCTGGGGCAGACGTCGTCCCGGCTGCTCGTCGGAACGGTACTGGCGCTGTTCGTGCTGTTCTTCGCACTGCCCGTGCTGTGGCTCGTCCTCGCGGCGACCAAGACCGATCAGCAGCTGGTCAACAACAACCCGCTCTCCTTCGGCTCCTTCGGCGCGCTCAAGGCCAACTGGGACGCGCTCACCGCCTTCCAGGACAACGCCGTGCTGCAGTGGCTGGGCAACTCCGCCCTGTACGCGGTGATCTCACTGGTCATCACGCTCTGCGTCTCCATACCGGCGGGCTACGCCCTGGCGATGACCGAGTTCCGCGGCCGGCGCGCCCTGCTGGTGTCGACCCTGGTCGTGATGCTCATGCCGAGCGCCACGCTGGTGGTTCCGCTGTTCCTGGAAGTCAACGCGGCGCACCTGATCGGCACGATGTGGTCGATCGTCCTGCCGTACTCGTTCTACCCGTTCGGGGTGTACCTGACGTACATCTACTTCTCGACCGCCGTCCCCAAGGACCTGCTGGCGGCCGCGCGGATGGACGGCTGCTCCGAGCTCGGCGTCTTCCGGCACATCGCGCTGCCGCTGGCGACACCGGTCATCGCGCTGGTGGGCTTCTTCAGCTTCGTCGCCAACTGGACCAACTACTTCCTGCCCTACGTCATGCTCCCCGAGAGCAACCAGATGCCGATCCAGGTGGGTGTCGGCAGCCTGCTCAGCAACGTGCCGCAGTTCAACCCGACTGCGGGCTCCCTCGGGATCGAGCGCCCGCAGCTGGCCCTGGCCACGCTGGTGGCCATCTCGCCGGTCCTGATCGTCTTCCTCTTCGCCCAGCGCTTCCTGGTCAGCGGGATGCTCGCCGGCGCCACCAAGGAGTGACCGCCGCCAAGGAGTGACACCACTCCCGGCCGTCGCGCCACAGGTCCGCCATCCCGCAGCACCGAACGGAGATCCTCCCATGTCCTTCAGTTCCGCTGACCCCCTCCCGGCCGAGGCCACCGCACCGTCGAGTGCTCCGGTCGAGCCGCCGGAGATCCTGGCCGCAGTGCCGCTGCTCGAAACACCCGGCTGGGCCGTGGCGCAGCGGTCGCTGTTCGACCTGCTCGACACCGCCTGGCGGCGCTTCGCCGACGCCTTCACCGGCCCGGACGGCCGACTGAACTACAATGGCGAACTGACCACCCGTGACGGTGTGGACGACTTCTACGAGGTCTTCTTCAACTGGCCGCAGCTGTACCTGCTCGGCGGTTCCGAGGAGGTACTTGCCGCCAGTGAGAAGCACTGGGAGGGCGTGACCCGGCAGCTCACCGAGCTGGACATGCTGAAGGACGAGTACGAGCGCGGCTACGACTGGTTCCACCAGGGCGAGAGCCTGCTGCTGCTCTACTTCCTGTGCATGGCCGCCCCCGACCGCTGGTCCGAGCGCGCCCTGCGCTTCGCCGAGCTGTACGTCGACCCGGCCCACGGCAACTACGACCCGGAGCACCGGATCATCACCCGGCCGCACAACGGCAGCGACCCGGACCGCACGGGCGTGTCCGACGGTGACGTCTACCCCTGGCTGCAGAAGGAGGCGGACACCTACGGCTACCCGTTGGAGTGGCTGCCGGAGGCCCAGGACGGCCCGTACCCGCTCGACTCGGATCCGCGGCTGGGCGCGCAGATGCGCGAGCGGATGGGTGTCGGCGACACCGCGGTCAACCTCGCCGCGGCCGGGCTGGTCCTGAACGCCTGGATCCTGACCCACGAGGACCGCTATCGCGACTGGATCGTGAACTACGTCGGCGCCTGGCGGGAGCGCACCGAGGCGAACGGCGGCGTGCTCCCGGACAACGTCAGCCCGGACGGGGTGGTCGGCGGTCTGCACGAGGGCCGCTGGTACGGCGGCCACTACGGCTGGTCCTGGCCGCACGGCTGGCACAGCGTGGGCCACGCGGCGACCGTCGCGGCGCTCGCGGCGGCCACCGTCACCGGCGACGACGACTACCTCTCGATGGTCTCCACCACGCTGGACACCATGATCGACCAGGGCAAGGTGATGCCGCACACCGAGGCCGACTCCAGCCTGCCCTCCAAGTGGGCGGTCGAGCTGGCCGAGGACAAGGCAACCCCGACGCTCCACCTCCCCTTCCGCTACAAGGACTCGGGCTGGTTCGACTACAACCCGGCCACCCCGCCCGTCCCGGTGGCGCTGTGGCACCACACGGCCGCCGAGTCCGACCGCGCCCGCCTGGAGCGGCTGCGCGAGGCGGACGGCATCGACTGGCGCACCCTGCGGTCGTTCCGCGCCAAGGAGGAGTCCGCGCACGAGAAGGCCTGGTTCGCCTACCTGGCCGGCGACGACCCCGGCTACCCGGAGCGCATCCTGGCCACCGCGCAGGCGCAGATCCGCCACCGCCTGCGGCGCGTCGAGCAGTACCGCGACCTGGACGTGGACGAGGCCGACATCCACGTCTGGCAGCAGTGCAACCCCGTGGCCACCGAAGCCCTCGTGCAGCTCACCTGGGGCGGCCCGCAGGTGCTGTACAACGGCGGCCTGCAGCAGGCCCGGGTGCGCTACTACGACGCCCAGGCCCGTCGCGCCGGCCTCCCGCAGGACGTGGCCGCCCTGGTCAGCTCCATCGACCCCGAGGCCACCACCGTCGAGCTGGTGAACCTCTCGCCCGAGGCGGAGCGCACGGTGATCGTCCAGGCAGGCGCCATGGCCGAGCACACCATCACCTCGGTGCGGTACACGACCTGCGCGGACGACGCCTGGGTCGGGGGCATGTACGACTACGGCCACACGGAGCCGGTGGTCACCGAGTCGCAGGCGGCTGCTGACGGCCCGTTCCTGACCGTCCGACTGCCCGCGTCCACCCGGATACGGCTCACCCTCGGACTCGGGCTGCGCACCAACACCCCCAGCTACCGCACCCCGTTCGACGAGGAGGAGTCCGCGTGAAGCGCCTCGCCCAGACCATCAAGCTGCGGCCCGAGCACCGCGAGGAGTACCTCGAACTCCACTCCGCGGTCTGGCCCGGAGTCGAGGCCGCCCTGCACCGGGCGAACGTCCACAACTTCAGCATCTACCTCCACGGCGACGTGCTGTTCGCCTACCTCGAGTACACCGGCGAGGACTTCGAGGCCGACATGGCGACGCTCGAGGCCGACCCGGAGACCCAGGAGTGGTGGAAGCTCACCGACCCGTGCCAGGAGCCCTGGCCCGACCGCGGTGACTCCCGCCAGTGGACCGAACTCACCGAGATCTGGCACCTGGGCCCGCCCGCCGGCAACGCCACGGACTGACACGGTTCGAACCAGACCGACCCGACTTGGATCCTCCAGTGACCTCCACACCAGCCCCCGCGCTCGTCGACGCCCACCACCACCTGTGGGACCTCGTCGAGACCCCGCAGCCCTGGCTCGACGACCCGGACCTGACGTCGATCCGCCGCACGTTCACTCCTGACGACCTGCGCGCCACCGCCACCCAGCCGGTGGCGGGCCGTCAGCTGCACAGCACGGTGGTCGTGCAGTGCATGCCGGACGTGCCGGAGACCGAGGTCCTGCTCGCGCTCGCGGCGCGGGACCCGTTGATCCAGGCCGTGGTCGGCTGGGCGGACCTGACCTCCCCGGCGATCGGCGACGTGCTCGACCGCCTGCTCGCCGGGGAGGGCGGCAGGTACCTCCGCTCCCTTCGCCACCTGGTCCAGGGCGAATCGGACCCGGGGTGGCTGCAACGCGCCGACGTCGAACGCGGGCTCGAGGCGGTCCTGGAACGCGGACTCCACTACGACGTGCTGATCCGCAGCCACCAGCTCGACCAGGCGATCCGGTTGGCCGAACGCTTCCCGGACCTGCCGCAGGTGCTCAACCACGCGGGCAAGCCGTCCATCGCCAGTGGCGAACTGGGCGACTGGGAACGGCAGCTGCGGCTGCTGGCCGAACACCCCCAGGTGGTCTGCAAGGTGTCGGGACTGATCACCGAGGCCGACCACGAGACCTGGACCACCTCCGACATCCGGCCCGTGTGGGACGTGCTGCTCTCCGCCTTCGGCCCCGAGCGGCTGATGTTCGGGTCGGACTGGCCGGTCGCGAACCTCGCGGGAGGCTGGAACCGTTGGGCCGCCACCGTGGACGAACTGCTCAACGGCTTTGCCGAGAGCGAGATCCAGGCGATCCTCGCCGGCACCGCGACCGCCTTCTACCGCCTTCCCTCCGCTGAAGAGACTCTGGAAGCACCATGACACTCGCTGTCCGTTATCTGTCCGCCCGCACCCTCGACACAGCCGCTGTCGAGACCCCCGAGCCCGGCCCCGGCCAGGTGGAGCTGGCTCCCGCCTTCGTCGGGATCTGCGGCACCGACCTGCACATCTTCCACGGCGACATGGACGCCCGGGTCAAGGCGCCCGGCGTCATCGGGCACGAGATGTCCGGGCGCGTCGTCCGCGTCGGACCGGATGTCGAGGGCTGGCAGCCGGGAGATGCGGTCACGGTGATGCCGCTGCGCTGGGACGGCAGTTGCGCCGCCTGCCTGAACGGGCATCAGCACATCTGCCAGCACCTGGACTTCATCGGCATCGACTCCCCGGGTGCGATGCAGCAGCGCTGGATCGTGCCCGCCGACACCCTGATCCGGCTGCCCGAGGACCTTGCGCTGGACCGGGCCGCGCTGGTCGAGCCCACGGCGGTCGCCGTGCACGACGTGAACCGGGCCGGCGTGCGCTCCGGTGAGCGGGTCGTCGTGGTCGGCGGCGGGCCGGTCGGTGTCCTGATCGCGCTGGTGGCACAGGCCGCCGGAGCCGATGTACGCGTGGTGGAGCTCAGCGCCCACCGGCGTGCGTTGGCCGAGGAGTTGGGGCTGTCCACCTGGGACCCCGCTGCGGAGGACGTGACCGCGCTGGTTCGCGAGTGGACCGCGGACGCGGGCGCGGACGTCGCCTTCGAGGTGTCCGGCGCGGCGGCGGGGGTGGCCACGGCGGTCGAGGTGCTGGGTGTGCGCGGCAGGCTGTGCCTGGTGGCCATCCACCCGAAGCCCCGCGAGCTGAACCTGCACCGCTTCTTCTGGCGCGAACTCATCCTCATCGGCGCCCGGCTGTACGTCCGCGGCGACTTCGAGAAGGCGGTCGAGCTGGTCGCGGACGGCACCATCCCGGCCGAGCGTCTGATCAGCAAGGTCGTCCCGCTCACCCAGGCGCCCGCCGCGTTCGAGGCCCTGGAGGGCGGCGGCGACGTCATGAAGATTCTGGTGGACTGCACCACCGACACCGAGGGAGCCGCCGAATGAACGCCTTCGACCTCACCGGAAGGCTCGCCGTCGTCACGGGAGCGCGGCGCGGCATCGGCCGGGCCATGGCCCGCGCGCTCGCCGAGGCCGGCGCGGACGTGATCGGCGTCAGCGCCTCGCTGGAGGAGTCCGGCAGCGCGGTGGAGAAGGACGTGCTGGCCGCGGGCCGCACCTTCGAGGCGATCCGCACCGACTTCGCCGACCCGGACGCCGTGCGGGCCCTGGGCGCGGACCTCGCCGGCCGGGAGCGGCCGGTGGACATCCTGGTCAACAACGCGGGCACCATCCGCCGGGCACCGGCCGCCGAGCACTCGGACGCCTACTGGGACGAGGTGATCCAGGTCAACCTCACCGCGCAGTTCGCGCTGACCCGGGCGGTCGGCGCGGCGATGGTGGCCCGCGGCCAGGGGAAGATCATCTTCACGGCGTCGCTGCTCAGCTACCAGGGCGGCATCACGGTCCCCGGCTACACGGCCGCCAAGCACGGCGTCGCCGGCCTCACCAAGGCACTGGCCAACGAGTGGGCCGGGCGCGGCGTGAACGTCAACGCCATCGCGCCGGGCTACATCGCCACCGACAACACCCAGGCCCTGCAGGACGACCCGGCGCGCAGCAAGTCGATCCTGGGGCGGATCCCGGCCGGCCGCTGGGGTCAGGCCGACGACTTGGCGGGTGCCACGGTCTTCCTCGCCTCGGACGCCGCCGCCTACATCCACGGCACGACCCTTCCCGTCGACGGCGGATGGCTGGGCCGATGAGCAACGACCTGGCCGCCGTGCTGGACGGCGCACGCATCATGCCGGTGCTGGTCGTGCGCGACCCGGCCACGGCCGCCCCGCTGGCCGACGCGCTCGCGTCGGGCGGCGCCGGGTGCGCCGAGGTCACCTTCCGCACCCCGGACGCCGAGCAGGTGCTCAAGGTGATGGCGGCCCACGGCGGCCTGGCCGTGGGTGCCGGCACCGTGGTCACCCCGGAGCAGGCGGAGCGGGCCGTCGCGGCCGGGGCCCGCTTCGTGGTCTCCCCGGGCTACGACGAGGACGTCGTCGCGAAGTGCCGGGAGCTGGGGGTTCCGGTGGTGCCCGGCATCGCCAGCGCCACCGAGCTGATGCGCGCCATGCGGGACGGCCTCGACACCGTGAAGCTCTTCCCCGCCGAGTCCATCGGCGGTCTGCGGACGCTGCGCGCGCTCGCGGCGCCCTTCCCGCGGGTGCGCTTCGTGCCGACCGGCGGGATCGGCCCCGCCGAGCTGGCCGGCTACCTCGCCGAGCCCGCGGTCCTCGCCGTCGGCGGCAGCTGGATGGCCACCCCCGCTCTCCTGGAGAGCGGCGACTACGCCGAGATCCGTCGCCTGACGGCGGAGGCCGTGGCGAGGAGCACGCCGTGATCGACGTGTTGGCCCTCGGCGAGGTCATGCTGCGCTTCGACCCGGGGGAGGGGCGGATCAGCACCTCCCGCACCTTCCACGTGTGGGAGGGCGGGGGCGAGTACAACGTCGCCCGCGGGCTGCGCCGCTGCTTCGGCCGGCGCACGGCGGTCGTGACCGCCCTCGCCGACAACGCCGTGGGCCGGCTCGTCGAGGACCTGATCCTGCAGGGCGGTGTCGACACCTCGCTGATCCGCTGGGTGCCCGACGACGGCATCGGCCGCACCGCGCGCAACGGCCTCAACTTCGTCGAGCGCGGCTTCGGCATCCGTGGCGCACTCGGCGTCAGCGACCGCGCCCACACCGCCGTCTCCCAGCTGTGCAAGGGGGAGGTCGACTGGGACGCCGTCTTCTCGGCGGGGGTGCGCTGGTTCCACACCGGCGGCATCTTCGCCGGCCTGTCCGACACCACGGCGGACGTGGCGGACGAGGCGATGGCGGCCGCGCGGCGCCACGGGGTCACCGTCTCCTACGACCCCAACTACCGCTCGAGCCTGTGGGCCGACCGCGGCGGACCGGCGCGGGCCCGCGAGGTGGACCTGCGCCTGGCCCGGCACGCCGACGTGATCGTCGGCGCGCTGGGCCTGGCGGGCGCGCATCCCGGCGACGCCCGCTTCGGCGCCGACGAGGTGGCGGACGCACTCGTCTCGGTGGCCGGCCTGCTGCCCGAGGTGAAGGTGCTCGCGACGACCCTGCGCGAGGTTCCCTCGGCCGGGGTGAACGACTGGACCTCGGCGGCCTGGTCGGCGGAGACCGGGTATGTCACCGGGCCGCAGATGCCCGGACTGCACGTCCTGGACCGCATAGGTTCCGGCGACGGCTTCGCCGCCGGGCTGATCCACGGCCTGCTCTCCGGCGCTTCCTTGGAGCAGTCCCTCGCCTACGGCACCGCCCACGGCGCCCTCGTCATGACCACCCCCGGAGACGTCTCCATGGCCTCGCTCGCCGAGGTCGAGGCGCTGATCGCGGGCGGCTCGGCCCGCGTCAGACGCTGACCGGCGCCCCTCACCCGTATCCACAGGAGTTCCTCGTGCGCCACCGGAAGATCCAGAACACGTCGGTCGCGGTCACCGAGCTCGGCTTCGGGGCCGCGGTGATCGGCAACCTCTACCGCGAGACCTCCGACCAGGAGGCATCGGCCGCCCTCGACGCCGCCTGGGACGCCGGCATCCGCTACTTCGACACCGCGCCGCACTACGGCCTGGGTCTGTCCGAGCGGCGTCTGGGCGCCGCCCTGCGCGGCCGGCCGCGCGAGGAGTACGTCATCTCCTCGAAGGTCGGCCGGCTGCTCGTGCCCAACGAAGACCCCCGCGGCACCGACAGCGACGGCTTCGCCGTCCCCGACGACCTGCGCCGCCAGTGGGACTTCAGCCGCGACGGCGTGCTGCGCTCGATCGAGGAGACCCTCACCCGCACCGGACTGGACCGGATCGACATCGTCTACGTCCACGACCCCGACGACCACTGGCGTCAGGCCGCCGACGAAGCCATGCCCGCTCTCGCCGAACTGCGCGACCAGGGCGTGATCGGTGCCATCGGCGCCGGCATGAACCAGTCCGCCATGCTGGCCCGCTTCCTGCGCGAGACCGCTGCCGACCTGGTGATGCTCGCCGGACGCTACACCCTGCTCGACCAGTCCTCGCTGGACGACGTGCTGCCGGCGGCGCAGGAGCACGGCAAGAGCGTCGTGGCGGTCGGCGTGTTCAACTCCGGACTGCTCTCCCGCGACAAGCCGACGCCCGGCATGAAGTACGACTACCAGGACGCCCCGGCGGACATGGTGCACCGGGCACTGGCCATCGCCGAGGTCTGCGAGCAGCACGGCACCACCCTTCCCGCCGCCGCCATCGCCTTCCCGTACACGCACCCCGCCGTCGTCAACGTCACCCTGGGCATGCGAACCCCGGCACAGGTCGAGCAGAACGCGGAACTCCACCGGCGGGCCGTCCCCGCCGGCCTCTGGGACCAGCTCCGCACCGAAGGCCTGATCAGGTCGGACGTACCAAGTCCGGCCTTTCCCGCTGCCTGAAGCTTCATCCGATTGCATTGATGGGAGTCCACATGAAACTGCTTCGGATCGGGGCACCGGGAGAGGAAATCCCGGCCGTGCTCGGCGAGGACGGACGGGTATTCGCCCTCTCGGAGCTGACCGGTGACATCGACGGGGCGTTCCTCGCCTCCGGCGGGACCGACCGGGTCAGGGAAGCGCTGGCCGCGGGCCGGCTGCCCGAGCTCGACCCGGCCGGGCTGCGGATCGGCGCGCCGGTCGCCCGCCCGGGCAAGGTGGTCTGCGTCGGCCTCAACTACCGCGACCACGCCGAGGAGACCGGCGCGCCCGTCCCCTCCCGCCCGGTGGTGTTCATGAAGGACCCGGCGACCGTCGTCGGCCCGTACGACCAGGTGCTGATCCCGCGCGACTCGGTCAAGACGGACTGGGAGGTCGAACTCGCCGTCGTGATCGGCCGCCAGGCCCGCTACCTCGCCGACCCGGCCGAGGCGGCCGGGCACATCGCGGGCTTCGCGATCAGCAACGACGTCTCCGAGCGGGAGTTCCAGCTCGAGTTCTCCGGGCAGTGGGACCTCGGCAAGTCCTGCGAGACCTTCAACCCGCTCGGGCCCTGGCTGGTCACCCCGGACGAGGTGGGTGACCCGCAGGCGCTCGGCCTGCGGCTGGCCGTCAACGGTGAGCTCTGCCAGAACGGCGACACCAAGAACATGATCTTCGAGGTCTCGTACCTCGTCCACTACCTCAGCCAGTACATGGTGCTCAACCCCGGTGACGTCATCAACACCGGCACCCCGGCCGGGGTGGCCCTCGGCCTGCCCGGCACCCCGTACCTGCGCGCGGGCGACACCGTCGAGCTGTCCATCGACGGTCTCGGCAGCCAGCGCCAGACGTTCGTCAACGCGTGAACGAGGAGCCGTGGGCATGACGATGACTGACCTCGAAGGACTGGCGGCAGTGGTCACCGGAGGTGCCTCCGGGATCGGCCTGGCCACCGCCTCCCTGCTGGCGGAACGCGGCGCGCGGGTGGCCGTCCTCGACCTCGACCCCGCATCGCTGAAGGAACCGCTGGTGGGCTTCACCGCCGATGTCAGCGACGACACTTCGGTCCGGGCCGCTGTCGCGGCGGCGGCCGAGGTGCTCGGCGGGATCGACATCCTGGTCAACTGCGCGGGCATCGGCGCGATCGGAACCGTGGCGGACAATCCGGACGAGCAGTGGCACCGCGTGCTGGACGTCAACGTGCTGGGCCTCGTCCGCACCTCCCGGGCAGCCCTGCCGTACCTGCGCCGCTCCGCCCACGCCTCGGTGGTCAACATCGGTTCCATCGTCACCACCACCGGCCTGCCGCAGCGCGCGCTGTACGCGGCCAGCAAGGGCGCCGTGTTCTCCCTCACCCTGGCGATGGCCGCCGACCACGTCCGCGAGGGCGTCAGGGTCAACTGCGTCAACCCCGGCACCGTCGACACCCCGTGGGTCGGCCGGCTGCTGGAGGCCGCTCACGACCAGGCCGCCGAACGCGCCGCCCTGAACGCCCGTCAGCCCACCGGCCGCCTGGTCACCGCCGAGGAGGTGGCCGCCGCCATCGTCTACCTGGCTTCCCCCGCGGCCGCCTCGGTCACCGGCACCGCCCTCGCGGTCGACGGCGGCATGGCGGGCCTGCGTCTGCGCGCCGACGCGAAGCCGTGACAATGCACCAGAACGTCCTTGGGCTGCTGCCGCCCGACGCCCCGACCCCGGTGGAGGTGGGCTGATGCGGATCGCCCTGTTCATCACCTGCTTCAACGACACGATGTTCCCCGGCACCGGCCGGGCCGTGGTCACCGTGCTCGAACGGCTCGGCCACACGGTGGACTTCCCGCAGGAGCAGACCTGCTGCGGGCAGATGCACTTCAACACCGGCTACCGCCCCGACGCCGTCCCGTTGGTGGCCCGGTTCGCGCGGACCTTCGCCGACTACGACGCCATCGTCACCCCGTCGGCCTCCTGCGCGGGCATGGTCAAGGAGAACCACCCGCTGCTCGCCGAGGAGTACGGCCACGAGCAGCTGCGGCGCGACGTGGCGGGCCTGGTGCCCCGCGTCCACGAGTTCACCGAGTTCCTCACCGACGTGCTGAAGGTCACCGACGTGGGCGCCCACTTCCCGCACCGGGTCAGCTACCACCCCACCTGCCACTCGCTGCGCGGGCTGCGCCTGGGCGACCGGCCGCAGCAACTCCTGCGCGCGGTACGGGGAATCGACCTGGTCGACCTGCCCGCGGCCGACTCCTGCTGCGGCTTCGGCGGCACCTTCGCGGTCAAGAACGCGGACACCTCCAGCGCGATGCTCGCCGACAAGACGGCCGGGGTGCTGGCCACCGGCGCCGAGGTGCTGTGCGCCGCCGACAACTCCTGCCTGATGCACATCGGCGGGGGACTGTCCCGGCAGGGCAGCGCGGTGCGGACCATGCACCTGGCCGAGATCCTCGCCAGCACGGAAGGCGACCAACTGTGAGTTCCCGAGGAGTGGTCTGGCTCGGCTCACCGTCCTTCCCCGACGCGGCGCGAGTCGCGCTGAAGGACGATCAGCTGCGCGCCAACCTCAAGCGCGCCACCGGCACCATCCGTGACAAGCGCCTCACCGTCGCCGCCGAGCTGGACGACTGGGAGGAGCTGCGGACCGCCGCCGAGGCGATCAAGAACCGCACCGCCCGCCATCTCGACCACTACCTGGTCCAGTTGGAGGAGTCCGTCACCGCCGCCGGCGGCACCGTGCACTGGGCGAGCGACGCGGCCGAGGCGAACCGGATCGTCACCGAACTCGTGCAGGCCACCGGCGAGCGGGAGGTGGTCAAGGTCAAGTCGATGGCGACCCAGGAGATCGGCCTCAACGAGGCGCTCGCCGAGGCCGGGATCACCGCCTACGAGACCGATCTCGCCGAACTGATCGTGCAGTTGGGCGACGACCGCCCCTCGCACATCCTGGTCCCGGCGATCCACAAGAACCGCACCGAGATCCGCGACCTGTTCCGCGCCGAGATGGGCCACTGGGGACAGCCGGCTCCCGAGGACCTCACCGACGAACCGCGCGAGCTCGCCGAGGCGGCCCGCCGGCACCTGCGGCAGAAGTTCCTCACCGCCAAGGTGGCCGTCTCCGGCGCCAACTTCGCCTGCGCCGACACCGGCACCGTGCTCGTGGTGGAGTCCGAGGGCAACGGCCGGATGTGCCTGACCCTGCCCGAGACGCTGATCACCGTGATGGGCATCGAGAAGGTCCTGCCCACCTGGTCCGACCTGGAGGTCTTCCTCCAACTGCTGCCGCGCTCCTCCACGGGGGAGCGGATGAACCCCTACACCTCCACCTGGTCCGGCACCACCGAAGGTGACGGACCGTCGGAGTTCCACCTGGTGCTGCTCGACAACGGGCGCACCGACACCCTCGCCGACCCGGTCGGCCGCCAGACGCTCGGCTGCATCCGCTGCTCGGCCTGCCTGAACGTCTGCCCGGTCTTCGAGCGCACCGGCGGGCACGCGTACGGCTCGGTCTACCCCGGGCCGATCGGTGCTGTGCTCACCCCGCAGTTGGTCGGGGTGGAGCAGGCGGCCTCGCTGCCGTTCGCCTCCACGCTCTGTGGGGCCTGCTACGACGCCTGCCCGGTGAAGATCAACATCCCGGAGGTGCTGGCCCACCTGCGGGCCAAGGTCGTCGAGGCGAAGGACGGCCACACGGTGGAGGGGCTGGCCATGAAGGCGGCCGGCAAGGTGCTCGACTCGCCACGGCTGCTCGGTGCCGCCCAGAAGGCCGCCGCGCTCGGCGGCAGGGCGCTGGCCCGCAACGGAAAGATCGGCCGGCTGCCCGGACCGCTGCACGGCTGGACCGACACGCGCGACACCCCCGCCCCACCCGCCGAGTCCTTCCGCACCTGGTGGCGCAAGAACAGGGAGAGCGAATGACCAGCCGCGACGCCATCCTGGGCCGGATCCGGGCCGCGCTCACCGACGTCCCGTCCGAGGAGAGACCGCAGGACGTCCCCGTCCCGCGTGACTACCGCCGCAGCCACACCGGCCCCGGCCAGGACACCGTCGCGCTGTTCGCCGAACGGGTCGCCGACTACCGCGCCACCGTCAGCCGCACCGACCGGGCCGGCCTGCGCGACGCCGTAGCCGTCGCCCTCACCCGGCGCCGGGCTCGCTACCTCGCGCTGCCGGGCGGCTTCCCGATGGAACTGCTGCCGACCGGCAGTTGGCAGTGGCACACCGAACCGCTCGACGTCCCCGCCCTGGACGAGCTCGACGGCGCGATCACGCTCGCCGCCGCCGGCATCGCGATCACCGGGACCATCGTCCTCGACACCAGCCCCGGCCAGGGCCGACGGGCACTCACCCTGGTGCCCGACTACCACCTGTGCATCGTGGGCGCCGACCAGATCGCCGACGACGTCCCGGACGCGCTGGCCCGCCTCGACCCCACCCGCCCGCTCACCTTCATCTCCGGCCCGTCCGCCACCAGCGACATCGAACTCGACCGCGTGGAAGGCGTGCACGGCCCCCGCACCCTGGACGTCATCATCGTCGAGCCCAGTGTTTCGGGGCACTGACGAGGACCGCGCTGGGCAAGCCGCTATGCCGCAGGACCGGCTGATCAGGGCGGAAGCCGTGCCGGTCGCCGATGCATCCCACCGGGCCGGCGTCCGGGCAGTGGTGCGGGACTGGAACCATGAGGTCCAGTAACCGCTCCAGCGGCGCGGCACCGCGCCGTCTGCCGCCGATGCGTCGGCCTGGCCGATCAGCAGTTCCACCCGGGCGAGTGCTGCCTGCGTGGACTCGACCAACCCGGCGTCCCCCTTGGCGATCCGCAGCCGCAGCGCCTCCTGGAGATGGGCGTGGGCATTCGCGAGGTCGCCGCGCTCCATCACCGTGCTTGCCGGTGGGCTGAAGCGCAAAGTCGACAAGTTCCGGGTGCTGGCTTCGCGCGGTGCTCAGGGCACTGCGGTAGAGCGCGTTCGCAGTCTGCACGTCACCGGTGTAGCGGTGAGCGTCGGCGAGGTTGAGCCCGGTGGCGACGACGGCCCGGGTGTTGCCAATCGCTGCGGCTAGGTCGAGCGACTGCCGGAGAAACGTACGGGCCTCCTCGTGGTTGCCCAGGCACATCTGGCCGATGCCGATCCAGCTCGGCGTCGAACCAGTCGAAGTTCGCCCCGGCCACAATCACGTTGTCGCTGCGCAGGGTGCGGGCGTGCTCCGCGTAGGGAGTGCCCGACTTCACCAGGCGCTCCATCAGGGCGAACGGCAGTGGGTGCGGAGAGCGCTCTGCGGTGGTCGTCCAGCAGCATGCGGTTGCGGGTCTCGTCCTCGCCGGCTGCCGTCGGCTTCGCGGGGGGCTTCTTCGGCAGCGCGGACTTGTACGGATCGATCAGCGTGTTCGTGGCGCTGTTCAGGGACCAGGGGTGCGGGGTGCTGCGGGATTCGGCGCTGCTCAACGAGGACTTCCTGAAGCCGGGGCCGGGAGAGAGTGCGGCGGACCGTCGGTGACGGGGGACGCATCGGCGGTCCGCCGCAGGGAGCCACCCGGACGCGCTACGTGCGGTCGGATGGCCGTCAGGGGTGGGGCGGCTACTCGCTCTTCGGCTTGTCGCCGTTGTGGTCCCCGGTGTCGCCGCTGCCGCTGTTGCCAGCGCCGTTCTTCTCGCTCATGTGGGGCACCCCTTTCGGATCGCATCACCCTGGCCGACCTGATCTGACGACAGGCCGTGGTAGGCCCCTGCTCTTCGGCTGATCCGAACCGGCAGGGGCCTTTTCCTTTCCGTTCCCCGACGCGGCCACCTGACGGCCATGCCGGAGCCGCCCCTTCGCGAAGGGGTGGCTCCGGCATGGCCGGCGAGCGGGTGCGGTGAGGCCGGAGAGCGTCGCTCTCCGGCCTCACCGCTTACTGTCCTACGTCAGGTCACCCTGTCACTGGATCGTCCAGGCCTGGTGGGACTGGTTGATGGCGTTCGACTGGTCGGTGGTGGCGCCGTTGGTGGTGGACGCGCCGGTCACCTCCAGGACCTGCCGGCTCTCGTAGTTGCGGAGCAGGTAGCCGCCGGTGGTCGGCTCGAAGTACCACAGCTGGTTGTTGCCGCCGTTGTAGGTGGACTGGTCCGCGGCGGTCGTCCGCCAGTGGCTGTTCCACGGGATCTCGAGGGCCTTGCCGCTGTTCCGGTTCACAATCTTCACGAGCTGGCCGCTCACCGGGACGATGTTCCACTGCTGGTTGACGCCGCCGGTGCTCGGCCACTGGTTGACGCTCGCGCCGTCGGCGGTGTTGAAGTTGTAGTCGTCCAGCACCTGGCCGCTGTTGACGTTCTTGATGGAGTAGAACGTCGACGGGTTGGTGCTCGGGGCGCCGGTCGCGACCGCCTGCGCTCCGCCGGCCTGCTGGACGCTGAAGTCGGTGATGTAGAAGTACTGGCCGTCGGTCTTGGCGACCCGCACGTAGCGGAAGGCCTGGCGGACGTCGATGTCACCGGTGAGCGTCGCGGCGTAGGGCAGGGTGCTGGTCTGGCGTCCCAGGACGGTGTAGCTGCCGAAGTTCGGGTCGTTGGAGCCCCGGACCTCGAAGTTGCCGCGGGTCGAGGACTGGTCCAGGTCCTGACGGGTGGTCAGCGCGAACTGGCCGAGCTGGTAGGCCTGGCCCAGGTCGACCTGCCACCAGGCCGAGGTGTCGGTGCCGGTCGGGGACCAGCCGGTCGAGCTGTTGTTGTCATTGGCCTTGTTGGCCTCGGTGCCGGTGCCGAAGACCGACGAGGCGGTCGCGGTCTTGTTCCAGGCGAGGTTGGGCCACAGGGTCATCCACTGGTAGCCGGACTCCAGGCCGGAGGCCTTGATCACCGCGTCACCGGACGAGGTGTTGTTGGTCAGCGTGACGTTGGTGCCGTTGTGGTTCTGGTTGATGGACGCGTCGGGGTTCGACAGCACGTTGTTCGAGACGGTCATGTTGTCCGACCCCTCGTCCAGGTAGACGCCGGCGATGGCCGAGGCGCAGGAGGCGGAGGTCCGGAGCACCTCGTGGATGTAGTTGCCGTTGATGACCGTGCCCGGGTCGTTCGACAGGTGGTAGATGCCGGCCGAGTCGCACAGCCGGTTCATCACGTTGCCGATCCGGTTGTAGCTGATGCTGTTGCTGCCCTCGGCGTTGGCCGCGGACTGCCAGCCCCAGCCGAGCGAGATGCCCGCCCACGGGGAGTCGGAGATGTCGTTGTGGTCGATGGTGGTGCTGTTGACGAAGCCCGCGTTGATGCCTGCGGTGCCGGGGTAGTCCTCACCGGTCCGGGTGATCAGGTTGTCCTTGACGGAGACGGTCTTGACCACCTCCCGGGCGTCCTCGCCGGCCGGGGTGGTCGGCGGGTTGTAGACGGAGTGGTACTCGACCGTCGGGTCGGAGAACTTGCCGAGCGTGATGCCGTTGCCGGCGATGTCGTAGATGTAGTTGCCGATCGCGCTGCTGTTGTGGACACCGTGCCAGAGGTCGAGCGCGGAGGAGCCCAGCTGCGTGAAGACGTTGCCGGTGAAGGAGATGTTGTCGGTGTCCTGGACCTGGACGGCAGCGGGGGGGCGGCCGACGGTCTGCTGGTTGGAGGTGTTGGACGTGAGGTTGTAGTTGCCGCCCTGGGCGTTCAGGTAGCCGTTGTTGCTGGCCTCCATCCAGGTGGTCTGGGTGAAGGTGAGCCCGGAGAACCGCAGGTCGTGGGCGGGGCTGTTGAGGCTGGTGCCCTGGACGTTGAAGAGGGTCTGGACCGTCGGCGCCTTCACGGAGGCGTTGGACATGTCCTCGCCGGGGCGGGGCTTGTAGTAGACGGTCTGCGCGGCCGTGTCGACGTAGAACTCGCCCGGCTCGTTGAGGAACTCGTGGGCGTTCTCGAAGTGGAACGGCGAGTTGTCGGAGAGCTGCGGCCACGGGCGCTGGAAGAGGATGCCCGCCTCGTGGTCCTGGATCGAGATGTTGGCGGTGCTGCCCGCGGTGCTGATCGACTTCAGCCGCAGGTAGCTCTCACCCCACTGGGTCTCCAGCATCATCTCGACCTGGTTCAGGTTGCCCCAGTTCGAGGTCTGCGAGGCGAGGACCTTCAGCAGCTTGTTGGTGGTGTCGCTGCCCTGCAGGTTGAAGTCGGTGCCGGCGTCGGGGTAGCGGGCGCGGGTGGCGCGGACCCCGTTGACGTACAGCTGGCGGAAGTTGAGGGAGCCGATCGACGCCTTGTACTCGCCGTTGGTCGCCGCGGTCCAGCCGGTGATCGCCTGGCCGCCGCTGATCACGGGGGTCTCACCGTTGTACGACTGGTAGACGACCGTGTGGCCGTTGGTGCCGGAGTCGCTGGTGCCGAAGGTGATCGGGGCGGTGAGGGGGTAGGTGCCTCCGCGCAGGTTCACGACGATGTCGTCGGACATGTTCGTGTTGACGGCTCGGACCGCGTTCTGGGCGGCCTGGATGGTCCGGAAAGCCGCGGCGGTGCTGGTTCCTGAGTTGCTGTCGCTGCCGTTGACGGGGTCGACGTAGAAGTTCGTCGTGGCCGCGTAGGCGGTTTGGGTGGGCAGCACGGCCGCGAAGACGGCGGCTGCGACCGCGAACGCCTTGATCGTCTTGGCGCTGATGCGTGGGGGTCTCATCTGGGGTGTCCCTCCTCAGGGGCCCTACTTCTTATGAGTTGCATTTATCGAGCCACCGAGGCACCCCTGTCAAGACGATAGACATCCCCATTTTTCGCCGACGCAACACCAGTGACACATGGATGCATCAAGTTGGCTGTTGCCAACTACCCCGGGCGGGACGGAAGAGTCCCAGGTAGAGGTAGGTATGGCGATGGCGATCGAAGCGCCTGCCGCAACCCGCCCGGCTCGACTGGCGAAACCTACAGAGTCAATGAGTACTACTCATTCTGGAATCTCTGGCGGTCGTCAATCTCTAACATCCCGTCACTCGAACGCCAAAAGCCCGCCGCGGGCCCGGTGCTGGAGGCCGTGACCCGGGACGGCGACACACTCGAACGGATCACCGATACGCTGCGTCGAGCGGGGGCATTGCAGGGTGCCCAGGCGGAGGACCGACAGGGACCGATGGGAGAGGACAGCTCGTGGCGGCAGTCGGCAGGGCGAGCACAAGCGCGGAGAGCGGGCCCGCCTCGCAGCAGGACATGCGCCGGCAGAACCTCGCGGTGGTCCTCGGCTCGGTTGCCGCGCACAGTCCGCTCTCCCGTGCGGATGTCGCCGGGCGCACCGGTCTGACCAGGGCGGCCGTCTCCTCCCTGGTCGACGAGCTCATCGGCCGCGGGGCGCTGTCCGAGGCGGAGACCGCGCCGAGCGGTCGGGTCGGCCGTCCGGGACGGGCGCTGACCGTGAGCGATCGGGGTCCGGCGGGACTCGGCCTGGAGATCGGCGTGACGCACCTCGGCGCGTGCGTCGTGGACCTGCGCGGTGAACCGCGGGTGTGGCGTCGGGTGGAGCGGGCCAACGCCGGTCGGCCCGTCGAGCGGGTACTGGCCGAGACGGCCGCGCTGGCCGCCGAGGTGGAGGCCGAGGCCGCCGCGCTCGGGCTGCAGGTGGCCGGCCGGGTGCTCGCCGTTCCCGGGGTGGTGCCGAACGAACCGCGCGGACTGGTCGCGCATGCGCCCAACCTCGGGTGGCACGCCGTGTGCCCCGCCGACCACTGGCCCGACCCCGCCGGCGCGCCCGAGCCGGAGAACGAGGCCAACCTCGGCGCGCTGGCCGAGTACTGGCACGCCGAACACGCCGGCGAGACCTTCGTGCACGTCTCCGCCGAGGCCGGGATCGGCGCCGCCCTGGTCGTCGGCGGGCACCTGTTCCGGGGTGCCCGCGGCTTCGCCGGCGAACTCGGTCACATCCCCGTCCACCCGGACGGCGTTCCCTGTGCCTGCGGCGCCCGCGGCTGCCTGGAGCAGTACGCGGGGGAGGTGGCCGTGCTGCGCGAGGCCGGGCTCGCCCACGAGGCCGGGCTCGCCCAGGACGGGGATGCGCAGCCCGCCGATCCGGTGGCCCTGCTGGCCGAGCGGGCCGTCGCCGGGGATGCGCCGGCCCTGCACGCCCTGGAGCGTGCCGGGCGGGCGCTGGGCCTGGCCCTCGTCTCGGCCGTGAACCTGATCGACCCGGACGGCCTGGTCCTGGGCGGTGCCTACGCCGAGCTCGCCGACTGGCTGTTGCCGGCGATGCGCGCCGAGCTCGCCACCCGGGTCACGGTCCGGCCCTGGGAGCCGCAGGCTCTGCGGTCCTCCGAACTGGGCCGGCGCGGACCGGTGCTGGGCGCGGCGCAGTTGACGGTCCGTCGGATCATCGCCGATCCCACCCTGCTGCCGGCCGGCTGAACGAGGCCGGTCCGGGCGGGCCCGACGGGTGTCGGACCGCTGCCCCGGCATGAAAGTTTCGGTCGGCCGCCCGACTGTTGACCGCAGCTCAGCCCGTGGAAGGGCACCGGACGGCGGGCAGCGCCGTTGACGCCCGGTGGTGCCCCGGTCGACTCTCGGGTCACCGTCGGTGGTCCGCGCCCACTCTCACCCCGCGATGCTCCGACGGTACCCACCCGTCGAGAGGATCACGTCCATGCCCTTGTGGCCCCCAACGAGGCAGTCGCGCCTGCCCGCCGTCCTGGCCGCCCTGGCCCTGCTGGCCGCCGGACCGCTCTGGAGCACCGCGTCGAGCGCCGGCGCGGCCGCCCCCGCCACCACCGCGGCGACGGTGAGCGTGAACGCCGCGCAGGCCCTCGCCACCGTCCCCGCCACCGCGATCGGCACCAACGGCTCGGTCTACGACAGCAAGCTGACCGACGCGGCGGTGCCGGGCCAACTGAAGCAGGCCGGTGTCGGCCTGGTCCGCTTCCCCGGCGGCAGCTCGTCCGACAGCTACGACTGGAAGACCAACAGCGACCTCACCTACGGCACCCAGGCAGTCGACTTCGACCACTACGCCGCGATCCTCCAGCAGTCCGGCGCCCAGGGCATGGTGACGGTCAACTACGGCAGCGGTGACGTCATCGGCGCCACCAAGACCCCGGCCGAGAGCGGCGCCCAACTCGCCGCCGACTGGGTGCGGTACGCCAACATCACGCACGACTACCACATCAAGTACTGGGAGATCGGCAACGAGATCTACGGCAACGGCACCTACAACGCGGACTGGGAGACCGACAAGCACTGCGCCGCCGGCGCCAACCCGACCAACTGCGGACCGGCGGTGTACGCGCAGAACGCCAAGGCGTACATCGCGGCGATGAAGGCCGTCGACCCGACCATCCAGGTCGGCGTGGTGCTCACCGCGCCGGGCAACTGGCCGGACGGCAGCACCTCGGCGGGCAGTCCGCAGCCGTGGAACCAGACCGTGATGACGGCGCTGGCCGGGCAGATCGGCTTCGCCGACGTGCACTGGTACCCGCAGAACCCGAGCAGCGTCACCCCGCCCGGGCCGACCGACGCGGGCCTGCTCGCCTCCTCGGCGCAGATCCCCGGCATGGTCAGCACGCTGCGCTCGCAGCTCGGCCAGTACGCGGGCAACAGCTCGGTGCCGATCATGCTGACCGAGACCAACTCGGTCTCCTCCAACCCGGGCAAGCAGACGGTCGGCCTGGTCAACGCGCTCTTCCTGCCGCAGGACTACCTCGGCTGGCTCGCCAACGGCGTGTCCAGCGTGGACTGGTGGCAGATCCACAACGGCATCGTCAGCACCGGTGACAACGGCTCCTCGCTCTACGGCTCGGCAAACTACGGCGACTACGGCATGCTCGCCGACGGCAGCTGCGTCGCCGGCAGCGGCGCGCAGCTGTGCGAGCCGGCGGCCGACACACCGTTCCCGGCCTACAACGGCATGACGCTGCTCAGCCGGTTCGTCCACCCGGGCGAGACCCTGGTCGCGGCCGGCTCCAACCAGTCCCTGCTGCAGGCCTACTCGGTGAAGGCCGCCGACGGCTCGCTGCGGGTGCTGCTGGTCAACGACGACCCGAGCAGCAGCTACCAGGTGGGCCTGTCCTACGCCGGCTTCACCCCGGCCACGGGCACGCCGACGGTGACCACGATGGCGGGTGCCGCAGCCGCGCTGACCACCGCGAGCGCGGGAACGGCCACTTCGCAGACCGTCGCGCCGTACAGCGCGGTGCTGGTCACCCTGCGGCCGGGCAGCACGGTGACCCCGCCGACCACGCCGGGCACGCCGACCGCCTCGGGGGTCACCGGCAGTTCGGTGGACCTGAGTTGGGCCCCGTCCAGCAGCGCCACCGGCCTGGCGGGCTACGACGTGGTGCAGGCCGCGGGCAGCACCGAGACCGTGGTGGCGTCGTCGACCGGCGCGAGCGCGACGGTCAGCGGCCTGCAGCCGAACACCAGCTACACCTTCGCCGTCTACGCCAAGGACACGGCGGGCAACCGCTCGGCCCGCTCCGGCACCGTCACGGTGACCACGGCAGCGGCCACCGGCGGCGGCAGCTGCAAGGTCGGCTACTCGGTGAACAACGACTGGGGCAGCGGCTTCACCGCCAATCTGGTGCTCACCAACACCGGCAGCACCCCGGTGAACGGCTGGACGCTCTCCTTCGGCTGGCCCGGCAACCAGCACCTGAGCAACGGCTGGAACGCCAACTGGACCCAGTCGGGCAACACGGTGACGGCCACCAGCCTCTCCTACAACGGCACCCTGGCGCCGGGCGCGAGCACCAACCTCGGGTTCAACGCCTCCTACTCGGGCGGCAACCAGGCCCCGAGCGGTTTCACCCTGAACGGCGCGGCCTGCGGCTGACGGCGTGACGGAGCCGCCCGGGCAGCGGGTTCGCTGCCCGGGCGGCGGAGCACTCATCGCGGCGCGGCCGCCCTTGAGCTACGTCCGAGTCACCGCCCCCGGCACCAGGCCCCGGGCGGACCAGGCTCGCAGGATCGCGGGCAGTGCGCCGACCGTGGCCGAGCGGCCGTCGTGGAGCAGCACCACGGCGCCCGCCGGTGCCTGGCCCGCGACGGCCGCGATCTCCGCTGCCGGCGCTCCCGCCCAGTCGCGGGTGTCCGTGGTCCAGAGCACCTCGGTGAGCCCCTCGGCCGCGGCGGCTGCGCGGACCTCCAGGTCGGTCTCGCCGTAGGGCGGGCGGAACAGGGTGGGCGCGGTTCCGGTGAGCTCCCGGACGATGCGCTGGGTGCGCCCGAGCTCCTGGGCCACGGCCGCTCGGTCGAGCCCGGTCAGGTGTGCGTGCGAGTAGCTGTGGTTCCCGATCCACATCCCGGCCGCGTCCAGGGCGAGCAGCAACTCGGGGTGCCGCTCGGCCTGTTGACCGCAGACGAAGAAGGTGGCCCGGTGGCCCGCCGCGACCAGCGTGGCGAGCAGCTCGAGCGTCGACTCCGGGTGCGGCCCGTCGTCGAAGGTGAGCGCGACGGTGGGCCGGCGACGGCCGCTGCGGGGAACGGCCGTCGCCGGTGACTGTGGGGGTGCCGTTGTGCGAGACCTGGTGGCCTGCGGGGTGTCGGGCACCGTTGTTGTCCTTCCGCGTCGGGTGGGGGAGCGGACGAGCGGTGGTGCGGGACAGGGCCGGGCGCCGGCAAACGGAGGCTTCGAATGTTTCGGAAGCATTACCGAAAGCCAATAAGACCGTAACGCCGCCCCGACGGCCCGTCAACCGGTTCCACTGGTCGACCGCCTCGCCGGCACGCCGAGGACAGCCCGCAGCAGGACGTCCGCTCAGTTCTCGGGCGAGGACGGGCTCAGCGCCACGGGACGGGCCCGGCGTTGCTCCGAGAGGCGGGTGAGGGTCTCCAGCGGTCGAGTGAGCACCTCGGAGAACGCCAGTTCGGCGGCGCCGATCAGGACGGTGTCACCGCCGAGTTCGCTGACCCGCAGCCGCAGGTTCTCCCGCACCGCGGCAAGGGCATTGGTGTTGATCCGGCTGCGCACCTGTGCGGCGGATCCGAGGAAGACGTCCCGGAGGGTGCCACCGAGGATGACCAGGTCCGGATCGAAGAGGTTGACGAGGTTCGCGATGCCGATGCCGAGCCAGTCTCCGACGCGGTGCAGGGCCGCACGCGCGGTGACGTCTCCGTGGTCGGCGGCGGTGACCACCGACCGTACGGCGTCGACCCCGGTGACGCGGCCGTCCCGACCGGCGGCTTCCAGGAGGGCGCGCTCACCTGCCTCGGCCTCCAGGCAGCCGTGGGCGCCGCAGCCGCACGGCCGTCCCTGGTAGGGGTTGACGTTCATGTGGCCGATCTCGCCGGCGTATCCGCGCTCGCCGCGCAGGAGTTCACCGTCGGTGATCACTCCGGCGCCGATCCCGATCTCGCCGTGGAGGTAGACGAGGTTCTGGCTGCCGCGGCCGACGCCGCGCCGATGCTCGGCGAGCGCGCCGAGATTGGCTTCGTTCGCGACCAGGACCGGGACGTCCAGGCGGAGCCGGTCGGCGAACGCACCGGCGAAGTCGATGTCCTTCCAGCCCATGTTGGGGGTGAGACTGACCAGCCCGTCGGGGTGGCGGACGATGCCGCGCACCGCCACGGCGACGCCGACGCACGAACTGCCGGCCGGTGCGCGAGCCAGCATCTCGTGGGCGAACCCCGCGAGGATGGCGGCCACTCGCGCGGGGTCCTGCGGGCGCCCGTCGGGCCATGGGCACTCGCGCCGGTCCAGGAACACGCCGCCGAGTCCGATGAGGGCCGCCGCCAGGCGCTCCACGCCCACGTCCGCCGCCAGGACGTGGACGTGAGTGGACTCCGGCTTCACGACCAGCGAGGGCCGCCCGGCCCGGCCGGTTTCCTGCGGCAACTCCTCGCGGACCAGGCCCGCAGCCGTCAGATCGCCGACCAGACCCAGAATGGTGCTGCGGTTGAGGCCGAGCCGGGTCGCCAGGACGGTTCGCGAGGTGGGCCCGTCGAAGTGGACGTGGCGCAGCAGGGCACCCAGATTGTGCTGGCGGACCTCTTCCTGGGAAGGACCGGCTTTCATGGCTGGCGACCCTCATCGTTGGGCTGAGCGGCGGCGGGACATGGCGTCCACGCCGGCGGCCACCAGCAGAACCGATCCCGTGACAGCGTACTTGACGCCTGAGGAGTACCCCATCAGGCCCATGCCGTTCTGGATCACCGCGACGACCAGGCCGCCCAGCACGGCGTCGACGACGCGGCCGCGACCGCCGAACAGGCTCGTGCCGCCGATGACGGCGCTGCCGACGGCGAGCAGCAGGACGTTGCTCCCGCCGGTGTTGGGGTCCACGGAGTTGCCCCGGGAGGCGGCGATGATGCCACCGACGGCCGCCAGGCAGGAGCAGATGACGAAGGCGGCAATGCGGATGAAGGCGACGTTGATCCCGGCCCGGCGGGCGGCTTCGGGGCTGCCGCCCACGGCGTAGATGTGCAGGCCGAAGCCGGTCCGCTGCAGAGTGAACGTCCCGAGCACGAGGAGGGCCCCGATCACGGGCACGACGATGGGCACGCCCTTGAGGGAGCTGACGATGACGTTGCGGCTGCGTTCCTGGTTGAGCAGGTACACGGCCGCGCCCCCGAGCACGACGACGGCGCCGGTCCGGATGGCGAGGAGCGCCACCGGGGTTCCGGCCAGGCCCCGGCCGATCCGGTCGCGGCTGCGGCGCAGTTGCAGGGCGGCGTAGCAGGCGGCGCAGCCGGCCAGCAGGACCCAGCCGAGGACGGGGCTGAGGTTGTCGTTCGCGATGGCCAGGATGGTCGGGTCCTTGACCGAAACATTCGTACCCTCCTTCAGCAGGATCAGTACGACGCCCTGGAAGCCGAGGAACGCGGCCAGCGTCACCACGAAGGAGGGGATGCCGACCTTGGCGACGAGCGTGCCGATGAGCAGGCCGATGACCGCGCCGGTCACCATGGCGGCGGCCACCGCGGCGTACCAGGGCCAGCCGTGGTTGGTCAGCAGGATGGCCAGGACCGCGGCGCAGACACCACTGGCGTATCCGGCTGACAGGTCGATCTCGCCCAGGAGCAGGACGAAGACCAGGCCCATGGCGATGGCTATGCTGCCCGAGCTCTGGGTGAGCAGGTTGGCGAAGTTCAGGTTGGACAGGAAGACCGGGCGCAGGAGGGCGAAGAACACGCACAGGACGACCAGGCCGGCGACGGCGGGAAGGGCGCCGAGCTCGCCCGCGCGCACCTGGTCGAGGTAGCTGCGGCCGACGTCCCCCAAGCGGGCGGTCGAGGACCGGCCCTCCTCGGAGTCGGCGGGCCGGTTCGGCCGCTCGGGCTTCTGGGGGGCGACGGCGGCGGTCATACGGCGGCTCCGTTGGGGGTGGTCCGAGGGCCGAGGTTGCCGCTGCGGCCCGAGGTGATCAGTTCGACGACCTGTGCGTGTGTCACGTCGGAGGCCTTGACCTGGGCGGCCATCCGCCCGAGGTGCAGTGCGGCTATCCGGTCGGAGACCGCGAAGACGTCGTTCATGTTGTGCGAGATGAGCACGACGGCCAGGCCGTTGTCGGCCAGCCGACGCACGAGTTCCAGGACCTGCGCGGTCTGGGCGACGCCCAGGGCCGCGGTGGGCTCGTCAAGGACCACGAGCTTGCTGTTCCACAGCACTGCCTTGGCGATGGCGACGGTCTGGCGCTGGCCGCCGGAGAGGCTGGAGACCTTCTGGCGAAGGGACTTGACCGTGCGCACCGAGAGTCCCCGGAGCGTCGCGGCGGCCATCTCCTCCATGGTCGAGTCGTCGAGGACCATGCCGCGACGCTTCTCCCGCCCCAGGAACATGTTCTGCACGATGTCGAGGTTGTCGCACAGTGCGAGGTCCTGGTAGACGATCTCCACGCCGAGCGCGGCGGCGTCGCGCGGGCTGTGCACCTGAACCGGCCGCCCGTCGAACAGGTAGTCCCCTGCGTCGCTGGGGTGGATGCCGCCGATGCACTTGACGAGCGTCGACTTGCCCGCGCCGTTGTCGCCGACGAGTGCGGTGACCTCCCCCGCGTAGGCGCTGAACGCGATGTCGTGCAGGACCTGGACGGGGCCGAAGCTCTTGTCGATCCCGCGCAACTCGAGAGTCGGTGTCTCTGTCATGGGTGAGGCTCCTGGGGATTGGCGGGGTGGGCCCCGCGCCACCGACGGCCGGGGCCCACTGGTACGGCCGGCGCTCGCGCTACTTGATGCCGGCCTTCGTGCACAGCGCGTCGTAGTCGCCGGTGCACAGCTGCGCCTTGGTGACGAAGCCGTCGGTGATGACGTCCTGGATGTTGTCCTTGAAGACGGCTTCGGGTGTCAGCAGCGCCGACGGGACGTCGCGGTTGCCCGTCGGGTCGTGGACGGTGGCGCTGGTCTGGCCCTTCTTGCCACCGGCCAGCGAGACCGCGAGGGCTGACACCGCGTCGGCCTCCTTCTTCACGGCCTTGTAGACGGTCATGCACTGGTCGCCGGCCAGGATGTTCTGCAGGCCCTGCACCGTGGCGTCCTGACCGGTGATCGGCACCTGCCCGTTGCGGTGGTTCTTGCGCAGCACGGCGATGGCCGCGTTGGCCAGACCGTCGTTGGCCGCGAGCACCCCGCCGATGTTCGGCTGACTGGTGTTCATCTGCTCGAAGATCGTCTGCGCCTGGGCGCTGTCCCAGTCGGGCACCGACTGGTTGGGGCCCTTGGTGTACGTCCCGGAGGCGTACAGCGGGTCCAGCACGCTGTTGTAGCCGTTGGCGAACAAGGTGGCGTTGTTGTCCGTCGGAGAGCCGTTGAGTTCGGCCACGACGGGGTTCTTGGCGCCCATGTCGCCCAGACACTTCGTCAGGCCCTGCCCCTGGAGCTTGCCGACCTGGGTGTTGTCGAAGCTGACGTAGTACTGGGCGGAGCCGCCGAGGGTGAGCCGGTCGTAGTCGATGGTGGCCACGCCCTGGGTCTTGGCCTTGTCCAGGACGGCCTTGCCGGTTCCGCTGTCGAGGTTGACGATGATCAGCACGTTCACGCCGCTGGTGATCATCTGGTCGGCGATCGTCTGGAACGTCTGCTTGTCGCCCTCGGCGTTCTGGATGTCGTAGTCCACACCGGCGGCCTTGAAGGCCGCCGCGAGGTACGGCCGGTCCGCGGTCTCCCAGCGGACGGACGACTTGCTGTCCGGCAGGATCACGCCGATCTTCGGCTTCTTGGCGCTCGCCGAGCCGGTACCGGAGCTCGAGGAGCCGCAGGCGGTGACCGTGGAGAGCAGGGCCGCTGACAGGGCGGCGGTGGCGAACAGGAGCCCCTTGCGCATGGGCAGGGTCCTTTCGAGGCGTGTCCGACCTGTGCCGGACGTGCGTTGGCTGATGAAGGGTGGGGATGGGCACGAGCACGAAGCAGGGGAAGCAGCCGGCCCCTGTTTGTTGCCCGCGACAACATACGACCTGTGATGAGGTCCGCCAAGCCCTTGCGCCGACCCGCGTGCGTAACGATCGAGTTACCGGAAGTCGGCCACGGCGTTGAGTGCCCGAGGCACGCCGTCATCGGTGGTGTCGAACGCGGGTGCGGGTTCCACGTATCCAGGGCAAGGGCAGGGCGGGTCGGGGTAGCGTGGGCGAGCCGCGGTCAGGGGGGCCTGATGTGCTGCTCAGGAGGGGAACTGATGCACCGTTCGGGAAGTCCTTCGTGGTCGATGAACATCGGGCGGTGGGGTGACCTGCTGCACTATCCGCTCTGGCTGCGCGCCGTCGAGCGGATCGACGTTCCGGCGGGCGGCCTGGTGCCCGGGCCGCTGGACCTCGCGAAGCTGCCGGAGCCGTCCGGGCCGGCCGACCCCGCGCTCGGCGAGGCGTGGCGACAGTGGTGGGAGGCGGCCGTCCGGCAGGCCTTCGAGCCGCCGGGCGAGGAGATCGTGACCATCCCCGGGGCGACGCTCCGCGGCCCCGACTTCGAGGCCGTTCCGGAGCCGCTGCGTGAGCTGGCACGGCGGCGCTGGGATCCGGCGCTCCTGCAATGGCACGGGCCGGAGGAGTTCGACGGAACGGGTGCCCCTCGGACCACCGGACCGGACGGCCGCAGGCTGGACATCGAGGGGGACGTGGTCCGCGCGGTGGAAGCCGAAGTCGGGCACCGTGCCGAACCGTTCACCCTGTCGATCCACTTCCTGGTGGTGGCCGACGAGGAGATCCGCCGCGCCGGGCCGCGCGAATTCCTGGTGCCGGAGCGGCTGCGCGGGACCGAGGTGTACCGGAACTGGCTGCACGGCCTGGTCCGGGCGCTGGTCTGACGGCAGGCTCCCCGACGGTCGACGGCCCGCCGACCGTCATCCTGATGGGAGTCAGGCCATGGTGCCGGGCAGACCGAACAGTCGGAAGAGGCCGGGGTCGAGGAACGAGGTGATCTCCGCGATCCGGTCGTCGCGCAGGGTCAGCACCGCGATCGCCCACGCGTGGTGCGGGTGCGCGGGGTCGGCGCCGAGGTAGAACCCGACGGCCGGCTGGCCGTTCGCGCTGGTCAGCTGGTGCCGCCAGCTCGGGCAACGGGTGATGGGCACCTGAACGGCGAAGTCGCAGACGGCGTCGATGCCGTGGTACCAGTGCGGCAGCGGCGGCATCGACCAGGTGACGTCCTCGGTGAGGAGCGCGATCAGGGCCTCGGCGTCGCCGCGTTCCAACGCGCTGGCGAATCCGGTCGCCAGCGTCCGCGCTCGCGCGCCGCCGACGGAGTGCAGCGTCTCCCGCTGGGTGCGGGCGGGAAGCCTGCCCGCGAGGACGCGACGGGCGCGGGCGAGTGCGGAGTTCACCGAGGTGGTGGAGGTGTCCATCATGGCGGCGATCTCGGCTGCCGTGAACCCGAGGACGTCGAACAGCAGCAGCGCCGCCCGCTGGTTGCCCGGCAGATGCTGGCATGCGGCGACGAACGCCAGCTCAACCGCCTCGCGCTGCTCGTAGCGGGCCTCCGGTCCGGCGGGCTCGTGCGGGAGACCGGCATCGGGGTAGGGACCGAGCCAGGCGACCTCGGTGCGCGGAACCTGGTCGAGCACGGCGTGCTCGCTGGACGGACCCAGGTCCATCGGCAGAGCCCGCTTGCCGCGGGCGTCGACCATGTCCAGGCAGACACGGGTGGCCACGGTGTACAGCCATGTGCGCAGGGTGCTGCGGCCTTCGAACCGCGCCAGTCCTCGCCAGGCGCGCACCAGCGCCTCCTGCACCGCGTCGTCGGCGTCGTGAACGGAACCGAGCATCCGGTAGCAGTGGGCGTGCAGCTCCCGGCGCAACGGTGCCAGTAGCCGGGTGAACGCGGCATCGTCCCCGTCACGGGCGCGGGCCAGATCGGCGTCCTGAGCGCGCTGCCCACTCGCCTCGCCGGTGCCGTCCGCGAGCCGACCGGAAGAAATCTCGTCCACGAGCGACGATTCTGCCCCACGGCGGCGGTCTCACCTGTCGAACACGTCCCACCGATCACCCCTGCCCGCCCCGAGGAGGCTGCTCATGAGCTCGACCGACCGCCCGCACCTGCCCGCCTGGTTCGACATCTCCACCCCCGACGCCCCGCGCGCGCGACGCTTCTACCAGGAACTCTTCGACTGGTCGGTCAACAGCCTCGACGCGACCTACGCACTGGTCGCCGACGGCGACGGCCGGCCGTCGGGCGGGATCGGCCAGGCCGGCCCGGACAGTCCGTACACCGGGCTCGTCGCCTATTTCCCGGTCGACGACGTCGATACCGCGCTCGCCCGCGCCGAGCAGCTCGGCGCGACCCGCGTCCTTGCCCCGATTGACACGCCCGTCAGCCGTATCGCCGTGTTCACCGATCCCGACGGCAACCACGTCGGCCTGGTCAGCCGTTGACCGGATCCCCGCCCGCCCGACTACCGCACAGGAGCATCGCCCGCATGACATCACCGACACCGACGACCGACCTTCGACCCGCGACCCGCAACTGGTCGCTGATCCACGCCGAGCGGGCCGCGTTGTCCGCCGACCTCGCAGAGCTGACCGAGCAACAGTGGGCCACCCAGTCGCTGTGTGACCGGTTCACCGTTCGCGAGGTGCTCGCGCACATGACCGCCGGGGCCAGCCTCAACCCGGTGCGGTGGATGGCGGGTGTCATCCGCTGCCGCTTCGACTTCGACCGGCAGGTCGCCATGCGGCTGGCCGAGCACCTGGGCGCCGGCCCGGCCGAGACACTCGCGCGATTCCGCCGGGTGACCACCAGCACGACCAAGCCGCCCCTTCCGATCGTGGCGATGCTCGGCGAAACCATCGTGCACGGGGAGGACATCCGCCGGCCGCTCGGCATCGAGCGCGACTACCCCGTCACCACCCTGACCACCGTAGCCGACTACTACCACGGCTCTGACCTGCCCGTATTCGCCAAAAGTCGCGTCCATGGCCTGCGGCTGACGGCCACCGACGGTCCGTTCACCGCCGGTGCCGGGCCACGGGTGTCCGGCACTACCTTGGCGCTGGTCATGGCCATGGTCGGCCGTGCGGCCTACTGCGAGGAACTCGACGGCGACGGCGTCGCCACCCTGCGCGAGCGCCACGCAACGGCTTGACAGCAGCGACGGGACGACGGCAGCCGCGAAGCGGACGCCTGCTACCGCCCAGTCGCCTGGGTCGCGTACGACGGGCGGCCCGCCCAGCGGAGCAGCAGCATGCTGAACAGCGCCGCCAGCGCGCACCAGGTGGAGAGGAAGGCGAGCCGCGACAGCAGTGCGCAACCCGCAGCACCCGCTCCGGTCAGCAGGCCGAGGTGACGGAGTGAACGATCACCGCTCAGCAGGAGGGAACCGACAGTGGCGAGGAGATAGCCGGTCAGCAGGACCGCCGGGTGCGGGACGCCGATGCCGTAACTGATCGTGTGGCCTTGCACGGTGGCCCTCACCGGGTGAGTGGCGACAGCCCACAGGAGCGGCGCCGCGACAGCCGTGCCGAGCAGGGTGATGCCCGCGAGCACGCGGCGCCGGCCTGGTCCGGCCGGGTGGCCAGGTTCGGTGGCCGCGCACCACACGGCGGCGGGGACCAGGACGGGCAGGAGCGGCAGGGCGATCGCTGCCCAGATGGTCCGCGCCACGCCTGCGGGCCCGGCGGACAGTTCACCGTCCGCGCCGAGCCGGACGAACGCCTCGATCAGCTGGTGTACGCCCAGGAGCAGCGGCAGTACGCCGAGCGGCAGCCGTTCCGCGTGGCCGGAGCGCCGGACGCGGGCCAGGCAGAGCAGGCCGACGCCCGCGACCACCCCGCCGGCCACCATGTCGGCCTGTGCGCTCCAGCACATCTGTCCGCCCAGTCGCCCTTGTGACAAGCGGGGCGCGGATCGAGAACGGCCCGGGCGCCCGGGGCTCGGCCAGTGTATGTCGGCGGCCCCGCATCCGGCCCGGGCGGCGCGCCAGGGTCCAGGGGCGAGCGAGCAATGCACCCTCTGCAGAGGAGCTGAGACACCTCGGCGCCGACGCCGGCGCCGGCGCCGACGCCGACGCCGACACCGGGACCGTGCCCGGTGGCCAACGGGCCTGCGATCTGGCCGGATCCGGCTTGCCCTCACCAGCGCCGCACGCCGGTCCGGCGGGTGCGCGCTCGGTCTTCATCGAAGTCGGGCGCCGTGTCGGTGCCGCGAGTGTTCAGCCGCCCTCGTTGATGCGGCGCAGGAAGGCGCGCGTGCGGTCGTGGGCGGGGTCGGTCATGAGCTGCTCAGGAGGGCCCTCCTCCAGGACGGCCCCCTGGTCGAACATGACCAGCCGGTCCGCGGCCGAGCGGGCGAAGCCCATCTCGTGGGTGACGACGATCATCGTCATGCCGTCGTCGACGAGTTCCTTCATCACGGCGATGACCTCGCCGACCATCTCGGGGTCGAGGGCGCTCGTCGGTTCGTCGAACAGCATCAGCTCCGGCTTCATGGCGAGGGCGCGGGCGATGGCGACGCGCTGCTGCTGGCCGCCGGACAGTGCTGACGGCCGCGACGACGCCTTGTGTGCGAGGCCGACTCTCGCCAGGAGGGCCTGCGCCTGCTCCCTGGCCTCGGCTTTCGGCATGCCGAGGGTTTTCGTCGGCGCGACGGCCACGTTGTCGAGCGCCGTCAGGTGGGGAAAGAGGTTGAAGCGCTGGAAGACGAAACCGATGTTGCGGCGGCGCTGCGCCACCACCTTCGGCCGCTCCTCCACCAGCCGATCGGAGCCGGACGGCCGCGGCCGGTAGCCGACCGGGCGGCCGTGGATGAGGATCTCGCCCTCGTCGATGCGTTCCAGGTGGTTGAGACAGCGGAGGAACGTGGTCTTGCCGGACCCGGACGGCCCCACCATGACCACGACCTCGCGGGCCCGGACGTCCATGGAGATGCCGTTCAGCACCGGGACGCCGCCGAAGCGCTTGACCACCCCGCGCGCCGACATCACGGCCGCCGCGTCGGCCGGCCCGGCGGGCGACGCGGCCCCGTGCCCCGCCCGCTCCCCGGCCTGCTCTGTGATCGGTTCCATGTCAGTGGGCCTCCTTGTCCACGAGGTCTACGAGCTCGGTCTTCTCGCGGCCGGTGGCGCGGCCCAGGCCGCCTCCAGCGAACCGCTCCCGCAGCGACGGCGCGGCGATCACCTGCCCGGGATCCGCGAGTTTGCGCTCGATGAACCGTTGGACGAACGACCACACCGTCGTCAGCGCGAGGTAGTAGCAGGCGGCGACGAGGAATATCTCGAAGGTCTTGAAGGTCGCCGAGTTGATCGACTGCGCGGTCAGGAACATCTCCTGCAGGCCGATGACCGACAGGAGGGAGGTCGACTTCATCATCAGGTTGAACTCGTTGCCCAGCGGCGGAACGATGATCCGGATCGCCTGCGGCAGCAGCACGACCCGCATGGTCATCGCCGGGGTCATGCCCAGCGCCTGCGCCGCCTCCGCCTGCCCGGGATCGATGGCGTCGAGGGCCGCGCGGAAGATCTCGGCCATGTACGCGGCCTCGTTCACGGCGAGCGTCAGCGTGGCCGCCTGCACGACGCCGAGGAGGACGAGCCCGCCGACCTGGATGTCGCCGAAGCGGTAGACGTCCGCCGCGGCGAGGCCGTTGTAGACGAGGACGAGCTGGACGAGCAGGGGCGTGCCGCGGATCAGCCAGACATAGGTCCGGCCGCCCCAGCGCAGCGGCGAGAAGCGGCTGCGCTGGGCCAGGGCGACGGCGAACCCGAGGATCACACCGAGCAGTTGGGCGACGACCGAGATGTAGACGGTGCGCCAGAGTCCGTCGAGGAACACCCCGGAGGGCGAGGACAGGTAGTGCCAGAAGAACGGCCAGTCGAAGCCGGCCGGCTGCCCTGCGTCGGCGAGGACGGTTGCGTGGGTCACGTGGTCTTCTCTCTGCGCGCCTGCCCCGGGAGTCAGTTGGCGATGTCGTCGCCGGTCAGGTTCCACTTCTTGAGGATCGTGTCGTACGCACCGCTCTTGCGTACCGCAGCCAGCGCCTGGGCGAGCGCGTCGTGCAGGGACGTGTCGTCCTTGCGGGTCGCGGCCCCGACCTTGATGCGGTTGAACGGTTCGCCGGCGAGGCCGAAGGTGCCCGGCTGCTGCTTCTGCACGTACGCGGCGGTCTCCAGCGTCGTGCCGTAGGCGTCCACCAGTCCGAGACGCAGTTGCTGGAGGGCGTCAGTGTCCTTGGTGAACTGCCGGATGTCGATCTCCGCCTTCCCGGCCGCCTTGCACTTGTCGGACGCGTCGGTCAGGTACTGGACGACGGTGGTACCGGTCTGCCCGGCCGCCTTCTTGCCGCACAGGTCGTCCGCGCCCTTGACGGCCGCGGCGTTCTTCTCGGCCACGACGAGGGTGTTGGAGGCGTACATGTACGGGACGAAGTCGACGACCTTCTCGCGCTCCGGCTTGATGTAGAGCTGGCTGATGATCGCATCGCACTGCTTGGCCTGCAGGGCCGGGATGATCCCGCTGAAGCCGGTGTTGGCCCAGATCGCCCGGACCCCGAGCTCGGCGGCCAGCGCGTTCCCGAGCTCGATCTCGGCTCCCACCGGCTTCTGCGCGGTGTCGTAGTACGTCAGCGGCGGCGCGCTGATGTCCGAACAGTAGGTGATCTGACCGCCCTTCACGAGCGCGTCCGCGGGCAGTGTGACCGACGCCGTCGTGGTGGCGCCGGCGGCGGTCCCGCCGGACTTCCCGGCGCATCCGGTGAGGGCCAGGACGGCTGCGGCGGTGGCGCCGGCCAGCGCGGATACCGGTCGTCGGGAGCAGAAGAGCGATCTGGCCATTTTCGAACTCCTTTGTGAGTTCACGCTGTTGCGCGGCGATGTAAGTCAGTGCCATAGTCGATGACGTTGACTATGGATGGAAGCTAGGCCCGCCGCTCTCGGACTGTCAATAAGTCCCTTGTAACGCGGCGGTTAAAGAGGTCGCACAGCAGGCGGCCGCCGACGCACTCGGGAAGGAAACGATGTCCGCACACACCGAACGTCCGCCGGCCGAACGTCCGCCGGCCGAACGTCCGCCGGCCGAACGTCCGCCGGCCGAACGTCCGCCGGCCGAACGTCCGCTGGCCGCGAGCGGCGGGAAATGGGCCGTCGCAACGCCCCACGCCGCCGCCAGTGAGGCGGCGGCCGATGTGCTGCGCGGGGGCGGCAACGCGGTCGACGCGGCGCTCGCCGCCGCCGCCATGCTGACGGTGGTGTACCCCAACCAGTGCTCCGTGGGCGGCGACCTGCTGGCACTGGTGGGCACCGCGGACGGCGACGTCCGCTTCGTCAACGCCAGCGGCCGGTCCCCCCGCGCGGTCGACGTGGCGTCGCTGACGGCGGCGCACGAGGTGATGCCGGTCCTCGGCGCCCTGCCGGTGACGGTGCCCGGCGTGGTCGCCGGATGGGGCGCCCTCGCCGAGACCTGGGGCACCCGTCCGCTCGCCTCGGCGCTCGCGCCCGCCGAGGCCGCCGCCCGTGAGGGGGTGGCGGTGGCCCCCGGACTGGCCAACGATCTCGCACGGGAGAGCGGCCACCTGGCGCGGGATCCCGGTACGCGAGGGGTGTTCTTCTCCGACGGCGAGGTCCTCGCGGCCGGACAGACGCTGCGCCAGCCCCACCTCGCCCGCTCGCTGGCCCTGATCGGCTCCGAAGGCCCCGCCGCGATGTACGGGGGAGAGGTGGGAGCGAGCCTGGTGAAGCTGCTCGCCGCGCGGGGTTCCGCGATGACGGAGGAGGATTTCGCCGCACACACCGTGGAGCTCTCGCCGGCGCTCTCGGCGGAGTACGACGGTGTCGAGTACCTGTCGGCCGGTGCGAACTCGCAGGGCCTCTTCTTCCTCCAGGGCCTCAAGGCACTCGACGTGGCCCGCACCGTCCGCGGGCCGCTCGACCCGCTGGGCCGCGACGCCGGCGTGGTCGCCTCCGTACTCGCGTGGACGGCCGGCGACCGCGACCGCTACTGCGCCGACCCGCAGTGGAGCAGCGCCCCGGTCGACCACCTGCTGTCCGACGCATACGCGCGGCGCGTCGCCGAGCACGCGATGGCGGGCACGGCGATCGACCTGCTCCCACAGCGCAAGGCGTCCGGTGACACCGTCGCGGTGGTGGTGGCCGACGCGGAGGGCACCTGGGTCTCGCTGATCCAGAGCGTCTTCCACGGCTTCGGCGCCGCCCTGCTCGACCCCGGCACCGGGATCGTGCTGCACAACCGGGGCGCCTCCTTCTCCCTCGACCCCGCCTCGCCCAACAGGCTGGCCGGGGGGAAGCGGCCGCTGCACACGCTGATGCCGGTGCTGGTCCGCGAAGGGGGTGAACTCGTCGGCGCGCACGGCGCCATGGGCGGACGCGCGCAACCCCAGGTGCACACCCACATGGCCCTGCATCTCGCCGCTGGTTCCGCTCCCGAACACGCCGTGTCGACGCCGCGCTGGGTCCTCGGAGCCATGGAGGCGGGGGTGACGACCGGCGCGGGCGTCGTCAGCACCGAGCGGGACGTCCCTGCCGCCGGACTCCACGCGATCGAGGGAGCGGGCTTCACCGTCCGGCCGCTCGGCGCGAACGAGGACGGGGTGGGCCACGGCCAACTGGTCCGGCGGCTCCCCGGGGACGGCCGGCCGCAGCTGGCGGCGGCCACCGATCCGCGCGCGGACGGTTCGGCGGTCGCCGGCTGACGCCGTGGCCGGGTGCGCGATCATGGGAGGGATCGACGTGGGGAAGGGAAGCATGACCACCAGCGGTAGCAGGACGACCAAGAAGGCGACCAAGAAGGCGGACCAGAGCCGGCTGCCGCGAGGCACCCTGAGCCAGGAGCTGATCGTCCAAGCGGCGTTCCGGGTCGCGGACTCCTCCGGTATGGAGAAGCTGACGTTCCAGGCCCTCGGCCGTGAGCTGTCCGCTCATCCGACGGCGATCTACCGGCACTTCCGCAACAAGGACGAACTGCTGCTGGCACTCATCGACGCCCTGCACGAGGAGGCACTGGCCAGCACCCCGCCGCCCACGGACGACTGGGCCCACGATCTCATGGAGATCGCGATCCACACCCATGAGGCGTTTCTCCGCCATCCCCGGGTGGGGGCCCTGGCAGCCGCGCGCACCGCCCGGCGGGAGAACGAATTCCGGTCCGTGGAGCGCAAACTGGACTGCATGCGCCGGGCCGGCCTCGACGACGCCGAGGCCGCCCGCTACTACCGGGTCTTCGCCGACCTGGTGCTGGCCTACAGCGCCATGGACGCGAGCCTGGCCGCGCTGTCCCCGGAACTCCGGGACGCCGACCTGCACGCCTGGAAGACGGACTACCTCACGCTGCCGCCCGACAAATACCCCAACATCGCGCGGGTCGCACCGCGGTTCGTGGGTCTGGACGACCCCCAGAACTTCATCACGGCCGTCCAGGCGGTCATCGACACGGTGCGGGCGAAGACGGAGCGCGAGGCCCGCCGCACCTGAGCCGCGCCGCACCTGAGCCGCGCCGCGCCGGGGTTCTTCGTGTCATCGGAAATTAATGCCGAAGCTCGACCGGAAACGCGGATTTCACTGGATTCGTCACCGTTCTTCAAATACCGCGTTTTGGCTTCTTTCGGCGTGACGCCGCGGAACGACTGAATGCCCGTCGCGTTACACCGTGCCACTCCACCGCCATGGCTGCGATCTCCTAATGTCGACCGTCAACGGGGAACCCGCTCTTCACAGAGGAGAAAGCCGATGAGCCGTGTGGTCCGCGCAGCCCTGGTCCAGACGAGATGGACCGGCGACAAGGAGTCGATGATCGACCTGCACGAGCAGTACGCCCGCGACGCGGCAGCGCAGGGTGCGCAGGTCATCGGCTTCCAGGAGGTCTTCAACGCCCCGTACTTCTGCCAGGTGCAGGAGGAGGAGCACTACGCCTGGGCCGAGGCCGTCCCCGACGGCCCGACCGTGACCCGGATGCAGGACCTGGCCCGGGAACTGAACATGGTCATCGTGGTGCCGGTGTACGAGGTCGAGCAGCCCGGCGTGTACTACAACACCGCCGCTGTCATCGACGCCGACGGCAGCTACCTCGGCAAGTACCGCAAGCACCACATCCCGCAGGTCAAGGGGTTCTGGGAGAAGTACTACTTCAAGCCGGGAAACCTGGGCTGGCCGGTTTTCGACACGGCCGTCGGAAAGGTCGGGGTCTACATCTGCTACGACCGGCACTTCCCGGAGGGCTGGCGGGCGCTGGGCCTGGCCGGCGCGGAGATCGTCTACAACCCCTCGGCGACCAGCAGGGGACTCTCGGCGTACTTGTGGCAGCTGGAGCAGCCCGCGGCCGCCGTCGCCAACGAGTACTTCGTCGCCGCGATCAACCGGGTCGGGGTGGAGGAGTACGGCGACAACGACTTCTACGGGACCTCCTACTTCGTGGACCCGCGCGGCCAGTTCGTCGGCGAGCCGGCCTCCGACAAGGAGGAGGAACTGGTCGTGCGCGACCTCGACCTCGGCCTGATCGAGGAGGTGCGCCACCAGTGGGCCTTCTACCGGGACCGCCGCCCCGACGCCTACGGCTCCCTCGCCGAAGCCTGACCAGGGCCTGACCGAGGCTTGACCGGGGCCTGGTCAAGGCATCCAGTGACGTCCTGACGGGAAGAACGGAAGGAACAACGCGAATGACTCGTACGGTGATCCGGGGCGGACTGGTGATCACCGCGGCCGAAGAGACGGCGGCCGACGTCCTGATCGAGAACGAGCAGGTGGTGGCCCTCGCCGCCAGCGGCAGCCAGTTGGCCGAGGGCTGGTCGGCGGACCGCGTGATCGACGCGTCCGGGAAGTACGTGATCCCGGGCGGGGTGGACGCGCACACGCACATGGAGCTGCCCTTCGGCGGCACCGCCTCCTCGGACACCTTCGAGACCGGCACCCGGGCCGCGGCCTGGGGCGGTACCACCACGATCGTGGACTTCGCGGTGCAGTCCGTCGGCCACTCACTGCGTGAGGGCCTGGACGCCTGGCACGCCAAGGCCGAGGGCAACTGCGCCGTCGACTACGCCTTCCACATGATCATGTCGGATGTCACCGAGAACAGCCTCAAGGAGATGGACCTCCTGGTGGACGAGGGGGTGACCTCGTTCAAGCTGTTCATGGCCTACCCCGGTGTCTTCTACAGCGACGACGGGAAGATCCTGCGGGCGATGCAGCAGGGCGCGGACAACGGCGGCCTGGTGATGATGCACGCGGAGAACGGCATCGCCATCGACGTGCTGGTGGAGCAGGCGCTGGCCAGCGGGCGCACCGACCCGCGGTACCACGGCGAGGTGCGGCACGAGTTGTTGGAGGCCGAGGCGACGCACCGCGCGATCCGCCTGGCGGAGGTGGCCGGATCGCCCCTGTACGTGGTTCACGTCTCGGCCGCCTCGGCCGTCGCGGAGCTGGCGGCCGCGCGGGACCGGGGACTGAACGTCTTCGGCGAGACCTGTCCGCAGTACCTGTTCCTGTCCACCGACAACCTGGCCGAACCGGGCTTCGAGGGCGCGAAGTACGTGTGCTCGACGCCGCTGCGGCCCGAGGAGCACCAGGCGGCGCTGTGGCGGGGGCTGCGGACCAACGACCTGCAGGTGGTCTCGACGGACCACTGCCCGTTCTGCTTCTCCGGTCAGAAGGAGCTGGGGCGCGGGGACTTCTCCAAGATCCCGAACGGGCTGCCCGGCGTGGAGAACCGGATGGACCTGCTGCACCAGGCGGTGGTGGACGGGCGCATCACGCGGCGGCGCTGGGTGGAGATCGCGTCGGCCACCCCGGCCCGGATGTTCGGACTGTACCCGCGCAAGGGGACGATCGCGCCGGGTGCTGACGCCGACATCGTGGTCTACGACCCGGACGCGACGCAGACGCTGTCGGCGGCGACGCACCACATGAACGTCGACTACTCGGCCTACGAGGGCCTGCGGGTGCGCGGCAAGGCGGTGACGGTGCTGTCGCGGGGCACCGTGGTCGTCGACGGCGACAGCTACCTGGGCCGCCCCGGGCACGGCCGGTTCCAGACCCGCGACACCTGCCAGTACCTCATCTGATCCCTCGTCAGATCTCCCCCTGGCTCTTCCCCAACCTTCCCACTCCCGGACTACCGGAGGATTCCCGTGGACATCGGCCTCGTCCTGCAGACCGACCCGCCCGCCTCGCTGCTGATCGAGCGGATGAAGCGCGCCGAGGCGGCCGGATTCAGCCACGGCTGGACCTTCGACTCGGTCGTGCTCTGGCAGGAGCCCTTCGTCGTCTACAGCCGCATCCTGGCCGAGACCGAACGCATGGTCGTCGGCCCGATGGTCACCAACCCCTCCACCCGCACCTGGGAGGTGACGGCCTCACTGTTCGCGACGCTCAACGACATGTACGGCAACCGGACGGTGTGCGGGATCGGCCGCGGCGACTCCGCGATGCGCGTCGCCGGGCGCAAGCCCGCCACCCTCGGCCGCCTCAGCGAGGCCATGCACGCGATCAAGGAGCTGGCGGAGGGCCGGGAGACCGTCGTCGACGGGACCGCGATGCGGATCCCGTGGGTCAAGGAGGGCGCCTCGCTGCCCGTGTGGATGGGCGCGTACGGACCCAAGGCACTGGAACTGACCGGACGTCAGGCGGACGGCTTCATCCTGCAGCTGGCCGACCCCTTCCTGACGGAGTGGATGATCAAGGCCGTACGCGACGCGGCCAGCGCGGCCGGCCGCGACCCGGACGACGTGAAGATCTGCGTGGCGGCCCCGGCGTACGTGACCGAGGACGACTCGCCGCAGGCACTGGCGCACGCGCGGGAGCAGTGCCGCTGGTTCGGCGGTATGGTCGGCAACCACGTCGCCGACCTGGTGCGCCACTACGGGGAGGGCTCCGGCCTGGTCCCCGAGGCGCTGACCGCGTACATCAAGGAACGTCAGGGGTACGACTACCGCCACCACGGCCGGTCCGGGAACCCGGACACCGCCTTCGTACCCGACGAGATCGTGGACCGGTTCTGCCTGATCGGTCCGCCCGAGGCGCAGGTCGCGAAGCTGCAGCAGCTACGCGACCTGGGCGTGGACCAGTTCGCGGTCTACGCCATGCACGACGCCGTGGAGTCGACCATCGACGCCTACGGCACCAGCGTCATCCCCGCGATGAGCTGACCACTGCTCCACTCGTTCACTCGTTCGTCCGGCAGCCCAGCGCCGTGCCCGCCGGCCTCTGTCCCGTCCCCCACGCGAGACCCCGCGAACCGAGGTGGCCGTCCATGTCCACAATCACCCCCCAGCCCACGGCGGCGCAGACCACCCATCCCGACGGACGAGTCGAACTCGCCGCCGGAGTCGCTCCCAGCGACCCGCGCTTCACCAATGAGGACCTCGTACCGGTCCCGGTCGGGCGCAGACGCTGGACCACGTACAACTTCCTGGCGTTGTGGGTCGGCATGGCCCACAACATCCCCTCCTGGACCCTCGCCTCGGGGCTGGTAGCGCTCGGCATGGACTGGAAGCAGGCGGTGCTGACCATCGCCCTGGCCAACGTCATCGTGCTGGTCCCGATGCTGCTCACCGGACACGCCGGCACCAAGTACGGCATCCCCTTCCCGGTCTTCGCCCGCGCCGCGTTCGGCCTGCGCGGCGCCAACCTCCCCGCACTGATCCGTGCCGCGGTCGCCTGCGCCTGGTTCGGGATCCAGAGCTGGATCGGCGGCGAGGGCATCTTCCTGCTCGCCGGCAAGCTCCTCGGCCACGGCTGGCAGACCGCCTCGGCTGTCGGCGGCTTCCCCTGGACGCAGTGGCTCTCCTTCCTGCTCTTCTGCGCGCTGGAGATCGCCATCATCGTCCGCGGCATGGAGACGCTGCGCCGGTTCGAGAACTGGGCCGCGCCCTTCGTCATCGTCGGCGCGCTGGCCCTGCTCGCCTGGATCGCGGTCAAGGCCGGAGGCTTCGGCCCGCTGCTCGACCAGCCGTCCAAGCTGGGCTGGGGCAGCGGCTTCTGGAAGATCTTCTTCCCGTCGCTGATGGGCATGATCGGCTTCTGGTCGACGCTGTCGCTCAACATCCCCGACTTCACCCGCTTCGGCGGCAGCCAGAAGGCCCAGATCCGCGGCCAGGCGCTCGGCCTGCCCACCACGATGACCCTCTTCGCCCTGCTCTCGGTCCTGGTCACCTCCGGTTCCCAGGCCGTCTACGGCACGCCGATCTGGGACCCGATCGCGCTCGCCGCCAAGATGGACAGCGTGGCGGGCACCCTCTTCGCGCTGCTGGTGGTGCTGGTCGCAACCCTGTCGGTGAACATCGCCGCCAACGTGGTCAGCCCCGCGTACGACCTCTCCAACCTGCTGCCGAAGATCATCAGCTTCCGTACCGGCGCGCTGATCGCCTGCGTGGTCGGCATCGTGATCTTCCCCTGGAAGCTCGTCGCCGACCCGCACATCTACATCTTCACCTGGCTCGGCGTGGTCGGCGGCCTGCTCGGCACCGTCGCCGGCATCCTCATCGCCGACTACTGGATCATCCGCCGCACCCACCTGGAGCTGGACCAGCTCTACACCCCCGGCGGCCGCTACTGGTACGCCTCGGGCTGGAACTGGAGGGCGGTGGCGGCCTTCGTCGTCGGCGGACTGCTGGCCGTCGGCGGCTCCTACGGCGGCCCCTTCCCGACCGGCGGCGTGATCGGCTTCCTCCAGCCGCTCGCCGACTACGGCTGGGCCGTCGGCCTGGCCTCCTCGCTGGTGCTCTACGTCGCCCTCACCCGGTTGGCCCCGCCCGTGCAGCGGGCCGTACCGGCCGCGTACGAGCCGGCCACGGCCGAGGTCTGAGGCCGGCCACCACGACGGGCCGCCTGGTTCCTCCTCACCAGGCGGCCTCCGGGCCCACTGCCCGCTGCGCCTCGTGGGCCAGCAGCGCGACGTAGAGCGAGGTCAGCTGCTCCCAGTCGTCCAGGTCGACGTCCAGCAGCGCCTGGATGCTCTCCAGTCGCCGGTACAGCGCGGGCCGGCTGATGTGGTGCACCTGGGCGGCCAGCGACTTGTTGCGGCCGCTCCCCAGATAGGTCCGCAGGACCTCCAGCAGCGGCGGCTTCTCCAGCAGCGGCCCGAGCTCCCGTTCGATGAACGCCTGCAGCTCCGGCTCGTCCCGCAGCAGCCGGACCAGCCCGCGCAGCCGCACGTCACGCAGGCGCGCCACCGCGGTGGCCGCGGGTGCGGCCAGTGCGGCGTCCGCGACGTGCACCGCCTCGACGAAGGACCGGCGTACCTCGTCGAGCACCGCGCACCCGAAGCCCGCCCCGACCACGGCCCTGCGGCCCCGGGCCGCCAGCCGCTCGTGGGTCTGCACCGCGACGCGCCGCAGCACCGCGTCGGCGTCCTGGTCGTGCGGGACGCTCAGCAGCACCGCCGTTCCGTCCACGCCGATGCTCCCCACCAGGCCCGCCACCGCCTCCTCGCCGAGGATCCGGTCGAGCAACTGCGGCAGGCCCTCCTTGTCGGCCACCCTGCCGACCAGCTCGCGGACCACCACGGGTACGAAGGTGCGTCGGTTCACCGGCAGTCCGGCGGCCCGGACCCGGGTGAGCAGCTGCTCCGGCCGGGCCGCACCCGCGGCCAGGTCGCTGAGCAGCGATTCCGCCGCGTGGTCCTCCCAACTCCGGTCACGGTCACCGAGCAGACGGTTCATGGCCAGTGCCTCGGCGGCGCGCTGCCCCAGCATCTGGCCGGACTCCTCGGAGCCCGGGTAGCCGAACAGGACCAGCTGCCCCCAACGCTGGCCGCGGGCCTCCAGCGCCGCCACGATCCAGCCGTCCGGGCCGACCGTCACCGGGTCGTTCCGCACCAGCTCGGCGACCTGTCGCGAGACCCGGTCCCAGTCGCGCATCAGTTCGCTCAGCGAGTTCCGGTCGCCCGCGGTGGCCAGTACCCGGTGCGCCAGGTTGGCCACGACAGCCGGGCAGCCTCCGAAGGCCGCGATCTCGTCGAGCAACTGCTGCAGTGGGGCGCCGGAGAGGTTGAGCGCGGTGAGCGAGGAGCGGATCCGGTCGGAGAGGTTGAGCGCGGCGAACCTGCCGTGCACCAACCGGGAGTGCACCTCCTCGGTGAGCTGGGAGAACGGCGCCGGACGGTGCAGCACGATCAGCGGCACGCCGCACCGCTCCGCCGCCCGCCGCATCGCCGGCGGCGTGGTCCGGAAGGCCCGGCCCAGACCCAGCAGCACGGCCGCGACATCGGCGCGCTGCATCGACTCGATGTAGGCGACCTGGGCCTGCTCATCGCCGACCAGCAGCAGGCCGGTGGTGAGCACGATCTCGCCGCCGGTCAGCATCACCCCCACGTCGGCCGCCTCGGCCACGTGCAGCCAGCGCACCGGTCGGTCCAGGTGTGCCGCACCGGCCACCACCTCGGGGCCCCAGGTCGCCATCAGGTCCAGTCCCAGCACGTCACGCACGGTGAGCCGGCCGACTGGGCCCCGCGCGTCCGGCACGGGATGTGTCTCGTCGCTCACCTGGACCGACCTTGCGGAGTGTGCTGAAGCCGGGCTCGGTGCTTGAACCGGATCCGGCACTTTCGATTCCGCGGAGTCTACGCCCCGGCCGCTGTCATCAGCCTGGGACCCTGTGGCGGCATGACCGAACTCAGAAGACCGCAAGCGGATTGACCGGGGAGCCGGTGCCCCGGGGGATGTTCAGGGGCGCGGCGACGAAGAGGAACTCCCACCGAGAGGTGCGCGCGCACGTCTCGGCCAGGGCCTCCAGGTCCAGGTTGTCGATCAGGGGCAGCCCCATGGCGGTGATGGCCAGCACGTGGATCGGCGAGTGGACGCCGTCGACGGGGCTCGGACGCACGTCGCTGTCGCCGTCACTGCCCAATGCCGAGGCCCGCGACTCGCTCAGCACGCGCATGGCGGTGGGGTGGAGTCCCGCACTGAGGTCTTCCGGGTCCCACGGGCCCAACCGCCTCCGTCGGGCAAGGTGGCCCGTGCGGACGAGGAGGATGTCTCCGTGCTCCAGCCGGGTGCCTTGTTCGTCGGCGCAGACGAGCAGCTCCGGGCCGCCGACCGCCTCTCCCGGCTCCAGCCAGTCAAGGCCGCGCAGACGTGCCACGTCCAGTAGGACACCTCGCCCCACCAGGCCGGGTAGCAGGTCGGTCACCGCGCCGTAGGAGGCACCTCGGGACGTGAAGACCTTCCGCGCCGGCACTGCGGCGAAGAGCAGTCCGCGGTACGCGATGTGGCAGAGCGCGTCCAGGTGCGTCTGCGCCTTCCCGTGGTAGTCGGAGGCGATGAAGTCCTTGTGCACGGTCGGCTCCGCGGCCGTGACGTCTGCCAGTTCGGTCATCTGATGCAGCGCCGGCCTGCGGTTGTCGGGCCCTGGAACGCTGTCCCACGGCCGCCCCATCGCGACGACCTCACCGGTGCGCACGAGTCCCGCCGCCGTCACGCGTCGCGTCCTGGTGACCGGATCGGGGAGCTGGTCGCGGCGCAGCTGGTCGAAGAGTGCGTCGAACTCGTCGCGGGTCATGGCGCTCCTCGCCCCTGCTTCCCCGTACAGCCAATGGTGCGTCGGCCGGGTGACGTGTGCGACCGACGGGTAAGCACCGCGTGGTGGACAAGGTCCTAAAATTGCCTCAAAGGGTGCAGCTCCTTGGAGTGTGAGCGCGGTGGCGATCCTGACGGGTTCCGGTAGCGAGGACGTAGGTCCCGCACGGGTCCGTGAGCAGGTCCTGCACGGTGGATCAGCATCGGGAGGCGTGCGAAGCCTGATCTTGAGCTCGTGGCAGCGCTGTCAGTTGCTGGGGCTCTCGCCGGACCGGATCGAGCTTCCGTATCGGAAGGACTTCGATCTGGACGGCCGACTCGTTCGCGCGGCCGGACCCGTGCTCGACCGGCTGGAATCCAAGTTCGCGGGCAGTCGGATGAACGTGGCCCTCGCCGACGGGGGCGGGACGGTGCTGCAACGCCGATTCGGCGAAAGGTCCATGGTCAGGCATCTCCCCGAGTTCCAGAGCGTCCCGGGTTTCGTTTTCGCCGAGAAGTTCGGGGGCACCAACGGTATCGGCCTCGCACTCGCGGAGCGGCGGCTCTGCCAGGTCTACGGAGCCGAGCACTTCGCCGAGCGCTCCCAGTCGAACGCTTGCTCTGCCATTCCCGTTCGCGACCCCCTCAGCGGGTGTATCGAGGGCGTCCTCTGCCTCGGCTATCCGCGCTCCTACGCGGACCCGGAGCTGGACGTCGTGATCCGCAAGGCGGCCGCCGCCATCGAACGGCGACTGCTGGAGCACAGTTCGGCGCGAGAGCGAGCCTTGCTGCGGGCGTATCTCGAATCGAGGCTTCGCGCGCAGGCCGGTGATACGACCGCGGACGGGTTCCTGATCGGGATGGACGGGCCGGCCCCGAGCGGACTGGACTGGCGTGATCAGGTGATCCTCAAGGAGAAGGCCACCGAGCTGATCGCCCTGGCCCAGCGGGCCGCCATCGAGGTGACCCTGCCGCTCGGCCGGCGGGTCACCCTGCTGAGCCGTCCGGTGACGAGCCCGTCCGGGGTGGAAGGCGTCGCCATCGAGGCGGTGCTCCATGACGAGTCGCTGCAGCAGCACCTGGCCGCCCCTGCTGTCGCCGGCGAGCCGCTCGACCTCTCGGGGTACGCCGCAATCCCCGCCGCCCCGCCGCCCCGGCACCTGCCCGGCCACCTGCCCAGTCCCTCCGCCAGCACGGTCAGCACGGCCGGTGCAGCCGGCGCACCCGGCACCACCGGTGACCCGGCGGGCGGCGCGGTCACCGGGCTGCTGCTCGTGGGCGAGCCGGGAGTGGGGAAGTACGCCGTCGAGGCGCGACGTCGCCTCGAGTTGCTGTCCGAGGCCAGCACCCGCATCGGCACCAGCCTGGACGTGGCCCGCACCGCCCAGGAACTCGCCGAGATGGCCGTGCCCCGCTTGGCCGACTTCGTCACCATCGACCTTCCCGAAGCCGTACTGCGCGGCGAGGAGTCCGCCGACCCCCGCAGCGACCTGCACCGCACGGTGGTGCACGGCATCAGCGACGAATGCCCCTTCTACCCGGTCGGCGAGCGGGTCGACCTTCGCCCCACCACGCCCCAGCTCCGCTGCCTGGCCAGCGGGCGGGCGGTGCTGGAACCCGACCTGAGGGCGGCTGCCGGCTGGCTCTCCCAGGACCCCGAGCATGCCGAGCGGCTCCTCGCACAGAACGTCCACTCCCTCATCGCCGTCCCGCTGCTCGCCCGCGGCGTGGCACTGGGCATCGCCAGCTTCTACCGCTCGCAGGACCCCGCCCCCTTCGGGGACGACGACCGCTCACTGGCCCAGGAGCTCTCCACCCGCGCTGCCATCTGCATCGACAACGCCCGCCGCTACACCCGCGAACACACCATGGTCCTGGCCCTGCAGCGCAGCCTGCTCCCGCACGGCCTGCCCGAGCAGAGCGCCGTCGACGTCGCCCACCGCTATCTGCCCGCCGAATCCGGAGTGGGCGGCGACTGGTTCGACGTCATCCCCCTCTCCGGCGCCCGTGTCGCCCTGGTCGTCGGCGATGTCGTCGGCCACGGCCTGCACGCCGCCGCCACCATGGGCCGCCTGCGTACCGCCGTGCACAACTTCTCCGAACTGGACCTCGCCCCCGACGAACTCCTCACCCACCTGGACAATCTCGTGGGCCGCCTCGACTCCGAGGAGAGCTGCGAGGGCCCGGCCGGCGGCAGCGGCGGCATCATCGGGGCGACCTGCCTGTATGCCATCTACGACCCGACGTCGCAGCGCTGTACGGTGGCCCGCGCCGGCCACCCGCCGCCCGCGGTGGTCCGCCCCGACGGCACGGTGACCCTCCCCGACCTGCCCGCCGGGCCCCCTCTCGGCCTGGGCGGCCTCCCCTTCGAAACCGCCGAGCTCCACCTCCCCGAGGGCAGCCAGCTGGTCCTCTACTCCGACGGTCTCATCGAGGACCGCAACCGCGACATCGACACGGCCCTCGATGAGCTGTGCCGCGCTCTGGTCCACCCGGGCCGCTCGCCCGAGGACACCTGCCGCGCGGTGATGGACGCCGTGGTACCCGACCACCCCGTCGACGACGTCACGCTGCTCGTCGCCCGCACCCGTGCCCTGCACCCCGGCCGGATCGCCACCTGGGACGTGTCTGCCGACCCGGCTCGCGTCCACGACGTGCGGGCCGCCGCCTCCCGCAGGCTCGGCGACTGGGGGCTGGAGGAGGTCGCGTTCGCCGTCGAGCTGCTCCTCAGCGAGCTGGTCACCAATGCCATCCGCTACGGCATCGAGCCCATCCAGGTACGCCTGATCCACGACCGCACCTTGATCTGCGAGGTCTCCGACGCCAGCAGCACCGCCCCGCACCTGCGCCACGCGGCCACCACCGACGAGGGAGGCCGCGGCCTGTTCCTCGTCGCACAGCTCGCCCAGGCCTGGGGCACCCGCTACACCGCCCGAGGCAAGGTCATCTGGGCCGAGTGCGCCATCGAGGCGCCTGAAGGTGTCTCCGGAACAGCCGGTCATCTGGCGGATTTTCCGGGCGCGGAATGAGTCACCTTCGGTAGATCAGGGAGGCAGTGGCGTGTCAGCAATGCGGTGGCCCGGATCAGCTGGTAGGAACGGTGCACCGTAAGAAGGCGCAAATGCGGCGAATCGCACCGCCAGGCGCTCAGTAGTGCTCCCGACGCAGGTCGGAAGGACTCGGTGGCCGAGCCCTGGAGAGGTCCATGCACGACGCTTCCGACACCTCAGCGGGCCCACCCGCGCGCCCGCGTCCATTCGTCCGGGTCCGCGGTCTCAGCAAGCGGTTCGGGGGCACCCTCGCACTGGCCGGGGTCGACCTCGACATCCACCGGTACAGCATCCTGGCCCTTCTCGGACCGAACGGCGCCGGAAAATCCACCCTCATCAAAACGCTCGCCGGGGTCTACCACGCGGACGAGGGTGAGGTGACGGTGGCCGGGCACCCGCTCGGCACCGAAGCCGCCTCCCGGAGCATGTCCTTCATCCACCAGGACCTGGGTCTCGTCGAGTGGATGACGGTCGCCGAGAACATCGCCCTGGTCACCGGCTACCCGCGCCGTCGCGGCCTGATCTCCTGGCGGCAGACCCGGGAGCGTTGCGCCGAGGCTCTCGGGATCGTCGCCGGACACCTCGACGCGGACGCGCGAATCGCCGACCTCGACCCCGCCGAGCGCTCGCTGGTCGCCATCGCCCGCGCGCTGGCGACGCGAGCGAAGGTCATCGTCCTGGACGAGCCGACCGCCAGCCTCCCCGCCGCGGACTGCGCCAGGCTCTTCGACGTGCTGCGGACCCTGCGCGACGGCGGGCGCGGCATCGTCTACGTCACCCACCGGCTCGACGAGGTGTACAAGGTCGCCGACACCTTCGCCGTCCTGCGCGACGGCCACCTCATCAGCTCCGGGCCGCTCGCCGGCCACAGCCCCGGGCGCCTGGTGCGCGACATCGTGGGCCGTGAACCGGCCTATCGCCCGAGCGGGCGGCCAGCCGCCCGCTCGAGCGCCCCCGCCGACGGCCCGACGGTGCTGAGCCTCGACCGCGTGCGGACCCAGGACACCGGACCGGTGAGCTTGGAGCTGCACGCCGGCGAAGTCCTCGGCATGGTGGGCCTCACCGGCGCCGGCCACCTCGATCTGGGCCGCGCTCTCGCAGGCTCCCGACCGATCCTCGCTGGGCGGGCCCTGCTCGACGGTCGGCCGTACACCCCGCACACGGTCGCCGCGGCTGTGGCCTCGGGGGCTGGCTTCGTCACCGGCAATCGTCAGGAGGAAGGCTGCGCCGAAGAACTGACGCTACGTGAGAACTTCATGGCCAACCCTCGGGTGGGCGGTCTGCCGGCGCTGCACTGGATCAGCCCCCGGCGCGAGCGCGCCGAGGCCACCGCCCTGATCGACCGGTTCTCGGTGCGGCCCCGCGACAGCGAGGCGCCGATCGCCCGCCTGTCCGGCGGGAACCAGCAGAAGGTCATGGTCGGCCGCTGGCTCCGGGTGAGGCGGCGGCTGTTGATCCTCGAGGAGCCGACCGCGAGCGTGGACGTCGGGGCCAAGGCCGAGGTCTACCGGCTGCTCGACGATGCGCTGGCCGCCGGCCTCGCGGTCCTGCTCATCTCCAGCGACTTCGAGGAGGTCGCCACCGTGTGCCACCGCGCCCTGGTGTTCGTCCACGGAACCGTGGCAGCCGAGCTGACCGGCGCGGCCCTCACCGTCACCGAACTCACCCACGCCGCATCGGCCGTGCCTGCCATCACCGGAACTGAAACGGACCGATGACCACATTCCCCTCCCGCCGATCGCGGCCGGGCCGCCGGCGCGGGCATCTCATCGGCACCTACGGCCTGCTGGCCCTCACCGCCCTACTGTTCCTGATCTTCTCACTCGCCCTGCCGGACACCTTTCCCACTCTCGACAACATCTCGGCGATCCTGTCCAACCAGTCGATCCCCGCCATCCTCGCGCTCGGCGCGACGATCCCCATCGTCACCGGCAAGTTCGATCTCTCCATCGGCTACGGCCTCGGCTTCGCCCACGTCGTAGTGCTGCAACTCATCGTCAACAGCGGCTGGCCCTGGCCCCTTGCCTGCCTCGTGGTGATCCTCGGAGGGGCGGCCTTCGGGACCCTCAACGGTGTCATCGTCGAGTTCGGGCAGATCAACTCCTTCATCGCCACTCTCGGCACCGGCAGCATCCTGTACGCCTTCACCGGCTGGATCACCGGCGGCGCGAGGATCGTCCCCGGAGCCGGCGGCCTGCCGTCCGCCTTCACCGACCTGTACAACTCCAAGTTCCTCGGCCTGCCGGTCTCCGCGTACTACGTGCTCGCTCTCGCCGGCGCCCTGTGGTTGCCGCTGGAGCGACTGCCGCTGGGCCGGTACATGTACGTCATCGGCTCCAACACCCGCGCCGCCGAGCTCGTCGGCATCCCCACCCGCCGCTACAGCGTCTACGCCTTCGCCGGATCGGGCCTGATCGCCGGCTTCGCAGGCGTCCTGCTCGCCGCGCAACAGCAGATCGGCAACCCGAGCGTCGGCATCGACTACCTGCTGCCCGCCTTCGTCGGCGCGCTGCTCGGCTCCACCGCGATCAAACCCGGACGGGCCAACGCGCTGGGAACCGTCGTCGCGGTCGCCTTCCTCGCCGTCGGCCTTGCCGGTATCGGCCAGCTCGGCGCCGACTTCTGGGTCATCCCGCTGTTCAACGGCGCGGCCCTGCTCATCGCTGTAGGGCTGGCCGGGTACTCCGCACGCCGTCGACTGCGCGTCGGCGCGTCCCCTCCGTGACCTCCGAAGGAGCACCCGTGTACGCGAACCGCAGCACCCGGCTGGGAGCCGCAGTTCTGCTGGCAGCCGCCGCCACCGTCGTCGTCGGCTGTCAGCGTGGCGTGTCGACCGGCACCGGGTCCTCTTTCGGGGGCCCGACGAAGATCGGTTGCCCGGCCCCTCTCGCCAAGGCCAAGGCGGGCGTTCAGCAGGCGGAGAAAGCCGATGTCTCCTGGAACGGGCCGGTCAGCGGCCCCACGGCGGTGCCCGGCAAGACCATCACCTATGTCGCCCAGACCATGACCAACCCCGGCGTCGCGGGCGTTGCCAAGGGCGTCATCGAAGCCGCGAACGTCATCGGATGGAGCGTCCGGGTGATTGACGGACAGGGCACGCCCGTCGGCATCCAGGCGGCATTCAGCCAGGCGATCGACCTCAAGTCCTCGGGCATCGTCATCGGCGGCTTCGATCCCGATCTGACAGCGCAGCAGATGGCGCAGGCCAACGCGGCGCACATCCCGCTCGTCGGCTGGCACGCGGTCGCCTCCCCCGGCCCGAGCAAGAACCCGATGCTCTTCAGCAACGTGACCACCAGCGTCGGGGACGTCTCGAAGATCAGCGCGGACTGGATCATCGCGGAGTCCAACGGCAACGCCGGGGTCGTCGCCTTCACCGACGATTCGATCCCGTTCGCCAAGAACAAGTCCGAACTGATCAGAAACGAACTCGCCACCTGTCCCAGCGTGACGCTACTGGCCTACGAGAACATCCCGATCCCGGACGCGAGCAGCCGCACTCCTCAGGAGGTCTCCTCCCTGGTCGCCCGCTTCCCGGGCCAGTGGACGTACTCCGTCGCCATCAACGACCTCTACTTCGCCGATGCCGCACCGGCCCTGCGCGCGGCCGGCAAGCAGGGCAGAGGCGCCCCATTCAACATCGGCGCGGGCGACGGCGACCCATCGGCCTTCCAGCGCATCAACAGCGGGGAGTTCCAGGCCGCCACCGTTCCCGAGCCACTCTCCGAGCAGGGCTGGCAGATCGTCGACGAGTTCAACCGGGCCTTCTCCGGCGACCCTGCCAGCGGATATGTCGCACCGGTCCACATCGCCACGGCCGCCAACAGCAACGGGGCCACAGCCTGGGACCCGCCGGGTTACCGCGAGGCGTACCGGAAGATCTGGGGCAGGTAGGCGCGGAACGGAAAGCTGTGACCGGCCGGACAGGGTCGGTGCACCTGCCCGGCGGGTGCCCGCCTGCGGTCAGACGCCCGCCGGGACGCGGACGACCGCGGCCTCGCGCATCCGGTTGTGTCGTTCCTCCCAGGCGGCCAGCGCGGTCCGGCAGGCGTGGTCGAGGTGGCCCAGGCCGGTCACGTCCAGGTGCACGATCCGGCCGGTGGGCAGCTGCTCCAGGGTGTCCAGCAGCCGGGGCAGGCGCAGGAAGGTGGCGTTGCCGGTCAGCCTCACACCGACCGTGCCGTCCCCGCGCTCCTCGACGTCCACCTGCAGATGCGAGGTGTCCCAGGCGCTCTTCAGCACGGAGAGCAGCAGGCCGAGCAGTACGCCCTCGAAGAGGTTGGTCGCGACGATGGCGAACGCCGTGACCACCAGGATCAAGGCCTCTGCGCGGTGCGCCCGCCACAGCGGCAGGAGCGCCTTCGTCGGCACCAACTTGGCCCCGGCGTGCACCAGGACGCCGGCCAGCGCGGCGAGCGGGATCACCGACAGCGCGGCGGGGAACAGCGCGGCGAAGAGCAGCAGCCAGAGGCCGTGCAGCACGCGGGAGGCCTTGGTCCGCCCCCCGGCCTGGACGTTGGCCGCGCTTCGCACGATGACGGCCGTCATCGGGAGGGCGCCGAGCACGCCGCAGACGGTGTTGCCGACACCCTGCGCGACCAGCTCCCGGTCGTAATGGGTGCGCGGCCCGTCGTGCAGGCGGTCCACCGCGGCCGCGCTGAACAGGCTCTCGGCGGAGGCGATCAGCGCGAACGCGAGGACGGTGCCGAGGACGCCGAGGTTGCCGAGGGCCGTCAGCTCGGCGCCGCCCGGAAGGTCGATCACCCCGGCCAGGCCGGCGACGTGGACCTTGGCGACGGGGAGGTCGAGCAACGCGGTGGCGGCGGTCGCCGCAGCGACCGCGGCCAGCGGCGCGGGCACGAGCCGGACCCGGGCGGGCAGCCTGGGCCAGAGCACCAGGACAACTATGGTGCCGGCACCGATCGCGGCGGCGGTGAGTGCCTGGGGCGAAGCCGCGACGTCAACGACCAGGCGCGGCAGGCCGATGAGCTTGCCGAGGCCGCTGCGGGGTGCCTTGGCGTCGGCCAGGGCGTAGAGCTGACCGGCGATCAGTACGAGGCCGATCCCCGCCAGCATGCCCTGCACGACCGAGACCGAGATGGCCCGGAAGAGCCGTCCGAGCCGCAGGACGCCCATGGCGACCTGGAGCAGGCCGGCGGCGGCGGTGATCACGCCGAGGGTGGCCAGCCCGTGTTCCTGGACGGCGGCGAACACCAGGACGGTGAGCCCCGCGGCGGGGCCGGACACCTGGAGGCTGCTGCCCGGCAGCAGCCCGGTGAGCAGCCCGCCCACGATGCCGGTGATCAGGCCGAGTTCGGCCGGGACGCCGGAGGCGACGGCCACGCCGACGCAGAGCGGCAGCGCGACCAGGAAGACGACGAGGGAGGCGGCCAGGTCCGCTCGCAGGTTGGCGGTCCGGGCCGGGCCGGGGGAGTGGCCGGGGGAGTGGTCGGAGGCGGGCCGAAGGGCGGGACGACGAAGCATCAGGTCCTCGGATCGATGGTGGTACGGACGGTGGGCAGAGGTTCGGTCACAGCGGGAGGAAGAGCCCGGAGTCGGTCCGGTGCGCGAGCACCAGCCCGGTGTGGACCTCGTAGAACCAGCCGTGCAGCCGGACCCGTCCGTCGAGCAACCCCCGGGCGATGCCCGGGTAGCCGCGCAACTGGTCCAGCTGGGCGAGGACGTGCCGTTGCACCGGCCCGGCCACGGTCGGGTCGAAGAGGTCCGCCCCGTCGGCCCGCAACACGCTGCGGTCGGCGTTGCCGAGCCATGAGCGGACGGCGGGCACCGCGCTGAGGTCCTCGCCGCGGACCACCGCGCCGACCGCCCCGCAGTGCGAGTGGCCGCAGACCACGATGTCGCGCACACCGAGGACGTTGACGGCGTACTCGATGGTGGCGGTCTCGCCGGAGGCGGAGTCCGCGCGGTACGCCGGGACGATGTTGCCCGCGGTGCGCAGCTCGAAGAGGTCGCCGGGGTCGGCTCCGGTGATCAGAGTGGGCACCACCCGGGAGTCCGAGCAGGTGATGAAGAGCGCCTGCGGCGACTGGCCGGTGGCGAGGCCGTCGAGTTCGCGGCCGGCGCGGCCGGCACGCTGCGGGAAGGCGCGGGCACGGTCGATCAACGGTTCCATGAGGATATGACTCCTTCTGCCTCCTCGCCGTGGACGGCGGGGGCGGGCGGTGGGGTCGGGCAGGGGACCGTCAGAACAGGCCGTTCGGTCCGGGGGCCGATCCGGTCGCCGGGCACGGCGGACCCGCGCACTGCTAACCGTCGGTGATCCCCAGGTGACCTGATGCTGCGTCAAGACTTAGTAAAACATGGGCATGGCAAAGGCAAAAGCCGTACCTGGAAGCAAGTTGTGCCGGTCTGGTTAACATCTTGTTGCCGCACCATGCTGGTGCACCGGGCACAGGTTGGGAGGTACGGGGAAGCGGTCCGGTGGCGGCAGGCGGCGGAGCTGGAGGAGCCGCGAGGGTCGGCGCCGATTCGCGTCTCGGGAACCAGCACTGTCACTTGATCGTATAGATGACATGCCGTCAGTTCTCATTCTTGGAATCGACCCACACGCAGTGCCTGGCATGGACGGAGCCGTCATCCGCGCGGCCCTCGACCAGGAGCTGACACGGTTTGGCGAACACGCCATCGACGCGCGCATGGCGCTCATCGCGTTGGACGAGTCGGCCGAGTCCACGATGGTCACCGCACTGTCCGAGCGCGAGTGGGACGTCGTCGTCATCGGCGGCGGAATTCGCAAGCCGGAACCGCTTCTGCCACTGTTCGAGCAGGTCGTGAATCTGGTCCGGCGGCATGCACCGAAGGCCGCGATCGCGTTCAACACCAGCGGAGGTGACAGCGTCGAAGCGGCCAAGCGGTGGCTGTGAACCCGGGCTTGGGTGCCGTCGCGCAGGTCACGTTCGAACGGACGGTGACTTGCTGCTCATCCGGAAGCAGGGCGGTTCCGGAGCCGCCTGAGCTGCGCACCGGTCCGGGCGAGTGCGCCCAGTTCGACCGCCGCGCCGATCCAGGCGGCCCCGAACGCCCAGACCGACAACGCCTCGCAGAGGTAGAGCGGAGTGAGCGTCCAGTGGGCGCCCAGGCCGGTCACACCCGTGATGACGGCGATGGCCAGGAAGACGAAGATGAGGACTCCGGCGGCCAGATAGGCCTGGTTGACCGTTCGTCTTGCCTCGATCGCCGGGTCCCGGAACGACTGGATGCAGAACATCGCGAGCGCGGAGAGCAGCACGGCGGCGAAGATCACATGCAGCACCCCGACCGCCGCCTGGTAGTCCGTGGGGGACTTCGGCACAGTGGGGAACAGCGCGACGCCGATCGCGAAGCAGCCGGCCACAGTGCTCCAGACGTCGTCGCGCTTGTTGTAGCGGTAGCCGATCAGGAACACCCCGAGCGCGCACAGGCTGCCGACCAGGATGTTCCGCGTGCTCGTGTAGTACGAATCGCTCATCGAACTCGGCAGAATCTCGGTTCGGTGCCCGAGCCGCACGAAGATCCAGTTGCCGAGCGGTAGGGCGATCGGGAGCAGGAAACCGATCGCGCCAATTCCCAGGCGCAGTCGCATCACTGTCCGCTGGTCCTGATCGGTCGGCCGATTTCTGCCGGCGTCGTCGTCACTGTTCACACTGGCCCCCTCACGGATGCCCGGACGCAGTACCGGTACGGAGTATGCCCCGAATGCGCGTCATTTCCACCTGGCTGAAGGGGTACTGGGTGGCCTGCCGGACATGGACGATGCAGCGATCGACGGCTCCCACAGGAGGCCGCACGACGGGATCAGACGGTGAGGACGAGCTTGCCCTGGAGGTGACCGCCGCCACGCCTACGCCGAGGTGCCGCCCCGCGTCGAGTACGAGCTCACCCCGCTCGGGGCAACGCTGATCGATCCGATCCACATGCTGACCGAGTGGGCGAGGGCGAACGGCGACGCAGTGCTCGATGCGCTCGACGCCGATCCCGAGCCGGGTAGGCCGTAAGTCAGACCATGACAGAGCCATCGCGCACCCTCTGGTGAACTAGCCCTCGCCCCTCGGAACATTGCTTGGCGCCCGGCTCAGACCGTGGTGCGGGTCACCGGGATCCACCGGCGAGATGCTCTTGATGTGCTCGGCGATGTGCGGGTTGACGCCCTGGTAGATCAGCGGGACGCGGGCCTTCTTGCCGACGACCCGGAATCCTTCCTTCCCCACGATTCGGTATCGCATGGTGCTGTTCCCTTCGACAGTGAGGCGGAAGGACAACCGGGGCTGCGAGTTCAGGGCCGCGCCGGTACGCCTGGCCTCGCCGGGACCGACACCGTGCACGGCGCGGAACGCCCGGGCGAAGGCCTCGCCCGAGGTGTAGCCGTAGCGGATCGCGATCTCCAGCAAGGTCGGTTCCCCGGCCAGCACTTCGGCTGCGGCGACGGTGAGCCGCCGGCGCCGGATGTACTCCGACAGCGGCATCCCCGCCAGTGACGAGAACAGCCGCCGGAAGTGGTACTCCGACGTGACCGTGATCCGAGCCAGCGCGGACACCTCGATGTGCTGGTCGAGGTGTTCCTCGATGTGCTCCATGGCCTGGTTCAGCCGATCCAGCAACCCCGGCCTCCTTCCTTTCGATCACCAACGTTAGGAAGGACCAAGCCTGCCGCACCTGACATTCGGTGCCCGCTCCGGTCGGGTCCGGATGTCGAGGCTCACGGTTTCAGCGCGACGGCTGCGTAGGCCGAGACGTGGGCGTCGGTGACCTGCGGGTCGAGGCTGCCGTCGGGGCGCCAGCGGTGCGTGGGGACGACGCCGGGATCGAGCAGGTCCCAGCCGTCGAAGAAGCGGGTGATCTCCTCACGGGTGCGCATCCGGACGGCCGTGCCGGCTGCGGCGTAGACCTGGGTGACCCGCTCGGCCTCGGCAGGGCCGAAGTCGGGAGTGCCGTGGCTGATCGTCAGGGCGCTGCCGGAGGGCAGGGCCTGCTTGAAATGCTCGACGATGCTGTGGGCTTTCTGCTCGCCGGGGACGAAGTGCAGCAGCGCGTTCATGCTGAACGCCACCGGCCGGGTGAGGTCGAGGGTGTCCAGCAACTGCGGAGACTTGAGGATCGAGTCCGGTTCGGTGGCCTCGGCCTGAAGGTAGGCGGTGACCCCTTCCGGGCGACTGAGCAGCAGTGCCTGGGCGTGCGCGTACACGATCGGGTCGTTGTCGGCATAGAGGACGCGAGCCTGCGGGTTCACCTGCTGGGCGACCTCGTGCAGGTTGGGCGAGGTGGGGATGCCGGTGCCGATGTCGAGGAACTGCGTGATCCCGGCGCGGGCGAGCAGCCGCGTCGAGCGGTGCATGAAGGATCGATTCACCTGCGCCGCCGTCCGCGCCCACGGGAACACCGCGATCGCCTGCCCGGCCGCCTCCCGGTCGGCCGCGAAGTTCGTGCTGCCGCCCAGGTAGTAGTCGTACATCCGGGCCGAGTGTGCCCGATGCAGTTGAAGGTCGATGTCCACCGTCTCGTCGCTGCTACCGGTCATCGCCGCCGCGCCCCCACTTCGTTGAAGAAATCCTAACGTGCCACCCTGCAAGGCAACGTACGTTGGTCAGCCCTCTGCGTTCAGCAACTAGGCTTACATCAAGAAGATATGAGGAGTCATCGGGTGTCTGGTAGTCACGCTCTTACCTTGTGTAATCTTCTTGCGCCTCCTTTGCACCTCAGGGCCCGCCTGCGATGGCATGTGCATCGAGGGGACGCGGGTTCCCCTCGACGCACACCACCGCTTGCCGCCGACCGCCATGGGTAGGGGCCGAGGATGACGATCAACCGGGACGAGCCGCCCAGCACCGGCGGCGTGGGAGGGCGGACCATGAATGACACCAACGAAGCCGCGCCGGACGGCGCGCGCCTCAAGCTCACCTACGACGCGTTCTGTGCCACGCACGAGGGCGCGTGGAGCCGGTTCGTCTGTACCCAGGTCGGCGAACGCGACGGTGCCCCGGCTCTGGTGGTAGCCGCCGCCAAGGACCACCTGCACCGCAACTGGGCCATCGCGCTGCGCCAGGAGATCCCGGCCGCCTATGCCTGGCGCCTCCTCAAGGAGCACCTCGCCGCCTGGCTCGCCACCCAGAGCCAGCCCGTCGTCCTGCAGACCGCCGCCCTTGACGCCGTCATCGACCACTTCGGTTGCCAGGCGCGCCTGAGCCTGGAGACCCTGCCGGAGAAGAGCGGGCTGATGACCGCCATACTCGAGCTTCCGGAGCGCCAGCACGACAGCGTCGTGCTGAAGTACTGCCTGGACATGGACGACCAGGAGGTGGCCGACTACCTCGGTACGTCGTTGCCCACCCTGCGCTCAAACCTGCGCCACGCCCGCCGTCGACTCGCCCGCGCCATTGGCGGGCCCGACCTCGCCGAGCGGCAGAAGGAGGGACAGTGAGCCGACACGCCGATCAGCATCCCAGCCTGCTCGCCTGGCTCGACAGCCGACCGCTCTCCCCTCGAGGCGCCGATGCGTCCGCCGAGCACGTGTACACCTGCACGACCACTGCCCCGCCGACGGCCGCCGCTCACATCACCGCGGCCCCGGCCCCGTTCCCGTCCGAGCACGAACAGGCGGCCCACGAACTCGACCTGGCCGTCGCCCTGGTCCTGAACGCACCCTCGGCCGGCCAAGCCCTGGATCTGCTCGCCAACAGTGAGCAGATCCACCCCGAGGGCGCGCTCGTCTTCGCCTGTCTGCTGTTCGTGGCCGGCCGCCCGGACGCGGCCGAGTTCTGGTGGCAGTTCGCCGCCGGCTCGGGCAGTACGACGGGCGCCTACCTCCTCCATCTCCACCACCTCTGCCACGGCGAAACCCGCGATGCCGCACACTGGCGCGGCCAGGCGGAACGGCTGGCCGCCAAGCCCCGTGGCCGCCGCACCGGCACCTGCCGTCCGGTGCTGTCCGACGCCGTCCGGCGCGACATACTCGCCCGCTGTCACGTAGGACTCCACCCCCGCTTGCCCGTTGCACTCGAAGCCGTCATCAACCGCCTCACCGTCGGCTGCGACGACGACTTCGGCGAGATCCCCCAACCCTGCAACTCACTCGCACGCGAACTCGTCGACCGGTAGCCGCAACACCGTGCCCCACCGAGGTCCGCTCCAACGGTCACACGAGTGAACTGGTCTGGGCGGACACCGCCTACCAGGGCTCGGCACTGGCGGAGGCGTTCGCGGCAGCGCGGGGTCAGGGTCGAGGGCCATGAAGTCAGAATGATCAAGACATCGCAGAGCGGCCCGCTTTTGATCCGAACGCGGGCGGGTTGCCCGTTACCGGGACACGGCACTAGTCGACCATGTCGTCGAGCGGGCGCAGTTCGTCGGCGTAGGAGACGGAGGTACGGCGCAGGATGCCGGTGCTGCTGACGGCGTACTGCCCCATGCGCCACAGCGGCGGCGAGTAGGCGTGGACGGAGACGCTGCCGGCGTCGCGTCCGGTGAGCCGGTGGATGTGGTCGGGGCCGAAGGAGAAGACCTGGCCGGCCGGGACGTCGGTGGCCAGGCTGGGGGCGCCGACGGCGAGGTTGTGCTCGACAAGCGTGCCCTCGGCCACGGCTACCGCGCCGGAGGAAATGTCGTGGTCATGCCAGCCAGTGTCATTCTGCGGCGTCCAGCACAGCACCCAAACGTCGACGTGCGCGTCGCGGTGGAGGGAGACGTAGTGGCGCTTGTCATCGTCGAAGGCGACGTGCTCGTGCCAGAGCCCGGGGTCCGCGGCGATGGCTGAGGCCAGGTCCAGCAGCTCCCGCTTGTCGAGGTCGCGTCCGGGCAGGGAGTCGAGGGTGACCGAGGGGCGCACCTCGCGCCAGAGTTCGGCGTCGCGGGCGGGGGCTTCGGCAGAGTTGACGGGCTGCGGCGTGGTGGTCACGGTCGGACTCCTTCGAGCAGGTGGCGTGGGTTGGCGACCCGGACGGCGTGGGCCGCTGCGGCGCCGAGGCCGGGGTCGGTCGGGGCGGCGTAGGGGCGGTCGCTGCCGAGGACGAGGGCGTCGATGCCGAGCACGCGGACCACGCTGTCCAGTGCCTGGCGCCCGTAGGACGATGTGTCGACGAAGACCCGGGGGTCCAGGACGAGTGGGCCGCCGCCGCGCGCGGTGAAGCGTTCGTGGTGGACGGGCGCGAGGCCGGCCGCTGCCACGAAGCAGATCCGCAGACGTGGCAGCAGCGCCCGCCCGGCGGTGTGCCAGGACCACCAGGCGGCCTGCAGCTGGCCGACGTAGCCGACCACCGCGGGCCACCACGCGGGCAGCTCGGCGTCGGTGGCGGGTTCCGGGCCCGGGTGGACGAGTACTGGCCGGTCCGCTGCCTCTGCGACCGCGAGCAGCGGAGCGAGGCGTTTTAGCGCCTGCGGTGTCCGCAGGGCCGTCGCCGGGACCTGCAGGCCGATCAGACCGCCGGTTAGTGCCGCGTCAGGCAACTTTTGCCCGTCAAGGAGCGGCGTCCGGTGCGTGCTCTCGGCGTGCCGGCCGGAAGTCCTCGTACTGGGCGTACTGGGGCTTTCGGCCGGTGCGGCGAGAGTGTGTGCCGGGGGTCGCGACGGGGCGAAGGTTGCCTGACGCGGCACTAGCAGCCTCGAGAGGCCGTCCAGGTCCGGCTCGGCGAGCTGGGGCGAGGCCCAGCCGACGAAGGGCGCCGGCAGCTCCTGGACGCCGGCGTGCCAGGCATCCAGCAGGGGCGCGGCCTCGTCGGGCGGCAGGTGCTCGATGCCGAGCGGGCTGGAGAGCGAGACCGCGATCCGCTGCACGTCCGGGTCGAGCCCGGCCCGCCGAACCGGATCGTGGTGCTCGGGCCGGATCTCGTGGGGTGGCTCGCCGGGCAGGTGCAGGGTCCAGCCGTCGAGCAGGGGCCGGCGACGACGCAAACGCAGTTGCTCGACGAACGCAGCCGGCCACAGGTGCTGGTGCACGTCGGTGCAGCCGCCGTGGAACATGCCGCCTCCCATCGCAGCGCGCTGGCGATGTCCACTGATGCGCATCAGTGAACCGCTTAACCTGGAACCGGTCAAGTGCCGGTGGCGTGGGCGGAGATAGACTTTGGGTGTGCCAGATCGTCAGAGACGCGTCACCCTGCGCGATATCGCGCAGGAGACCGGACTCTCCGCCGCCGCAGTGTCCTACGCGCTTCGAGGGCTCCAGGTCCCATTGGGGACGCAGGAGCGCGTGCGCGAGGCGGCGGCACGCCTGGGCTACCAGGCCGACCCGATCGCGCGGGCCCTGGCCTCGGGCCGGACCGACAACGTCGGCGTGCTCTGCGGCTCGCTCACGGACGTGTGGCAGCAGGGGCTGGCGACCGCACTCGGCCGCAAGCTGCTCGAGGCGGGCCGGCACGCACTCATCGTCGACGCCTCCAACGACCCCGCGCTGGAGGCCGGCCTCGCCTCGCAGCTGACGGCCCAGCGGGTGGACGCGCTGATCGTGCTGCCCGTCGACCCGACCGCCGAGCACTGGCGGGACGTGGCCCGGCAGACGATCCTGATCTCCATCGGCGACGGGCTGCCCGGGGCGGCCACGTCGGCCGAGGTGGTCTTCGACAACGAGGCCGGGGTCACCGACGCGCTGCACCGGCTTGCCGACGCCGGTCACCGCGCGATCGCGGTCGTGACGCCGGGCCTGCCGAGCACTCCGGACCGCCCCGCCGAGGCCGTGGTCCACCGTACGGGGCGCGAACTGGGGCTGGACGTCACCTTGTACGCTTCGCCGCACGACCTGGACGGCGCGACAGCCGTGGCCCGAGCGGTGCTCACCGCCGCGAACCCGCCCACTGCCTTCCTCTGCCTGGCCGACTCGATGGCCTACGGCGTGTACGCGGCCGCGCGCGAGCTCGGCCTCACGGTGCCGGATGACGTCTCCGTGCTCGGCTTCGACGATCACCCCTTGTCACGGCTGCTGACGCCGCCGCTGTCCAGTTACAGGTGGCCGGTGGAGCAGCTGATCGACCTGGTGGTCGAACGCACCGTCAAGGCCATCGAGGAGGGGAAGCGCAGCCGCCGCAAGGTGCTGCAGCCGACGGTCCAGCTACGGGGCTCGCTCGCCGCAGTGCGGGCCACCACGCAGCGGACCGCGAGGCAGCGAACCGCCGCGCGGCGGACCGCTCGCTGAACCGTTGTTGCGGGCCGCACCGTGACCCGGCGGTGCGTCAGGCGAGTTCGTCAAGCAGTTCGCACGCCTGGTCGATGTCCTCGGTCAGGTCCCGGTCGGCCGAATTGTCGGGCAGCTTGCCCACCGGCCCCGCCGGCTCGACACCCCTGAGCCGCAACGCGCGGACCGCCGCCAGCAGTTCACAGGCCAGCACGATCCGGTAGGGCGAGACCGCGTCCAACGCCTGCTTCGCGGCGAGCGAGGCGAAGCTCGCGTCCTCCTCGACGCCGCGGGAGATCGTCACCGACTGGATGGCAGCGGGCGTGGCCAGGGAGCGCAGCGCCGCCAGCGCGGAGGCGCCGATGTACTCCGCGACCATGACGCCGGAGGCGGCGGGCGTGCCATCGCTGAGGAAGGGTTCGAGCCCGGTGTAGGCCGGCTCGACGAGCATCGCCAAGCGGGCCAGGGCCAGCTGAGCCGACTGGGCCGCCGCGGACACGGTCGCGTCCAGGGCCTGCACCAGGTAGGCCGCATGGAATCCGCCGTGGTGGGCGACGCCGATGTCGGGGAGAAGGACGGGATTCTCCGCCGGTGCGGCGGTGTAGCGCGAGGTCACCTTGCCGAGCCGGTCGAGCGCGTCGAGGTAGGCGCCGTGGACCTGCGGTAGGGCGCGCAGCCCGAAGGGGTCCTGGATGCGGGCGGGCAGGGCCGGGTACGGAAGCAACTCGCCGAGGACCCGGCACACTTCACGAGCGCCGGGGAACGGGGTGGCCGCCGCTGCGGCCGGGGCGAACGCCTCCGGGTTTCCGTCGACCGCCGTGAAGCTCAGCGCCGCGACCTGCAGGGCCGCGCGCGCCAGCCGGTGCAGCGCCTCGTGGGCGAGGGCGGCGTCGCCGATGGTGGCCGCGTTGCTGCTCAGAAACGGCAGCGCGTCGTGCGGCCCGAAGGGGAGGGTCGCGGGCAGCGGTGCCGAGGTGGGCAGTTCCCCCATCAGTGCGAGCGCGGTGCGGGCCAGTGCGGACAGGTCGGCGGTGCCGATGCTGCCGTACTCGCGAACCGGTGGCAGGGCGTCGGCGACGAGCATCGCAGCCAGCCGGTCAAGCAGTTCCGGGGTCACGCCGCTGCCTCCGGCGGCGAGCTGGTTGAGCCGCACGGCGAGCATCGCGCGTATCCGCTCCGGGCTGCGCTCGGGCCCGGCGGCGCTCGCATGGCTGCGCAGCAGGGCGTGAGCGAAGGCTTCCGGGTCAGCCACCGGGACCTGCCGGTTCGCCCCGACGCCGGTCGAACGGCCGTACACATGCCGCTCCTTGCTCACCTGCTCGGCGTAGGCGTTCGACTGCGCCGCCCGGGTCCGTGCGGAGTCGGACAGCTCGACGGATTCCGTACGGGCCGCGATGGCTGCGACGGCGGACGGTGGGAGCGGGCTTCCGTCGATGAGCACGGCACCTCCGGTCGAAAGGGTGTTGCGCGTCGAATGAATCAGCTGACTGTTAAGGCTGTGTTTCCCTCGCGAGATTTTCGACAGAAGGGGTTTCGCGCCGGCGACCAGTGTGCCACTGTACCGGCCAATGGCAAGGGTGTTCCATCTGGTGAAATTCCATTGGGGGGCGCGCGAGTGAAGCAGCACCACAAGGAAGTTGATGATCCATCGGTCATGGACGGCCGCGCACTCCCCGGCCCGGCCACCCCCTCCTCCACGCGGACCGTCGACCGTGCGCTCGGCCTGCTGGGCGAGGTCTGCGCGGAGGGCGAGATCACCCTCTCCGAGTGCGCCCGTCGCGCTCACCTGCCGGCCAGCACCGCGCTGCGGCTGCTGCGCAGCCTGGAGGGGTCCGGGTTCGTCGCCCGCGACGCGGACGGCGCGTTCTGTCCGGGCCCGCGCCTCATCCAGCTTGGTGCGGCGGCGCTGGGCCGGCAGTCGCTGGTCCGACTCGCCGAACCGGCGCTGCGGCGGATCGTCGCGGCCACCGGCGAGTCGGCCTACCTCAGCATGGCCGGCCCCGGCGACACCGCGATCTACGTCGCCGTGGTCGAAGGCACGCACTCGATCCGGCACACCAGCTGGGTCGGCCGGGCGGTGCCACTGAAGGGCCTCGCAGTCGGTCTGGCGCTGAGCGGACTGACCCCGCCGGAAGGATACGTCGCGCAGCGCGACCGGATGGAGCCCGATGTCACCGCGATCGCCGCGCCGATCCGCCAGCCCGGCGGGATCGGCGGGGCCCTCAGCCTGCTCGGTCCCAGCCACCGCCTCGACGACGACGTGATGCACGCCTACGGCCGGATCGTCCGCCACGAGGCCGACGCGATCTCCGAGCAACTCGGCGTCACCGGCCCCTGAACGGAACAGCAAGCGGAAAACGGCCCCTAGTCGGAACAACAAACGGAAGAGGTGAACTCCTCGTGATTCGATTCGAATCGGTGACCAAGAAGTACCCGGACGGCACGGTCGCGGTGGACGGGCTCGACCTGGTCGCGTCCTCCGGCGAGATCACGGTCTTCGTCGGACCGTCGGGCTGTGGCAAGACCACCAGCCTGCGCATGATCAACCGGATGATCGAGCCCACCAGCGGCCGCATCTGGCTCGACGACCGCGACACCTCCACCGTCCCCGCGCACGAACTGCGCCGCGGCATCGGCTACGTCATCCAGCACGCCGGACTCTTCCCGCACCGCACCATCCTCGACAACATCACCACCGTGCCGGAGCTGCTCGGCCAGGACAAGAAGCGGGCCCGCGCCCGCGCCCACGAGCTGCTGGAACGCGTCGGGCTGCCGGCGCACTTCGCCAAGCGCTACCCCGCCCAGCTCTCCGGCGGCCAGCAGCAGCGCGTCGGCGTCGCCCGGGCACTGGCCGCCGACCCTCCGGTGATGCTGATGGACGAGCCGTTCAGCGCCGTCGACCCGGTGGTGCGCGAGCAGTTGCAGAACGAGTTCCTGCGCCTGCAGAGCGAGCTGGGCAAGACGATCGTGTTCGTCACGCACGACATCGACGAGGCCATCAAGCTCGGCGACAAGGTCGCGGTGCTCCAGGTCGGCGGCCGACTCGCCCAGCTCGCACCGCCCGCCGAGCTGCTCTCCGACCCGGCCGACGCCTTCGTGGCCGGCTTCGTCGGCCGCGACCGCGGCTACCGCGCCCTCGGCTTCACAGCCGCCGGCAGCCTGCCGATCCGCCGAGAGGAGGCGGTCCGGCTCGGCACCGTCCTCAGCCAGGTCGAGGACCGTGCCGAGGACGGCTGGGTGCTGGTCACCGACGCCGAGGACCGACCGCAGGGCTGGCTCCACACCGACCGGCTCGCCGACGAGGCCCGTTCCGGGCAGGTGACCTCGCAGCAGCTCAACCTCGGCGGCACGCTCGCCACCGAGCGGGCCACGCTGCGCGAGGCGCTGGACGCCGCGCTTTCCGCCCCCAGCGGCCGCGGCGTCGTCGTCGACGATTCGGGCCGACTGCTCGGCACGGTCACCGCCTCGGAGGTGCTCGCCCGGATCGAGCAGCAGCGCACCGCTGTTCGTGAACAGCGGGCGCACGACGCCGCCGGGACAGGGGTCGGCTGATGACCGTGCTCGCTGTCGACTCCTCGCCGCTGGGCATGTTCGGGTACTTCCGCGACCACCGGAGCGACGTACTGGACTGGCTCGGCTACCACGCCTGGCTCTCCGCGCTCCCGGTCGTGCTGGGCCTGCTGATCGCCCTCCCGCTGGGCTGGCTCGCCCACCGCCACAAGTGGGCCTACCCGCCCCTGATCACCGCCGCGGGCCTGCTCTACACCATCCCGTCGATCGCGCTGTTCGTCTCCATGCCGAACCTCATCGGCACCCAGATCCTGGACCCGATCAACGTGGCGGTCGCGCTCACCGTCTACACGCTGGCCCTGCTGGTCCGCGTCGTGGCCGACGGCCTCGGGGCCGTACCGGAGGACGTCGTGCAGGCCGCGACCGCGATGGGCCTGACCCGCCGTCAACGGCTGCTGAAGGTGGAGCTGCCGCTCGCGGTCCCGGTCATCGCCTCCGGTGTCCGAGTCGCCGTGGTCGCCAACGTCAGCCTCGTGGCCGTCGCCGGCACCATCGGCGTCCCGGAGCTCGGCGAGCTGTTCACCAACGGCTTCCAGCTCTCGGTCGGCAGCCCCTACTACCCGCCGATCACGCTCGGCATCGTGCTGTGCGTGCTGCTGGCGCTGGTCCTGGACCTGCTCGTCGTCGGCATCAACTGGCTGACCACCCCTTGGCGCAGGGCGGTGGCCTCGTGATCGAGTGGCTCAACGATCCGGGGAACTGGACCGCCGCCGGCGGCGTTTTCGACCAGCTCGCGGCACACCTGCAGTACGCGCTGATCGCCCTGGTGATCGCCACCGTGCTGGCGTTGCCCGCCGGACTGCTCATCGGACACACGGGCCGCGGCCGATGGCTGGTCACCACGGCCAACACGGTGCGCGCGCTGCCCGTGGTCGGCCTGCTGATCCTGCTCTACGTGATGCTGGCCCCGCACATCCACGACCGCGGCGACACCGTCTATCTGATCCCCACCGAGATCGTGCTGGTCCTGCTGGCGATCCCGCCGATCCTGTCCAACACCTACGCGGGCGTCGACAACGTCTCGGCGGCCGTGCGCGACGCCGCATCCGGCATGGGGATGCGCGGCGCCCAAGTGGTGCGCCGGGTCGAACTGCCCAACGCGCTACCGCTGATCTTCTCCGGCCTGCGCAGCGCCGCCCTCCAGGTCATCGCGACGGCCACCGTCGCCGCCTACCTCGGCCTGGGCGGCCTGGGCCGCTTCGTCTACGACGGCCAGGCCAGCCAGAACTTCGCCGAGCGCAACGCGGGCGCCCTGCTGGTCGCCCTGCTGGCGGCGGCCGCCGACATCATCCTCGCGGTGATCCAGCGCTACACCGTCTCGCGGGGCGTCTCCGGGCGCTTCCCGCGCCGCACCGTTGAGGACACCGACGAGACCGACGCGACCGACGGCACCGACGAGACTGACGAGACCGACGACACCGCCGTCACCACGCAGCCCGCCGGGCACACCGCGTAGCGCCACTGCGGCTACGCCACCTTCTCCCTTCCGACCCCGACCGGACCACCTCTCACCCAGGAGACATCATGAAGAAGGCGATCACGCTTGCCCTCGCCGCGGCCTCCGCCGTGGCCCTCACCGCCTGCGGCAGCAGCGGCAGCAGCGGCACCAACGGACTGTCAGCGGGCAGCAGCGCCAGCAGCGGCGGTGGCAACACCATCGCCGGAAAGCTGATCTTCGGCGGCCCGCCGGAGCTGAAGACCCGCGCCGACGGTCTCCCCGGCCTCCAGCAGACCTACGGTGTCACCTTCAGCTCCTACAAGTCCCTCGACGCGGGTGGCCCGCTGACCATCAACGCCCTCACCAGCGGCCAGATCGACGCGGGCGACATCTTCACGACCGACCCCTCGATACAAGCCAACGGCTTCGTCGTCCTCCAGGACCCGAAGAACCTCTACACCGCGCAGAACGTGCTGCCCCTGATCAACAAGGCGAAGGCGACCCCGGGCGTCACCGCCACCCTCAAGGCGGTCTCGGACAAGCTCGACACCCCCACCCTCACCTCCCTCGACGCCAAGGTCATCACCGACAAGAAGGACCCGGCCCAGGTCGCCAAGGACTGGCTGGGCCAGCAGGGCCTCGACAAGACCGGCACCGCGGCCGCAGGTGTCAGCCTCAAGGTGGGTTCGGCCAACTTCCAGGAGAACGTCCTCCTCGCGGACATCTACGCCGCGGCCCTCCAGGCCCAGGGCGCCGACGTCACCACCAGACTGAACATCGGCAGCCGCGAGGCCTACATCCCCGGCCTCAAGGACGGATCGATCGACCTGCTCCCCGAGTACAGCGGCGTGCTGCTGCAGTACTTCGACCCGAAGGCCACCGCCGTCTCCTCCGCAGACGTCTTCGCGGCCCTCCAGAAGGCCACGCCGGCGCCGCTGACCGTCCTCGACCAGTCCGCCGCCCAGGATGCGGACGCGATCGTGGTCACCAAGGCGACGGCGGCGAAGTACCACCTGACCTCCATCGCCGATCTCGCCAAGAACGGCTGACCGGGGCCACGCCGGGTGGCCTGCGTCCCGACTCGCTGCGGCGCAGGCCACCTGACGGCCTTGTCACGGCCACCAGCCACCCCTCGCGCTGCGCCATCAGGTCACCGTCCTTGAACGGCAGTTCGGTGCGGACACGGTGAAGTTGGCTAGCGCATGACCATGCGCGAGATCGCCGCCTGGCCGCCGACGTGGATCCGGTGTCCCGTGCGGTCGCGGTGGACGGTCGCTGTGATGGTGGACGGGCTGCCGAGGTGGTCACCCATGTCGACTGTGAGGTGGTGCGTGCCGAACCCGGCAGCATGCGCTGTCAGGCAGGCCGTGCTGTTGGCGTTGGCGATGTCCTCGGGGAGGCCGATCGACGGGGCGAACATCCGGGCTGCCGCTCGGCTGTGTCGGTCCGCTCGGCCGTGTCCGTCCGGTCGGCCGTGTCGGTCCGGGGGCGAGTAGGCGTAGCAGCCCAGCAGGCCGTAGCGGTCACAGGCTGCGCGCAACAGGGCGAAGTCCGGCGTGAGTTCGGCCAGTGCGGCGCGGGACCGGACAGGCAGCAGAAGCCTCGGCCGCCCGTTCGATGCCACGCAGGCGTCCCCGGCGATCGCGTCCTCCGTCAGTCCGAGGCCGCCTGCGACTGCCTTCAGTTCGGGTCCTCCGGCGTTACGCAGGCTGACCGGGCCCGGGTCGAACGACGCCGTCAGGCCGTCACCGCTTCGGCTTGCCCGACCGTCGAAGCTGCGGTGGGCCGTGCGCAGGACGGCGCGGTAGTGGTGGTCGCCGCCTTCCCGCTCGGCGAGCAGGGCGAGGGCGGCGAGGGTGCCGTGGCCGCACGCGGGCAGTTCGCCCTGGGCGGTGAAGAACCGCAGTGTGTACGAGGGCTGACCACGCTCGGTTCCGGTCGAGCGGAGGAAGACGGCGTGCGATGTTCCCAGTTCCGTGGGAATGCGGCATCGCTCCTCGTCGGTGAACGGCGCATCATCCAGAACGGCGGTCGGGCTGCCACCCGCGCCGTTTCGCTGACACGCGTCGACGATCACTACCTCGGGCATGGCACCGGGCCGGTGGTCAGCAGCATCGTCAGGTCCAGTGCGGGCGCGCTGTGCGTCAACGCCCCGACCGAGATGAGGTCGACGCCCGTCCCGGCGATGGCGCGAGCGCTGTCCAGGCGGATGGTGCCCGAGGCCTCCAGCAGGATCCGGGAAGCGTCGGCCCGCCGGGCCCGGAGCTTCACGACCTGCTCGATGTCGGCCACCGGCATGTTGTCGAGCATGATCCAGCGGGCTCCGGCGTCGAGGGCCTCGACGGCCTGTGTGACGGTCTGCACCTCGACATCGCTCTCCACGGTCTGCCCGGTGCGCGCCATCCCGCGCCGGACCGCCTCGATCGCGGCGGTCACCCCGCCCGCCGCAGCGATGTGGTTCTCCTTGAGCAGGACCATCGCCGCGAGATCGAGGCGGTGGTTGTGGCCGCCGCCGGCGGTGACCGCGTACTTGTCCAGGGCTCGCAGGCCCGGCGCCGTCTTGCGCGTGTCCAGGATGCGCGCCCCGGTCCCTGCCACAGCTCGGACGTAGCGGTCGGTCAGCGTCGCGATGCCGCACATGCGCTGCAGGAAGTTCAGCGCCGTGCGCTCCCCGGTGATCAGGCTGCGCGCCGACCCGGACAGGTGAACCAGGACCTGGCCGTCGGCCAGTCGGGCGCCGTCGGCGACGGCCGCCTCGACCTTGACCTCGGGGTCGACCTGCGCGAAGACCTCGGCGACCACGGGGAGGCCGGCGGCGATACCGCTCTGCCGGGTGCGGATGTCGGCCGTGGCCGCCAGGTCCTCGGGAACGCTCCACACGGTGGTCAGGTCATTCCCTGACGCGTCCTCGATCAGGGCGGCAGCGGCGGCGGCCCGTGCTGCCGCCGACGGGAACTCGGTCATGGTCATCTGGTCTCCAACGTTTCGATTTCCGAAGCGGCCCACCGATGCTAGCGTGTCGGAATTCGAAGCATCAACCCTGGAGAGCTGGACATCCCACATGGCAACACCCAGACCCGGCAAGCCTGTTCGCGGCTCGACCACCGGCCGCCCCCTGATGGCCGCACTCGATCTGTTCGGACGGCGGTGGAGTCTGCGCATCCTGTGGGAGCTTCGCGCGGGTCCGCTTGGATTCCGCCCCCTGCAGAAGCAGTGCGACGACATGTCCTCCAGCGTGATGCGGCAGCGCCTGACCGAACTGCTGGATGCCCAGGTGATTCACCAACTACTGGACAGCCGCTACGAGCTCACCCCACTGGGGCAGGAGGCGCGCCACGCCCTGAACCCCCTCGCCCACTGGGCGGAACGCTGGGCGGCCACGATCGACCCGCAAGCGGCGGACCACACCGACGACCAGTCCACCAGCAGCGTCTCGCGTCCGGACACCGTGGGCGACGGGACGCCGGACAGAGACTCCGCCGACTGACGCCGGAAAGGGACGCCGCCGACTGACGCCCCGCCTGATCATCCGCTGTGCAGGCCGCGTTCTGGGGCCGCCGACACGGATTCCTGGTTCCGACCGTCGGCGCTATGGGCTACATCCGCAGTCGGCGTGGAAGCCGAAAATCGAGCGAGAAGGGATCCGAGTGGGCGGATTTCCATCGCTCGCCCGAGGCCTGGCATATCGTCCGTCAATTGACCCGCACGAGGTATCTTCGTGCGGATACGAATCCCTAGCGGCCTCGCGCTGGTAGGTTGGTGCGTAAACGCCCTGTCGGGCACGTCAGTTCGGGAGGAGTACCCCATGAGCAGGTCTTCCCTCGTCGTGGCCGCAGCTGCGGGGGTCGTCGGCCTGGTCTTCGGAGGCACCGCGGTGGCGGGGCCCTCGGGGCTGCGGCTCGCCGAGCGGTACCTGAATCTGCATCAGTGCGTCTATGTGGGCAGCGGCGGGCATTACACGAACGTGCTGCCGAACACGGCGAATGGAGCCTTCAATACGGGCACGAACGTCTCCGAGGTGCCGGACACGACGCTTTCCTGTGGTCAGGGGAGTGGGGGATGGCGGCAGGCGCCCGCCAACTCCGCCGTGAAGGCCTTCGATCTCACTGCCGGGCGCTACCTGAACCTGCACCAGTGCGTGTACTTCTCGGCCGGGCAGCACTACACCGCCATCCTCCCGAACACGCCGAACGTCAACTTCAATACCGGCACCAATGTCTCCAATACGCCCGATACCCAGCTGAGCTGCGGCCCTGGCGGTGGCGGTTGGAAACTCGTGCTGGCCAACTCCGCCGTCAGATCGTTCGACCTGGCCACCAGCCGCTTCCTCAACCTGCACCAGTGTGTATGGACTTCGGCCGGAATGTATTACATGGGCCTGCTGCCGAACACCCCGAACGTCAACTTCAACAGCGGTACCAACGCCTCCAGCAGCGCTGACACCGCCCTGAACTGCCAACCTGGCGGCGGCGGTTGGTCCCTCGACGGACTCGACTCGGCGTTCCGCCCCTTGGGCAGCTGAGCTGAGACAGGTGCCGTGCCGCCGGACCTGGCGACCGCACCAGTGCCCCGGGCTGATCTGATCCACAGGTCGTGACGAGGTCGTCAGCGGCTCGTACGGCCGCTGAGAGGATCAACGGGTCTCGGGCGAACCCGAGCCGAAGACACGGCGCTGGATCTCGCGCCGGTAGTCCTCGAGGGTCTTGTCCAGGTGCACGCTGGCGGCCTCCGCTGCGGCGTCCGGGTCGCCGTCCCGGATCGCGCCGTAGATGGCGGCGTGCTCCGCGAGCGCGTCCCTCGCGTGGTCGCCGAGCCCCCCGTGCATGCCGATGGTGTTGGATTGCCGTTGCAGCCGGCGGGCCTCGCGGACGGCGACGACTAGGAAGGGATTGTGCGAGGCTCCGGCGATGCCGAGGTGGAACGCGTCGTCGCCCTGCTCGAAGAGCGCGTTGCGGCCCGTCTCGTGCCCCTCCCGGCACAGTTCCATGGCGTCCTTGATCGCCCGGAGCTCCGCCGGGGTGGCGCGGGTGGCGGCGAGCCGGCTGGCGGCCGTCTCCTGGACGCGGCGGAACTCGAAGAGCATGAAGATCTGGTCGAGGTCCGTCGGCATGAAGAACCCGCCCCAGCGCGAGGAGCTGAGCATGCCCTCGTCGTTCGCGACGTAGAGTCCGCGTCCCTTCTGTGCGCGGACCCGGCCGATCGCCGAGAGGATCTTCACCGCCTCGCGCACGACCGTCCTGCTGGTGCCCAGCAACGCGGCCAGCTCGTGCTCCGTCGGCATCCGATCGCCCGGTTGCAACTGCCTCTCGGCGATGAGCTTGAGGATCTGCTCCGCGACGACTTCGTAGCCGGGCTGGTACGCGGCCCCGTTCGCTGCCGAGGTGCCGGGGAGCACGTCCGAGGCTGTCTCTGCCGGCGCGCCGTCCACCAGGTGCTTCTCCTTCGTCCGGGCAACGCACAGTATGACCAATTGCCTTCGCGGCACAAGAGCATGCCAGCCACTGGCCCGCGAAGACCAGATAAGTAGGACTCATTCTGGCAAGGGGTGGTCGCGACAGCTCGTCACCTGGGGTGATGCCAGGACAGCGGTGAGACGCGGACGCAATGTCACGGAAATAGGCTTGCTCATTCTCTTGACTCACCCGCCGACTACCGGCTCTTATGTCACATCACGGTGACCCGCTGACCTGCTGGCCTGTCAGAGCCGCTGTTCCCCGCAGCAGGAACCACTGGGTGCATTGAGTCATACACATTTCCATTGCCACGGCCCGCCTGTCGGTCGGAGACGTGCGCACCCCGACGCCGTGGAGTCTCCCTTGACACGCACATCCCGAGGAGCCGACGCGAGCAGAGCGACAAGCGACCCGGACCGGCGGTGCCCTGTTCGCCTACTGCGAGTACCGCGGCAACGACTTCGACACCGACCTCGCCTCCATCCAGGGCGACCCCGAAACGCAGCGTTGGCGGACCTTCACCGACCGCTGCCCGGAGCCCAGGCCCGACGCTCCTGAGGGCAGCCGCCGCTCAGAGCCGCCCGAGATCCGCAACCTGCACCAGACGCCGCAGCCCTGAGACCGCGAAGGCCGGGCGAATCCGCGTCACTCAGTCCCCGCCGCGCCGCCCCCGCGACACGGCCGGCGGTGCTCCACCGCGCCCTCGGGAGGGCGCAGAAGCAAGTCCGTCAGCGAAAGGCACCGGACAATGACGTCACACCAGCACCGAGGACGGGTCGGCCGAGGCCTCCCCGCGAAGATCGCGACAGCGACAGCTTTCCTGGTCGCCGCCGCCCTCGCCACCCCGACGGCGGCGCACGCCTCCGTCTCCGCCACCCTCTACGTATCCCCCACCGGCTCCGGGACGGCGTGCAGCTCGACCGCACCCTGCTCCCTGACCCAGGCGAAGACGTCCGTCGAAGCCATCGACGGCAACATGAGCGGCGACATCGTCGTCCAACTCGCCGGCGGAACCTACCGGCTGACCTCACCGCTCAGCCTCGGCACCGCCGACTCCGGCACCAACGGCCACACCGTGTTCTGGCAGGCCGCGCCCGGCCAGACGCCGGTGATCTCCGGCGGCCAGCAGGTGACCGGCTGGACCCTGCAGAACTCTGCCAACAACATCTACGCCGCGTCGGTCCCCACCGGCTTCGACTCGCGGCAGCTCTACGTCGACGGCGCGCCCGCGCCGCGCGCCGCGATGAGCATCGCCCGCAGCGACGTCGCCTTCACCAGCACCGGTATGACGATCCAGAACCCCAACCTCAACTGGATCGCCGGCCTGCCGCAGCTGAACCGGATGGAGATCGAGTCCCAGAACTCCTTCACCGACCGCTTCGCGCCGGTGCAGAGCATCAGCGGCACGAACATCACCATGCAGCAGCCGGCCTGGCAGAACAACGGCTGGGGCTACGACACCATGGAGACCCCCTTCGCCGGAGGGGCCCTCCAGTTGGAGAACGCGTACGCGTTCCTCAACACGGCCGGCCAGTGGTACCTCGACCCGGTCGCCGGCCAGCTCTTCTACAAGGCGCCGACCGGCTGGAACCCCACCGCCCACGACGTCGAACTGCCCAAGTTGACCTCGCTCCTGGACATCAGCGGCAGTCTCAGCAACCCCGTGCACAACCTCGCCTTCCAGGGCATCAGCTTCCAGCACAGCACCTGGCTGGCCCCCAGCAGCAACATCGGCTACGCGGACCAGCAGACCGGCACGTTCCTCAACCAGACCTACTCCAACGAGCCCTCGAACTTCCTGACCTCCTGCAACAGCGGCTGCCAGGCCTTCGAATCCACCCGCAACAGCTGGGGCGAGGTCCCCGCGGCGGTCCAGGTCTCGGCCGCGAGCGGGATCTCCTTCAGCGGCAACACCTTCACCAACCTCGGGCAGGTCGGCCTGGGCATCGGCGAGGACTCGGACGCCGTCGCCTCCGGCACCGGCCTCGGCGCCTCGAACGTCACCGTCAGCGGCAACACCTTCACGAACGAGGCCGGCAGCGGCATCGTCGTCGGCGGAGTCCAGCCGGACGCGCACCACCCGTCCAACTCCGCGATGACCAACCAGAACGTCACGATCAACAACAACCTGGTCAACAACGTGGCGCAGGACTACAAGGACATGCCCGGCATCCTGTCCACCTACGTCTCGCACGCCGTCGTCACCCACAACGAGGTCTCGAACCTCGGCTACGACGGCATCGACATCGGCTGGGGCTGGGGCATCAACGACCCGGGCGGCAGCCAGGACTACGTCAACCGCGGCACCTACAACTACCAGCAGACCTACACCACGCCGACCACGCTGCAGAACACCGTCGTGACCTACAACAAGGTCCACGACACGAAGAAGATCTTCCACGACGGCGGCAGCATCTACAACCTGTCCGCGAACCCCGGCGGCTTCATCGCCGACAACTACGTCTACAACAACAACACCACCGTCGGGCTCTACCTCGACGAAGGCTCCCGCTACGTCACCCTGCAGAACAACGTCCTGCAGGACACCAACGCCTGGGCCTTCGCCAACGCCGACGCCAACAACAACACCAGCAACAACACCTTCGCCAACAACTGGTACAACGCGGCGGCGGGCACAGCCGTCACCACCGGAGACGGGCACAACAACGTCCTGACCGGCAACGTCCAGGTCAGCGGCTACAACTGGCCCGCCGGAGCACAAGAGGTCATCGCGCAGGCCGGCCTCATCACCAACAACGGCATCGGCACCGGCGCGATCCACGCGGTCGCCGCGAACAAGTGCATGGACGACAGCAACTGGAGCACCACCCCCGGCACCCAGCAGCAGATCTGGGACTGCACCGGAGGGACCAACCAGTCCTGGACGCACGACTCGTCCAACCAGATCACCCTGTTCAGCGGCGGCAGCCAGATGTGCCTGGACGACGCCGGATGGGGCACCACCAACGGCACGGCGGCCCAGATCTGGACCTGCACCGGCGCGGTCAACCAGCAGTGGAAGCTCAACCCGGACGGCACCATCTCCAACGTGTTCTCCGGCCTGTGCCTCGACGTGAGCAACGCCGGCACCACCAACGGCACCAAGCTCCAGCTCTGGACCTGCTACGGCAGCCCGAACCAGCAGTGGAACCTCGGCTGACCCGCAGCACCGGCTGACAAAACGCCTTCCCTTGTGGCCGACGGCGCACGCCGTCGGCCACAAACGCTTGCCTCCTCCGCCCCACCGACCGCATCCTGCGAACTGCTCAACCGGATGCTGATCTCCTCGATCCTGCTCTGCGGCTCGCTCCCGCTCTGCTACGGCTGCGGCAACGGGGCCGAGGTGCTGGCGCGTTCCCAGCGCCAACCTGGCGGTACTCAAGAACGGCCGCGCCAAGGCGGTGCGCTTTGCGACGCGCGCCGCGCTCTGCGAGGTACTCAACTGCCAGCCGGGCGACCTGCTTCGCTGGGAGGCCGAAACCACTGCGGGCGAATGAACCGTGCCTGCCGGAGCAGGCGCGGCCCAGGACGACCTTGGCCAACACTGCGAGCCCTACCGGGTCCGCGGCGGGAGGTCACTTCCTCAGGAAGGTGAGGAGCGCTGTGTTGACCTCCTCGGCATGGGTCCACAGCAGGCCGTGCGGGGCGCCCTCGACCTCCACGTAGTCGGCGGACGGCAGCGCCTTGTGGAACTTCCGCGCGGTCCCGTCGACAGGCAGGATCCGGTCGCCCGTACCGTGCAGGATCAGGGCCGGTACGTCGATGGCCGGGATGTCGGACCGGAAGTCGGTGTACCAGGTCGACGGCGCGGCCGCTGCGGCGAAGAAGCCGCCGCCTGCCGCGACGTTCCAGCTGTTGCGCACGGCCTCCTCGCTGATCCTGGTGCCGAGGTTCTCGTCGAGGTTGTAGAAGTCCTTGTAGAAGTCGGTGTAGTACGCGTAGCGGTCCGCCTTGACGGCCGCGACGACGCCGTCGAAGAACTCCTTCGGAGCGACTCCGTCGGGGTTGTCGTCGGTCTTGAGCAGGAAGGGCTCCAGCGAGGCCAGGAAGGCGACCTTGGAGACCCGGGCGGAGCCGTAGCCGGACACGTACCGGGCGACCTCTCCGGTACCCATGGAGAAGCCGACCAGGACGGCATCGTGCAGGTCGAGGGTCTCCAGCACGATGTTCAGGTCGGCCGCGAAGGTGTCGTAGTCGTAGCCGGTCGTCGGCTGGCTGGACTGTCCGAAGCCGCGGCGGTCGTAGGTGATCACGCGGTAGCCGGCGTCGAGCAGCACGGCGCTCTGCCGCTCCCAGGAGTGCCCGTCGAGCGGGAAGCCGTGGATGAGGACGACCGGCTGCCCGGTGCCGTGGTCCTCGTAGTAGAGATCGACGGTGGTGGAGTTCTCGTGACCTACGGTGATGTACGGCATGGTGTCGTTCCTTCGTCCGAAGTGACTGGCGCGGCGATGCGCGCCCTGGGATGTCCTCACGCTAGGGCGCACGTCTCGTCGCCTGTTGTCCCCGAGCGCAGCGCTTCTTGCCCGGCAGCGTCACGGAGGAAGAGGACATGTGAGCGGCACCTCGTCTGGCGGACAGTGCCATTTCGGGGGCGACGGGACAGGGCACGCTGAGGCAGCATTGACCTGGTTCCACCTGTTCCGTCTCCTCCCGGCCACGCACTCGTACGGGGATACCGCTTGGACCGTTTTCAGCAGCCGTACCTCACTGACGGACCCGGTGGCGTGCAGCCACCCGTACGGGGCCGGGAGGAGGAGCTGGACTTCATCGGTGCGCGGTGCGATGCGCTGGCTCAGGGCCGCGGCGGCATCGTGTGCGTCGAAGGCGCGCCCGGCAGCGGCAAGAGCCGTCTGCTGTCGGAGGCGCAGACCGTCGCGGTGCACCGTGGACTGAGGGTGTTCCGTGGAGGCGCGGATCCCGACGGCCAGTTCGTTCCGCTGGGCCCGCTGCTGGACGGTCTGCTGACGGGCCCCGAGCCGTTGTTCGACACGGACAAGCTGCGTGACCTCGCGGCGGCGCCCGAGCAGCGGTTCTGGCTGTTGCAGGAGCTGCAGGACCGGCTGGAACAGGTGGCGCTCAACACGCCCCTGGTCATCGTCCTGGACGACGTCCAGTGGCTGGACGACGTGACCCTTCTCGCCCTGCGCACGCTCTCGGTCCGCCTGTCCTCCCACGCGATCCTGTGGCTGGTCGCCGTCCGCAGCGGCACCAGGACACCCGGCGTGCGCACGACGTTGGACCGGCTGGATCAGGCCGGTGGCCATCGGCTCCGGCTCGGACCGCTGGCCGACACGGCGGTCGCCCAGATCACCGAGGACGTACTGGGAGCGCCGCCGGATCCGGCGACGCTCAGCGCCGCGCGCCGGGCGGAGGGCGTGCCCCTGCTCCTGGTGGAGCTGCTGCGCGGCCTGCACGACGAACGCTCGGTGATCGTCGAGCACGACGTGGCGCGGCTGACGGGCGGACGTCTTCCCAGCCGTTTCCAGACCTCTGTGCAGCAGCGTCTCGACCAGCTCTCCGAGTCGACCCGGGAGATCGTGCAGACCGCGTCCGCCGTCGGCCGCACCGTCACCGTCGATGTCCTGGCCGAACTGCTCGACAAGCCGACGGCGACGCTGATCGCACCGGTGGAGGAGGCTCTCCACACCCATCTGCTGGTCGAACGGGACGACCGGCTGATGTTCCGTCACGACCTGATCCGCGAGGCCGTCGAGGCCAGTCTGCCCATCTCGGTACGCCGGGCGCTGCGGTGCCACGCCTCCGAGATCCTGCTGGCGCGCGGGGCACCGGTCACCGAGGCGGCCGCCCTGCTGCTGGACAGTGCGGAGCCGGGTGACCGCAAGGCCGTGGAGCTGCTGAGAGCCGCCGCGGCGGAACTCGCGACGTCCGCGCCGTCGTCAGCGGCGGAACTCAGCCGTCAGGCACTGGAACTCACCGCCGAGCGAGCCCCCGAGCGGCCGGCGATCATCGCCGAGACGATGCTGCTGCTCTGGCAGGCCGGACAGCCGGCCGAGGCCAGGGGACTTGCCGGCACGGCCCTGCCCGGCAGCATGGAGCCGGAGGCCGAAGCGCTGGTGCGGCTCGGCCTGGCGCGGGTGTCCGGCCAGTACGACTTCACGGAGGCGGCTCGGCATGCCGGGGCCGGAGCCGCTCTTCCCGGCATCCCGGCCTCACTGCGGGCCCAGTTGCTTGCGCTGCGGGCACTCGAGCTGGGGATGGTGGGGGACTTCACGGTGACCGCCCAGGCGGTGTCGGATGCCCTGCAGGCCGCGGCGCAGGCGCAGGACAAGGCCGCCGAGGCCACCGCGGTCGCCGTCGAGTCGGTCGTGCGGTTCTACCGGATGGACTGGAGTGCCGCGTTCGAGTGTGCGCAACGGTCGTCGGCCCTGGCCGCCGAAGTAGGCTTCACCCATTCGCTGTGGGTGCCGGAGGCCCTGTGGACGGCGTTCCTGCTCAACGCGGCGGGCCGCTCGGTGGAGGCGCTCGCCGAGTCCGAGGCCGGGGTGCGGGAGACCCAACGGCAGGGCCAGGCCGCGGCCATGGGCTTGTGGATCATGAACAGGTCCCGGGCGCTGCTGGACGCGGGCCGGCTGGAGGATGCGCGGGCCGAGGCCGAGGCCGCGTCCGCGATGGCCGACGAACTGGGCATGGGCAACTTCGCCGACGCCACTCTCCTGTACACGCTGGTGCGCGTCGCCCTGCACACCAACGACCTGAAGGCGGCGAGAGCGTACGCGACCGATGTGCAGCGGATGCTGAACGACCCGGCGATCCTGGTGCGCAACGTCGGCTCCTGGTTGCTGGCACTGGTGGCGGACGCCGAAGAGGATCCCCGCCGGGCCATGGCGCTGCTCGACGAGTCCTTCGGGACCTTCGGCCTGGAGGGCCCCTCGCTGGCCAGCCCGGACGATCCGGCCGACGCACCCGTCTTCGTCCGCATGGCCTTGCGGGCCGGCGCCCTGGAACGTGCCGCGGCCGCCGTCGCCGTGGCGGAGCGCCGTGCGGCCCTCAACCCGCAGTTTCCGATCCTGGCGGCGGCAGCCGCGCACGCCCGGGGGTTGCTCGACAACGACCTCGTTCTCCTGCATCGCTCCGTCGAGTTGTACGGGGGCATCCGCCGGCTGATTCCCCGGGCCTCGGCGCTCGAGGACACCGGACGCAAGCTGGCCGCGAGGAGCGTCGTCCACGCGGTGCCCCACCTCGACCTGGCCCTCGACCTCTACACCCAGGCCGGCGCCGAGCGCGACGCCGCACGCGTCCGCCGCCGCCTGCGGGCCCTGGGATCACCCCGACGCCGTACGACGTCCAAGGGGTCCGTCACGGTGTGGCCGGAGCTGACCGCCTCGCAGGTCGCGGTGATCCGGCTGGTGGCTCAAGGCCTGACGAACCGGCAGGCCGCAGAGCGGCTCGAGATCTCACCGCACACCGTGAGTTCGCACCTGCGGCACGCGTTCACCAAGCTCGACATCACCTCCCGGGTCGAACTCGCCCGCCTGCTGGGCGCCCGCGAACACACAGGGTGACTTCTTCGTATCCCACGCCCTCCCTCGCGATCGGCCGAAGTCGTGTGATGTGCGCGCCCGCGGCCCTTTGGCAGGCTCTTCGCGTATCCGCCACCCCCCGAAGACGCGCGGCCGTGCGTGAACTCACGCCGCAGAAGAGACGGACGGATCCGATGGCACTTGACGCACTGGTCCAGGAGAGAAGCGCCCCCGGCAGCTTCCAGACCACCGATTCGCTGCCGGTCGACCGCAGACGGACGTACTGGCGCGAGGCCCTGTCCGGGACGTTCGGCGCAATGGACATCACCGTCCCCGACGAGGTGTACTCCGGCACGATCCGTGCGACACCTGTCGGCCGGCTCCAGGCCGTCACCGTGGACGGCGACTGCCTGTCCGTCCTGCGGACGCGCCGGCACGTCGCGCAGGGCGGCGAAGACGAGTACGTGGTCGTCAACCAGCTGGACAGAGGAGTAGCCCGCTTGGAGCAGGGCGGCCGGGAAACGCTCATCGGACCGGGCGACATCTACGTCTACGACATGGCGCGTCCGGGCCGGCTGATTCTTCCCCAGTCCTTTCGGACGAAGGCTCTCGTCCTGCCGAGAGACGTCCTGGGCCTGAGCGAATCCGACCTGGCACATGTCACGGCCTCCCCGCTCGGCCCCGGCACACCGCTGCGCGGTCTGCTCTCGCCCTTCCTCGCCGGGCTGGTGGACGGCGCGGGAACCTCCCCGCCACGTGCCGGCGAGCTGATGGCCCGTAACGTCGTGGACCTGCTCGGTGTGCTGGTCGACGAGGTTCTCGGCCGGTCGAGTGCGGACACGCCCGGCGGGAACCGGGTACTGCTGCTGCGGATCCAGGCATTCATCGACCGGCATCTCGCCGACCCCGAGCTGACCCCGCAGACCATCGCCCGCGCCCACCACATATCGCTGCGCTATCTGCACAAGCTCTTCGAGAGCGAGGACGCCACTGTCGGCCGGTGGATCCAGCGCCGTCGTCTGGAGGAGTGCCGGCGCGAGCTGGCGCGCCACGGGAACGGCGTCGTGATCGCCGCGGTGGCGCACCGATGGGGTTTCACCAGTGCCGCGCATTTCAGCCGGGTTTTCCGGGCCACCTACGGGATGGCCCCCCGCGAGTGGCGCAACACCCGGGCATGAACCCGGCGGGCGGTGCTTTCTCGTGCCATGTTCCATGCGTTCCGCGACAAGTCGCCCGCACCGCGGGATTTTAGGATCGCTCCAAGGAAACCCAATCCCGCAGCCCTTGTCGAGGAATGAAATGGTCCTGCCTTCACCGACGGTCACGAGCGTGGTGACCGTTCACGTCATCGGCCCGGACGAGGTCCCGGCCCCGCTGCCTTCGGCGCTCTACTACGACATCGCCGACCCCTACGCCGTCCGCCTCTCCCTCGGCGCGCCCTCGGCCCAACCCGTGGACTGGGTGTTCGCCCGCTCGCTGCTCACCGAGGGCCTGCGTCGGCCCACCGGCAGCGGGGACGTGCTGGTGATTCCCCGCCCCGCCTCCCGCCGGGACTTCGTGCGCATCGTCCTGAGATCCCCCGAGGGCACGGCGATGGTGGACATCGACGAGTCGGCGCTCGCCGCGTTCCTGCGGCGCACGCTCTCGCTCGTGCCCGCAGGCACGGAGAGCCTCCACCTCGACCTCGACCGGGTCCTCGCCGAACTCACCGGCCGCCTGGACTGAATCCCGCCACCGGAATCGTTCGACCGAGAGGAAGAAACGTGGCCTCGCCCGCCGTGGTGGAGATATCGCGATGGCTGAGGCGGATATGGCTGAGCCCCCTGGTCAAGGGGGCTCAGCCATATCCGGTGCCCGCGTGGGGCGAGCGGTCCCTGTCTCAGGACGGTGACCGTGCCCAGGCCGGGTCGGCGGCCGAGAGGCGGTGGGTGGTCACGGAGACGAGGGCGAGGAGCAGCAGGGCCAGGCCCAGGGTGAGCACGAGGTGGCCGTGCAGGACCAGTTGGGCTCCGACCAGGGCGCCGAGGAGCATCGCCAGCACGGACAGGATCCGGCGGCCGGGGCGCGGCGCCTCGCCGCCGGCCGGGGTGGAGTCCGCGGCCAGCCCCGTCAGGGTCAGGGTCAGTACGGTCGTGGTGAGGTCCGGGACAGCCAGGTGCCGGGCGACCGCGTTCTGCAGGCCCATGCCGAGCCCGAGGAACACGATCAGCGTGTACTGGACGCTGGTGGTGACCCGGCCGTCGGTGACCGCGGCGGCAGCCACGGTGACCGCGACCAGCACCGCCTGCAGGGCGGTGGCCGTCTTCAACAGGTTTCCGCGGTGCGTCGCGAACCGGGTGCCGAGCCTGCCCCCGGTGAGCGCGCCGGCGAGGAACGCCGCCAGCGCGACGACGGAGGCGAGCACGGACAGGTTCGCCGCGCCCGCCAGAGCGAATCCCAGGAACACCACGTTGCCGGTCATGTTGGCGACGAAGACGTGCCCGAGGCCCAGATAGCTCACCGCGTCGACCAGACCGGTGACCACCGTCAGTGTCAGCATCAGGGGAGGAAGCGGGCCGTGGCGGTCCCCTCCGGTCGGTACGAGCGTTCGTACCGCGTCATTCAGCAGCCTGCGCATACTGCTTCCTTTCCGTTGCGGCGGGCGGACGGTGCAACACGACGCGGGTGAGCAGTCCGCTCACCGGGCCGACCACGATCGCGGGCAGGACGACCCACAGCGGCCAGGGCGTGACGCCCAGCGCATGGTCGAGCGACCACCGGCCGGGCCCGGTGAGGGCCAGCGCCGCGGAGACGACGACGAGGACCAGCGGGTATTCGTAGCCGTCGTTCTGCACCCACAGGCCCTTCGGCCATTTCACGGTGCCCGCGACCGTCATCACCCCCATGGCCGCCATCGCGGCCATGGGGGTGAGCAGTCCCGCGGTCAGGAACAGGCCGGCACCGATCTGACTGGCTCCCGCGAGGATCGCGGTCAGCCGACCGCCGCGGAACCCGTCGTGGCGGAACTCCTCGGTTCCGCCGGCCAAGCCGTGGCCGCCGAGCCGGAAGCTCACCTTCTGCACCCCGTGGCCGGCGATGAGCAGTCCCGCCACCAGCCGGAGCACCAGCAGACCAGCGTTCATCTTCTCCTGCCTGTTCCTGACACCCGGTTCTTGACGGCTCTGCGGATGAGCGGAGTTCAGCCGGCGGCGTGGTCCCCGATGACGGCTTGCGCGTAGACCACGCCGAGGCCGTAGGTGCCGGCGTGCTCCCGCACCACGTCCATGACCGACAGGTAGGTCTCGCTGCGGGCCCAGTCGCGCTGGAGCTCCAGCAGCACCTGCACCCAGGTCACTGGGACCGCGCCGCCCTGGATCATGCGCTGGATGGCGTGTTCGTGGGCCTGCGGGCTGACGCCGCCGGATGCGTCGGTGACCACGTAGACCTCGTAGCCCTGGGTGAGGGCGGAGAGCACGGGCAGCACGACGCAGACCTCGGTCCACAGGCCGGCGATGACCAGCTTCTCGCGGCCGGTCGCCTTGACGGCCGCCACGAAGTCGACGTCCTCCCAGGCGTTCATCGTGGTGCGGTCGATGATCTCCTGGTCGGGGAAGACCTCGGACAGCTGCGGGATGATCGGGCCGGAGAAGGACTCGGCGGCCACGGTGCTCAGCACGACCGGCACGTCGAACGCCTTGGCGGCCTTCGCCAGGCCGGCGGCCGAGTTGATGATCGCGGTGCGGTCGCCGCTGCCGGTGCCGAAGAACATCTGCGGCTGGTGGTCGATGAACAGCACCGCACAGTTGTCGGGGGTGAGCAGGTCGGGGCTGGGGGCCGCGGTGACCTCGGAGATGTTGACCACGACAGGGCCTTTCCAGGTGTGGTGCGAGCGCGGACAGGCGCCCGCTGTCGGGTCCAACCGCGCAGTGGGAGGCACGAGTTGGGGAGGCGTCCCGGGAGAGGCGGCTGGTAGCCGGGCCCCTCCCGGGGGATCAGAGGGAGAAGCAGGGGTCGAAGAACGTGCTCGCGGACTCGGGGGTGAGGCCGCGTCGGGCACGCCACTGGCGGTGCTGCTCCGATTCGGCGACGGCCTGGCCGAGCAACTCGGCCTGGCGGGCGCCCGACAGGCCGGCGCCGGGCGTGGCCTGGTAGCCGCCGAAGTGGGCCACCGGGCTCCACTCGGGGCTGACCGGCGGCAGTTCCTCGTCGAGGCCCTCGTACTCGGCGCTCGCGTAGACGATCCGGCCGCCGACGACCGTCAGCAAGGACTCGATGTGCGCGATGTCCTGCTCGGGCACGGTGAAGTAGTCCTCGGACAGGACCGCCAGGTCACCGAGGAAGCCCGGGCGCAGGACGCCCTTGAGGCTCTCCTCCCCGGTCAGTGCGGCGCCCGCCTCGGTGAACATCGCCAGCGCGGTCCGTCGGTCGACCCGGTTGTGCGGCGGGCGGACGACCAGGTCGCCGACGGTGCGGCCGGTGATGAGCCAATGCAGGGCGACCCACGGGTTGTAGGTGGAGACCCGGGTGGCGTCGGTGCCGGCGCCGACGGTCAGGCCGCGCTCCAGCATGGCCCGGATCGGCGGGGCGTCCGCGGCCGCGCCGGGGCCGTAGCGGCGCACGAACGCCTCGCCCTGGAAGGAGAGCCGGTTCTGCACGGACATGGCGCCGCCGAGGGCGGCGATGCGGTCCAGGCTGTCCGCGGAGACGGTCTCCGCATGGTCGAACAGCCACCGGTTGCCGCCCGGGAAGAGCCCTTCCGCGGCGAGCTTCTCGAACACCGCCAAGTCCCGGCGGATGGTCTCGTCATAGGTGGCGTGCAGCCGAAATCCCCAGCCGTTCTCCATGAGCAGGCGTACGGCCGTCTCGAATTCGGCTTCGTAAGGCGGGTGGTCCGGACGCGGCTGGGCGAAGTTCTCGAAATCCGCGGCCGCCCAGGTGAGGTTCTCGCCGGCGCCGTTGAGGCGCAGCCATTCGTCCCCGTCCTCGGGGCGGGCCATCTCGATCCAGCGGGTGAGGTCGGCGATCTCCTGACCGGCGGTCTGCGGGAAGAGGTGGTAGGCGATGCGCAGCGACAGCTGGCCCGCCTTCGCCAGTTCGACGACCGTGCTGTAGTTGTCGGGGAAGTTCTGGAATCCTCCGGCCGCGTCGATCGCCGAGGTGAGGCCGAACCTGTTCAGCTCCCGCAGGAAGTGCCGGGTGGAAGTCTTCCGGTCCTCGCCCTCCAGCACCGGGGCCTTGGCCAGGGTCGCGTAGAGGATCAGGGCGCTGGGGGCGGCCAGCAGCATCCCGGTGGGCGCGCCGTCCCGGCCCCGGACGATCTGGCCGCCCCTGGGGTCGGGGGTGTCCCGGGTGAATCCCGCGGCCTTGAGAGCCGTCCGGTTGAGCACCGCCGCCTGGTACAGGTGCAGGACGAACACCGGGGTGTCCGGAGCGGCTGCGTTCAACTCGGCGACGGTCGGCAGCCGCCGTTCGGCGAACTGCTCGGCCGACCACCCGCCCACCACCCGGACCCACTGGCCCTTGGGGGTGCGGGCGGCCTGCTCACGCAGCATCGCCAGGCCCTGGCGCAGGGTGGGGACACCGTCCCAGCGCAACTCCAGTACGTAGTTCAGACCGCCCCGGATGACGTGCAGATGTGCGTCGTTGAGGCCGGGGAGCATCCGGCGGCCGAGGGCGTCGACCACCTTCGTGTCCGGGCCGACCTGGGGTGCGACGTCGTTGTCGTCACCGACGACCGTGATGACACCGTCGCGGATGGCGATGGCCTCGGCCTGCGGGCGGACCGGATCTCCGGTGTGGATTTTCGCGTTGCGGACGATCAGGTCCGCGGCTCTGTCGGTGGCGCGGGGAACCAGCCCACCGACCGGGATCGTGGACACGTTTCGACAACCTCCTGCGGGATGAACAGCGTTGAATGCGTCTGTATCGACTTCGCGCGTCGGCAGCGGCGGACAAGAACGACTCCGGATATGCGCGATTTGCGCTCCAGCTGAACCGGTCCGCATTCCGGGCGGGTCGCCGTACGATGCGCGAGCCCGGATCCGGCGAACACCAACTGCTGTGCCGCCAAGCTATTTCGAGCCGAAGTGTCCGGGTATCCCGGCAGTGCACTGGCTGCGTTCCGGCAGTGCACTGCCTGTCCCGCGCGCTGTGAGGTCAACTCAGTGCGCCGGCAGGCACCACCGCGTGCACTGCGGGTCAACCCTTCCTCGACCAGGCGCCTAGCGTGACTGGAGTACGCACAACCCGGTACCGCAGGAGGCGACCATGACCACCAACTCCCCAGCCGTCCACAGCAGCCAGCCCTGGCTTCACCAGAAGGGCGAGGTGATCCAGGAGTTCGGGACCGTCAAGCAGTTCCCGGTCGCCCTGTCCTACGAGGCGCGGATGTACTCCTGCCAGCGCCTGAACAAGGTCCTCGCGGACACCCAGATCCTCTACGGGCTCTACAAGAAGCACCACTGGCTGATGCGCGGCGCGACCTTCTACCAGCTGCACCTGGTCCTGGACAAGCACGCGGGCGAACAGCTCGAGATCATCGACACCATCGCCGAACGCGTCCAGTCGCTGGGCGGCGTGGCGGTGGGCGATCCCCGGCACGTCGCCGAGATCACCTCGATCCCGCGGCCCCCGGACGGAGTGGAGGAGGTGCCGGCCATGCTGTCCCGGCTGCTGGCGGCCCACGAGGCCATCCTCATCGACGCCCACGACGCCGCCGCCCGGATGGCCGAGGGCGGTGACGACGGCACCATAGACCTGCTGGTCTCCCAGGTGATCCGGACCGGCGAACGGCAGGCGTGGTTCCTGGCCGAGCACCTGGTCGACACGCCGCTGGTCCGCGTCTGAGGAAGGGCCCCGGGCCGCCGCCCCAGTGCGGGCCCGGTACTGGTTCGATCGGCACACGCACACTCATCCCAGCAGTGCGGTGGATCACCACTCCTCGAGAACCACTGAACCACCCGATATCCGGAGGAAACCTTGCAGTTCGGAATCTTCAGCGTCGGCGACGTCACGCCGGACCCCACCACGGGCCGGACACCGACCGAGCGCGAGCGCATCAAGGCCATGGTCGCCATCGCGCTGAAGGCCGAGGAAGTCGGCCTGGACGTCTTCGCGACCGGCGAGCACCACAACCCGCCGTTCGTGCCGTCCTCGCCGACCACGATGCTCGGCTACATAGCGGCGAAGACGGACAGGCTGGTCCTCTCCACCGCCACCACCCTCATCACCACCAACGACCCGGTGAAGATCGCCGAGGACTACGCGATGCTCCAACACCTGGCCGACGGCCGCGTCGACCTGATGATGGGCCGCGGCAACACCGGTCCGGTGTACCCGTGGTTCGGCCAGGACATCCGGCAGGGCATCAACCTCGCCATCGAGAACTACAGCCTGCTGCACCGGATGTGGCGCGAGGACGTGGTGGACTGGGAGGGGAAGTTCCGCACCCCGCTGCAGGGCTTCACCTCGACCCCGCGCCCGCTGGACGGCGTACCGCCCTTCGTCTGGCACGGCTCGATCCGCTCCCCGGAGATCGCCGAGCTGGCCGCGTACTACGGCGACGGCTTCTTCCACAACAACATCTTCTGGCCCGCCGACCACACCAAGCGCATGGTCGAGCTGTACCGGACGCGCTACGCCCACTACGGGCACGGCACACCGGAGCAGGCGATCGTGGGCCTTGGCGGCCAGGTCTTCATGCGGAAGAACTCCCAGGACGCGGTACACGAGTTCCGGCCGTACTTCGATGTCGCGCCGGTGTACGGGCACGGCCCGTCCCTGGAGGAGTTCACCGACCAGACCCCGCTGACCGTCGGATCACCGCAGCAGGTCATCGAGAAGACCCTGTCGTTCCGCGAGTACGCCGGTGACTACCAGCGCCAGCTGTTCCTCATGGACCACGCGGGACTGCCACTGAAGACCGTCCTGGAGCAGCTCGACCTGCTGGGCGAGGAGGTCGTACCGGTGCTGCGCGAGGAGTTCGCGAAGGGGCGGCCGGTCGGTGTACCCGAGGCGCCGACCCACCGGTCCCTGCTCGCCGCCGCTTCGCCGGCCGCTGGGGAAGGGGTGACCGTATGAAGCTCGTCGCCGTGTCCGCGGGTCTGAGCACCCCCTCGTCCACACGCCTGCTGACGGACCGTCTCACCGACACGGTCCGCGACGAGCTCGCCGATCAAGGACACAAGGCAGAGGTGGAGGTCATCGAGCTGCGAGCCCTGGCCGTCGCCATCGCCAACAACCTCGTCACCGGATTCCCCCCACCGCAACTGGCCGACGCGATCGAGGCAGTGACGAGCGCCGACGGTCTGGTCACCGTGACACCGGTGTTCAGCGCCTCGTACAGCGGGCTGTTCAAGTCCTTCTTCGATCTGATCGATCCAGGCGCCCTCGCCGGCAAGCCGGTCCTGATCGGAGCGACGGGAGGCACTCCCCGTCACTCCCTCGTCCTGGAACACGCGCTGCGCCCGCTCTTCGCCTACCTGCGGACCGTGGTCCTACCGACCGGCGTGTACGCGGCATCGGAGGACTGGGGTTCAGGCGGCGACGCGCACACCGAAGGCCTGCCCGCGCGCATCCACCGCGCAGGCCGGGAGATGGCCTCGGTCCTGGCCGCCAGAGCGACCGATTCCCTTCCCGAGGATGACCTCACCGTGACCGTTTCCGATAGACAGCTCTCTGATAAACAGCTCTCTGATCTGCGCTTCGACTGAGCACGGCAGCGCCGAAGCGGGCCGCGATGTCCAGGGTGCGCTGATCCCAGGTGAAGCGCACCCCCCTTCGCCCCTACGACAGGGCAGTGCCGAGCGTCGGACCCGGCGGCCGTTCTGGTTGGTGAAGTCCAGGGTGCGGGCGTACTCCAGCTGCAGACCGGCGAGCCCGGTCTCCTCAGCGAGCTCGCGTGCCGCGCTGGCCTCGACGAGGGCGGTGGTGTGCCGGGCGGGCGCGCCGGGGTGTGAGTGAGGCGGTCAGACGGTCCGGCCGACCCGGGTCGCCAGGCGCGGTAGCAGCCGGGGGAGGTCCTGCGGGCCCCAGGCCCGTCCGGTGAAAGCCCGCTCCAGCGCCACGTCCGGCAGGAACAGCTCGCCCCCGGTGAGCTGCCGGTAGGCGTCCGGCGCCGCATAGGCCAGGTTCTCGGCGTCCTCGATCGACTGAGCGTCCCACGTCGCCGTGGCCAGGCTGTCCGGGTCCGCGAGTGCGGCCTCGAAGCGGTCGCGGCCCTGGCCGATCAGCCAGTCCCGGAAGCGGTCGAAGCCCTCGTCGTCGGCCTCCTCGTTGACCAGGCAGGCGGCGGCCCAGAGTGGCTCGGTGCAGGAAAGGGCCTTGTACTCCCGGTACCGGCGCTGGAACGCGATGATCTCCCCCGGTGCCAGCTGTGCGAGCAGTCGGACCAGGGCGTCGGAGTGGTCCTCGTCGTCGACGGCGCCCGTGCGGGCGTCGTCGATCAGGTGCCAGAAGTCGTCGGTGTGCACGGGCGGGATCCTGCCATCCCGCGCTGACAGGCCGTCAACCGACCTCTCGGTGATCGGGTGAAAGGCCGAGGAGTCACCCGCGTCACTGAATCCCCAGCGGCCCGTTGCCCAGGTCCTCACGCATCAGGTCGCGCAACCGGGGCATCGCCGTACGGCGTTCGGTGAGCAGGGCGGCGGCCCTGGCGGCGGGGCAAGCGGTGGGCGACCGCGGACAGGTAGCCCGTGCACGCGCCCAGTTCGAGGAACCGGTCGCCCGTGCAGACCCGCAGATCCTCCAGGGTGCGGGCGATGAGTCCGGCGCCGGAGCTCTGGGCTGAGGGCCGGAGGAAGACGCGCACCGGAGGGAGTCGGTTCTCCCGGTATGAGCGGCCCCGAGCCCTACCTCGCGATGTGCTGGTTCCAGCTGAGGCAACTGGCGCGAAACTCGTACTTCGGGCAGCTGTGCCTGACCGCGCCGCTGAGCCCCTCCGATCGGGGTTCGGCGCATGACTTGCTGCGAGGCTCCCGGCTGCGGCGAGTCGTAGACCAGGTGCACCCGTGCAGCGCCACCCGGGGCAGGACCAGCCGGACGGTGGTGGGCTGGCTAGACTCGGCGCGGCGGTCGGCCGGGTGGCCGGGGCGGGCGAGTTGGAGAGCGGCAGTTCGGATGGCGAACGAGAGCATGGTCGAGTCCTCGCAGCAGGCGCGGGCTCGGCTGGTCTCGCCGAGTTCGGCCAGGCGCTACTGGCTGGGCTCGCCGGGGCTACTGCTCATGGGCATGGTCGCCCTGCTGACGGGGTCGCGGCTGCTGGGTGCCTGGCGAGGTGCGCCCTGGCTGCAGGCGTGGGCGGCGGTGTTCATCGCGGTGTGCGTCCAGGCGTTGCCGTTCCTGCTGCTGGGGACCGTGCTGTCGGCGGCGGTGGCCGCGTTCGTGCCGGCGGCCTGGTTGGAGCGGGCGCTGCCGAGGAACCCGCTGCTCGCGGTGCCGATCGCCGGCGCCGCCGGTGTCGTGCTGCCCGGCTGCGAGTGCGCCTCGGTGCCGGTCGCGGACCGGTTGATCAGGCGCGGGGTCGCGCCGTCGGCCGCGCTGGCCTTCCTGCTGTCCTCGCCGGCGATCAACCCGGTGGTGCTGGTGGCGACCGGGGTCGCCTTCCGGGGCAGGCCGGAGATGGTGGCGGCGCGGCTGGTCGCCTCGCTGGCCACGGCGGTGCTGATGGGGCTGCTGTGGGAGCGGTTCGGGCGTCCGGAGTGGCTGCGGCCGCGGATCCTGCGCGAGTTGCCTGCCGGAGTGGGACGCCGCTGGGCGACGTTCCGGGCTTCATTGGAGCACGACTTCCTGCACGCCGGCGGGTTCCTGGTGGTCGGCGGTCTGACGGCGGCCACGCTCAACGTGGCCGTGCCGCGCGGGGTGCTCGGGTCCGTGGCCGGGGTGCCGGGGGTCTCGGTGCTGGTGCTGGCGGTGCTCGCGGTGCTGCTGGCGGTCTGCTCCGAGGCGGATGCGTTCGTCGCCGCCGGGCTGAGCGGGTTCCCGCCGGTGGCGCGACTGGCGTTCATGGTGGTGGGGCCGATGGTCGACACCAAGCTGATCGCGCTTCAGGCCGGTACCTTCGGCCGGTCGTTCGCCTGGCGGTTCTCGGCCGCCACGTTCACCGTCGCGGTGCTGATGTCGGCACTCGTGGGGTGGTGGCTGCTGTGAGGCGCGAGGTCCAGCCGGTGCTCCAGGTGCTGCTCGGTGCCGCGCTCCTGCACATCACGCTCTTCAGCGACCTGTACCTGCGGTACGTGCGCCGGGCGCTGCAGCCCTACCTCGTCGCCACCGGTGTGCTCCTGGTCCTGGCGGGCCTGGTCAGTGCGGTCGCGGTGGTGCGGGACTTGCTCCGGCCGGACGCTGGGGAGCGAGTGACGGAGCACCACGACCACGACCACGGACACGGGCATGACCAGGGCCACGGCGGCTCCCGGATCGGCTGGCTGCTGGTCCTTCCGGTGGCGGCGATCTTCCTGATCGCGCCCGACGCGCTGGGCGCCTTCACAGCGCAGCGTTCGGACAGCACGGCCGCCGAGCCGGCCCCGGCCGCAGGCTTCGCGCCGCTGCCCGCCGGCGACCCGCTGCCGATACGGCTGGCGGACTTCGACGCACGAGCCGTCTGGGACTCCTCGGCCGCACTGGCCGGGAGGCGGGTGCGGCTGACCGGTTTCGCCACGCCCAAGAAGGACGGCGGCGGCTGGTACCTGGCCAGACTGACCATCACCTGCTGCGCCGCGGACGCCCAGACCAGCAAGGTGGAGATCCTGGGCACCAGCGCGCCGCCGGAGGGTGTGTGGGTCCAGGTGACGGGAGTCTGGCAGCCCGGCAATGCGGCGGGCGGCAGTGGAGCGGTGCCGGCGCTGACGGTCCAGCAGGTCGTGACCGTCCCTGAGCCGGGTGACCCCTACGAATGAACGAGCACGCTTCGACCGGAGGGGCCGCTGCGCGACCGACGAACCCCCGCGCCGCCGCGGGCGTGGTGGTGGCGGGTGTCGCCGTGGCCCTCGCCTTCATGCCGGCCACCCCGGGGCCGGCCAAGCGTCCCGGGCGCGGTGCGGTCGCTTCCTCCAGCCCCGACCGGGGCACTGGCCGGGACGGCACGGTGACCCTGGTCGACGACGGCTCCGGCGCGAACACCGGTCCGCAACCCGGCCTGCCGCCGGTCACGAAGCTGACGGCGGGACAGAAGCCGCCGCAGTTCGTGGTGTTCTCCTTCGACGGTGCCCTGGAGGACGACAGCCACTCCCTCTCGCAGGTGCGCGCCCTGGGCAAGGCGAACAACGCCAAGGTGACCTTCTTCCTGCGCGGACTCGACCTGCTGCCGGTCGAGAAGCGCTCGCTCTACCGCCCGCCCCAGCACGACCCCGGCACCGCGGCGATCCCGTTCCCGACCGACGAGCAGGTGAAGGCGACCCTGGGTCAGCTCGGCCAGGCCTGGCTCGTCGGGGACGAGATCGCCAGCGGCCTCAACGGGCAGTTCTGCGGCGCCAAGGGCGCGCCGGACTGGAGCAGCGACGACTGGGCCAACGAGATCGACCAGGCGTACTCGCTGGTCCGCTTCTGGAAGACCGACACCGGGTTCACCGAGCTGCCTCCGGTGCCGTTCGACTACCAGAGCGAGCTGGCCGGCGGCCGCGCCCCGTGCCGACCGGCGCAGCCCGCGCTGCTCGCTGCCGAGCAGCAGTTCGGCTGGCGGTACGACGCGAGCGGGAGCGCGAACGTCGGTGCGGACTCCTGGCCGGTCCAGGCGGACGGCATCTGGCAGTTCCCGGTTCGGCAGCGGCAGAGCGAGCAGGACTACCTCGCCGCATTCGAGCACGCCTACGGCGGGAACCGGGCACCGCTGCTCGTCGACACCGACCCCCGCGCCGGGGACGGCGCCGACCAGGTGCGGGTCGCCGGGGACGTGATGCGGACCGTGTGCCGCCGCGACGGGGTGCGGTGCGTGTCCCTTCGCGAACTCGCGGACTGGCTCGACGGACAGGACCCGGCCGTACTGGAGCGCCTGCGCCGCTCCTGATCAGCCGCGCCCGCCCCCGTAGCGGCGGTGGAAGCGCTCGACGCGGCCGGCGGTGTCCACCCACGCATAACCACCACTCACGAGGAGAACCGCCATGGCCGTACCCAAGCGCAAGATGTCCCGCAGCAACACGCGGCACCGCCGGGCCCAGTGGACGCAGCCGCAGTCAAAACAGGAGCTTGTTAGGTAAGGCTTGCCTGGCCTATGGTCTACCTGGTCAGGCCGCCCGCGACCTGTCCGGGCCGGGGTCATCTCCCGCCCCCGCGCTCCTGCCCGAATCGGAGAACTCGTGCCCAGCCTTTTGTCTTCCATCGTGCCGGCGACTGCACTCCGGCCCTGTGGGCGGAGACCGATCAGGCACGGCGCAGTCGAGCGCCGAGCAACTGGCACAGAACAACACCGGTGACATCAACACGGTTGCGAGACGCTGGGAGCGTCCAATGAATGACGGCAATGCTGCCGCACGAGCAAGAGCGCTCCGGGCCGGCGCGATCGGCAACGTTGTGGAGTGGTACGACTTCGCCCTGTACGGCTTCTTCGCGACCGCTATCGCGGCCAGTTTCTTCCCGAAATCCCACCCCACCTCCGCCCTGTTGTCCACCTTCGCGATCTTCGGAGTGAGCTTCCTCCTCCGTCCGTTGGGCGCTATTGTCTTCGGTCATCTCGGCGATCGAGTCGGCCGGCGCTCAGCACTCCTCGTGTCGGTACTGTTGATGAGCGCAGGTACAGTAGTTATGGGCCTGTTGCCCAGCTATGCTCAAATCGGCGTCGCAGCCCCGCTGTTGCTTGTCCTGTGCAGATTGGTGCAGGGATTCTCGGCCGGCGGAGAGTTCGCCGGCTCGACCATCTTGGTGATCGAACACACGCCCCCGGGTCGGCGAGGTCGATACGCATCGCTCACCGGGATATCGGTCACTCTCGGGACGGCGTCCGGCGCCTTGGTGTCAATGGTCATGGCTTCCACGACGACACCGGAACAATTGGCCTCGTGGGCATGGCGAGTGCCGTTCGTTGCAGCAGCGCCACTCGCATTGGTCGGTCTGTATCTGCGGCTGCGAGTGGACGAGTCGCCCGTGTTCACTGCTCTGCAGGCCGAAGGGCACATAGAATCCATGCCAGTGGTGCAGGCACTGAAGGTAGCGAAGAAGCCGATGCTGATCTTGATCGGATTGGTCATGACCCAATCGGTCGCGTACTTCGTCATGAGTACGTTCCTCGTGTCATACCTCGTCACGACAGCAGGGTTCAGCAACGCCGACTCCCTGTTCGTGCAGTTGGTACTCCAGCTCCTTCTGATCGTGGGTTCCCTCCTGGCCGGGCGAGCCATAGATCGGATCGGACGGAAGCCCATCGCGGTAGCTTCTGCACTCTGCTTGGGCGCTTGGGCCATCCCAGCATTTGCGTTGCTGAAGCACAGTACGGTGCTCGAATCCTGCCTCGTCGTCGGAGTCTTCGGACTCGCCTACAGCGGCATTTCCACGACAAGCATCCTGGCGCTCGCCGAGTTGTTCCCGGCGCGCGTCCGTACCTCGGCAAGCGCGCTGGCCTATCAGCTCGCCAGCGCCGTGTTCGGCGGGAGCGCGCCGTACGTAGCGACCTGGCTCGTCGGGCACGGCCACTTCCTCGCGCCCGGCTACTACATCGCCGGCCTGTCTGCCGTTTCGGCCGTAGTGGCCGCAATCGGAATCGGCAACCGCCCGAAGGCCAACGCACGACTTGATCCACGTACTCAGGTTGAAGCTGGATGGGTTTAGCTCTGTTATGACGAGCCCTCGGCAGGAGCGCAGCAGCAGTCTCCTGGCCACCTGTGAAGAGCCTGCGAGGACGTCAGCGGGGCCGTAGGGCTTCGAGTGCGGTCAGGGCCACGTGCAGTTCGGTGCGCTGGCGGCCGGACTCGAGGTCGCAACCCAGGAGCCGTTCGATCTGGCGCAGGCGGTAGTAGACGGTCTGTCGGGCGAGGTCGCCGCGCCGGGCGGTGGCGGTCTTGCTGCCTGCGGCGTCCAGGTACTGGTGGAGGACGGTCACCAGGTCGGTGCCGTGGCGCGCGTCGTGGTCGATGAGGCGGCCGATCTGGCGTTCCACGTACTCCTGGATCCGTACGTCGTCGCGCAGTGAGTAGAGCAGCTGTCGCAGGCCGATGTCGGAGAGTTCGTGGAAGGGTTTGCCCGAGGACGATCCGGGCGGTAGGGCCGCTGCGACGCGGGACGCCTCGCGGAAGGAACGGGCGGTGTGGGAGAGGTCGTTGATCTCGGAGCCGACGCTCACCACTGCCTGCGGGGCTACCGTCGTGGCCGCGCGGGCGAGCCGTTCGACGACGGGCCGCCACGGCGTGGAGCGGCCGAATGCGAGCAGCACTCCGATGCTCCCGCTGCGCAGCTCGCCGATGAGTGCCGGCTGGCCGGTCGCCCGCAACTCCTGGGCGAGGTGTTCCTCCGCTTCGGCATGGTCGGCATCGGGTCCCAGTTCCACCAGGGCCGCGAGGAAACTGCCGCTGAGGGGAAGGCCGAGGGCCTCGGCTCGGGCCCGGGCCTCGCCGGGGGAGCGGTGCCGCTGTTCGGCCAGGTCGGTGAGGGCGTTGCGGTGTGCCCGGCGTTCCCAGGTGGTGGAGTGGATGAGACGGGCGATGGTGAGGGCCATCGCCGCTCGGTCCAGGACGGTGACGTCTTCGGGATCGAATGGCCGCTCATGACCGCGGTGCTTCTTGCCGGTGGTTGCCGGTGTGGGGAACGGGAGCATGATCAGGCGGCCCCATCGCTCGCCCCGGTACTCGACGGGGGCGGCCAGCCAGCCTTCGGGGCCGTGCACTCCGGGGGCAGCGGATGCGGGTGTCGCACGGGAACGCCCTTCCCAGTGGGTGAGCGCCTCCTCCACGGTCCGGCCGCCGGACGGCGCGCAGAAGACCGCTTGGTGCACCAGGTTCTCCAGGACCATGGTGCGCCCGCAGGTCTCCGCCGCGGTGCGCAGCACGTCCTCGGGGGTGGCACCGCGAAGCGTCAGGGCGGTGAAGACCTCGTGGATCTGCTGGGTCCTTCGCAGCGCGGTCGTCTGGTTGCTGACGATCAGCGCGTGGACGACCTGGGTGACCTCAAGGAAGTTGACGTCCCGTGAGAGCGTGATGAGCGGCAGGTTGCGTGCCCGGCAGGCGCGGGTCAGTTCGTCGGGAGGCCGGTGGTAGCGCCGGACGAGTTCCAGCACCAGGCCGGCGGCTCCGATGTCGGCGAGCTCGTCGACGTACCGGCGCACCAGCGTGCGCTCCTCCGGGAGGGGCATCCCCGTGGTGAGCACGAGTTCGCCGCCCTTGAGGAAGGACGCGGGGTCGGTGAGCTCGGTGATGTGCACCCAGCGCACGGGACGGTCCAGTGCGGAGCCGCCGGTGACGACCTTTGGCAGACCTGCGGCGAAGACCGGGAGCGCGAGCACGTCCGCGACCGTGGGGTTGAAGGGACGGTCGTGGTGTCGGGCGTCTTCGGCGGGTCCGCTGGCGTCCGGCGGAGGGACGGTGGGCTGTGCGTTCACGGCGTGGCCTCCATACGTGCCCGGTCACTCTGACAAACGGCACCTGACCTGCGCAAGAGCGTCGCATCGGGCATTGCAGCGACGGTACCCCCGGCCGGGGAGGGCGCCGGCCTGACATTTCGTCCAGAGCCGGGTCCCGGGGCGGACACAACACTCGTTGTCCGCCTTCGGGACCTCCGAGATGCTCGAGGGGCCGGCACGCATCCATCACCGATGATCTTTGGGCTGGGAGACGAGCATGACGAACCTATCGCCGCACCTTCGCCAGGCGACCCCGGTAGTGGCCGTCCGCGGAGAGGGCGTCCACCTCTATGGGGAAGACGGCCGGCGCTACCTGGACTTCACCGCCGGCATCGGTGTCACCAGCACCGGGCACTGCCACCCGAAGGTGGTGGCGGCCGCACAGGAGCAGGTCGGCAGTCTCATCCACGGTCAGTACACGACGGTCATGCACCAGCCGCTGCGCCGCCTCGTGGAGAAGCTGGGCGACGTGCTGCCGGCCGGCCTGGACAGCCTGTTCTTCAGCAACTCCGGCAGCGAGGCGGTGGAGTCCGCGCTGCGGCTGGCCCGTCAGGCCACCGGCCGCCCCAACGTCATCGTCTGCCACGGCGGCTTTCACGGCCGCACGGTGGCCGCCGCCTCCATGACCACCTCCGGCACCCGCTTCCGGTCCGGCTTCTCCCCGCTGATGAGCGGAGTGGTCGTCACCCCGTTCCCGTCCGCCTACCGCTACGGCTGGGACGAGGAGACCGCGACCCGCTTCGCCCTGCGGGAGCTGGACTACACCCTCCAGACGATCTCCTCGCCCGCCGACACGGCCGCGATCATCGTGGAGCCGGTGCTCGGCGAGGGCGGTTACGTTCCCGCGCCCCGCGCCTTCCTGGAGGGCCTGCGGGAGCGCGCCGACCGGCACGGCTTCCTGCTGATCCTCGACGAGGTGCAGACCGGTGTGGGCCGCACCGGCCGCTTCTGGGGCCACGACCACTTCGGTGTCACGCCCGACATCCTGGTCACCGCCAAGGGCCTGGCCAGCGGCTTCCCGCTGTCCGGCATCGCCGCCTCCGAGGCGCTGATGACCAAGGCGTGGCCCGGCTCGCAGGGCGGTACCTACGGCGCCAACGCCGTCGCCTGCGCCGCGGCCTGCGCCACGCTCGACGTGGTCCGCGACGAGAGGCTCGTGGAGAACGCCGAAGCCATGGGCAAGCGGCTGCGCCAGGGCCTGGAGGCGGTCGCCGACCGCACCCCGGCCATCGGCGACGTTCGCGGCCTCGGGTTGATGCTGGCCACCGAGTTCGTCACCGAGGACGGCAGTCCCGACCCCGAGACCGCCGCCCGGGTGCAGCGCGCGGCCGTCGACGAGGGCCTGCTTCTGCTGCTGTGCGGTGCCTGGAACCAGGTCGTGCGGATGATCCCGGCACTGGTGATCGACGAGACGGCGGTGGACGAGGGACTCCGCGCGTGGGCGGCCGCGGTGGAGGTCGGCGCATCGGGAGCGGCACGGCGATGACGGACACCGCCACGGCCCTGGAGCCGCTGCTCGCGCGGCTCGCCGAGACCGCTCCCGGCCTGCGGGTGGAGACCGGCCGTGGTGCCACCGGCCCCTACGCCTACGACGCCTCCAACTACCGGGTGCCGCCGCGGGCCGTGGCCTTCCCGAGCTCCGCCGACGACGTGGTCGCGGTGGTGCGGGCCTGCCGGGAGGCGGGCGTGCCGGTCACCGCGCGCGGTGGCGGTACCAGCATGGCGGGCAACGCGGTCGGACCGGGCGTCGTCCTGGACTTCTCCCGGTACATGAACCGGATCCTGGACATCGACCCGCAGGCACGTACCGCGCGTGTCGAGGCCGGCGTGATCCTCGACGCGCTGTGCGGCGCAACCGCCCCGCACGGGCTCACCTTCGGGCCCGACCCGTCCTCGCACAGCCGCTGCACAGTCGGCGGGATGATCGGCAACGACGCGTGCGGCAACCGGTCGGTGCGGCACGGCCGTACCAGCGGCCACATCGAGGCGCTGGAGATCGTGACGGCCGACGGCGTCCGGGCCCTGGCCGACCGCACCGGCCTGCGCGCCGCAGACCCCGACGACTCGGACGCCGCCCAGCGCATCGCCCGGCTCGAAGCGGACGCACGGAGTCTGATCGCTCGCAACCTCGGCCCGATCCGCACCGAGCTCGGCCGCATTCCGCGCCAGGTCTCCGGCTACCAGCTGCACCACCTGCTGCCCGAACGCGGCTTCGACATGGCCCGCGCACTGGTGGGTACCGAGGGCTCCTGTGCGGTCGTCACCGCAGCGACGGTCCGCCTGGTGGCGACCGCACAGGCTTCAACGCTCCTCACCCTCGGCTACGACGACGTCGTCGATGCTGCCGAGGACGTCCCCGAGATCCTGCGCTGGAACCCCACGGCTGTGGAGGGCATGGACGAGGCGATCGTCGCCACCATGCGCGCCCGCCGCGGCCCGGACTCCGTCACCGGCCTGCCCGAGGGGAGCGCCTGGCTGTACGTCGAGCTCGACGGCGACGACGCGGCCGCGGTGAACGCCCGCGCCGCCGAACTGCTGGACGTGCTCAAGGCCCGGGGCCGCATGACCGGTGGACGTGTCGTGGCGAGCGCGGCCGAGCGGCGCTCGCTGTGGCGGGTCCGAGAGGACGGCGCCGGGCTCGCCGCGCGCCTGGTGGACGGCGGGGAGTCCTGGCCCGGCTGGGAGGACGCGGCGGTCGCGCCCGAGAACCTGGCCGCCTACCTGCGCGACTTCCGGGAGCTCCTGGCCTCTCACGGCCTGACCGGCGTGTTGTACGGCCACTTCGGCGCGGGCTGCGTCCACGTGCGCATCGACTTCGACCTAGCCACGGGCACCGGCCGGACTGCCACCCGACGGTTCCTCTCCGAAGCCGCCGCCCTGGTCGTCGAGCACGCAGGCACCCTGTCGGGCGAGCACGGTGACGGACGGGCCCGTAGCGAGCTGCTGGAGGTCATGTACAGCCACCGGATGATCCGGGCGTTCGCCGAGTTCAAGGGGATCTTCGACCCCGAGGGTCTGCTCAACCCCGGCGTCATCGTGGCTCCGGCGCGGCTGGACGCTGACCTCGCACGGCACACGCCCCCCGATGTGGTGCCCGTCGAGACCCTCTTCTCCTTCCCGCACGACGGGGACGGCTTCGCGGGTGCGGTACGCCGCTGCGTCGGGGTCGGCCGCTGCCGCAGCGACGCGGGCGGCGTGATGTGTCCCAGCTACCGGGCCACGGGGGAGGAGAACGACTCCACCCGGGGCCGGGCCCGTCTGCTCCAGGAAATGGTGCGGGGCGAGCTGGTCGAGAACGGCTGGCGCTCGACCGAGGTGCGCGACGCCCTCGACCTGTGCCTCTCCTGCAAGGCGTGCTCCAGCGACTGCCCGGTCGGCGTCGACATGGCGACCTACAAGGCGGAGTTCCTGCACCAGCACTACAAGGCCAGGCTCAGGCCGCGCTCCCACTACTCGCTGGGCTGGCTGCCCCTCACTTCCCTCCTCGCCGGATACGCAGCGCGCCCGGTCAACGCGCTGCTGCGCGGACCGGTCGGCAAACTGCTCGCCCGCCTGGGAGGCGTGACCACGAAACGCAGCATCCCGGCCTTCGCCTCCCGGCACGCGCTACGCCAGGCCCTGCGCACGGCGAGGACAGGTGAACCGGCGAAGGCCTTGCTCTTCGTCGACAGCTTCACCCGCGCCTTCCGTCCCGAGGTGGCCGGAGCGGCGAGCCGGGTGCTCGCCGACGCCGGCATCCCGTGCACGGTGGAGGACGGCCTGTGCTGCGGCCTGACCTGGGTCAGTACCGGCCAACTGTCCGTCGCGCGCAGGATCATGGCCCGTACCGTCGCCCGCCTGGACAACGGCGACGACCGGCCCATCGTCGTGGCTGAGCCCAGCTGCGCCGCAGCGCTCAGGCGTGACGTGCCCGAACTCCTCGGCACCCCCGCGGCCAGCCGGGTCGCGGCCCGGGTCCACACCCTCACCGGCGCCCTGATCGACCTCGCCACGCCGGACTGGACGCCACCGGAGCTGCCGGACGACGTCGTGCTGCAGACCCACTGCCACGAGTACGCCACGTTCAAGGGCAGCCACCCTCGCGACCTTCTCGGCCGACTCGGCGTACGGAAGGTCGACGAGGCCGAGGGCTGCTGCGGACTCGCCGGCAACTTCGGCTTCGAGGAACAGCACTACGACACCTCGATGGCCGTCGCCGAACTGGCCCTGAAACCGCGGCTGGACGCCGTCGGCCGGGACCAACAGGCCGTCGTCGTGGCCGACGGCTTCAGCTGCGCCACCCAGATCGACCACCTCGCCGGTGACCGGGGCATCCGCGCCCTGCATCTCGCGGAACTGCTCGATCCCGCCGCCGACCGACCAGGAGAATCCTCATGACCGACACACCCACGCAGTTGTTCATCGGCGGTGCCTGGGTGGACGCCGCGGACGGCGCCACCCTGCCCGTAGACGACCCCGCGACCGGCGAGATCCTCTGCCATGTCGCCGACGCGGGCCCCGAGGACGCCAGGCTCGCGGAGGACGCGGCGGTCCGGGCACAGGGGGAGTGGGCCCGCACGGCACCGCGGGTCCGCAGCGAGATCCTGCGCCGCGCCTACGAGATCATCCTCGACCGCACCGACGAACTCGCCCACCTGATGACGGCCGAGATGGGCAAGCCGCTCGCCGAGGCCAGAGGAGAGGTGGCCTACGCGGCGGAGTTCTTCCGCTGGTTCTCCGAAGAGGCGGTCCGCATCGACGGCGGCGCCGGCATCCTGCCCGACGGCCGCAACCGCATGCTGCTCTCCCGCCGTCCGGTCGGCCCCTGCCTGCTGATCACCCCGTGGAACTTCCCCCTCGCCATGGGCACCCGCAAGATCGGCCCGGCGATCGCGGCCGGCTGCACCATGGTGCTCAAGCCCGCCCCGCAGACCCCTCTCTCCAGCCTGGCTCTCGCCGCGATCCTCCAGGAAGCCGGGCTGCCGGACGGCGTGCTGAACGTCGTCACCACCTCCCGTGCGGGGGAGGTGTGCGAACCGCTGCTGCGCGGCGGGCGGATCCGCAAACTGTCCTTCACCGGCTCCACCCAGGTCGGACGGCTGCTGCTGGCCCAGTGCGCGGACACCGTCGTACGCACCTCCATGGAGCTGGGGGGCAACGCGCCGTTCATCGTCTTCGAGGACGCCGACCTGGACGTGGCCGTGGACGGCGCGATGGTCGCCAAGATGCGCAACATGGGCGAGGCGTGCACGGCGGCCAACCGCTTCTTCGTGCACCGATCAGTGGTGGCGGAGTTCGGGCGGCGGCTGGCCGAGCGGATGGGCGCGCTCGTCGTGGGCCCCGGCACGCGGGACGGCGTCGATGTCGGCCCGCTGATCGACGGGACAGGGCGTGGCAAGGTGGAGGCGTTGGTCGCCGACGCGGTGGAGCGCGGTGCCCGAGTCCTCGTCGGTGGCCGTACGCCGGAGGGTCCGGGCTGCTTCTACCCGCCGACCGTGCTCACGGACGTGTCCCCCGAGAGCCGCCTCATGGACACGGAGATCTTCGGCCCCGTCGCCGCGATCCTCACGTTCGACGACGAGGAGGAGGTGATCCGGCGGGCCAACGACACCCCCTGGGGCCTGGTCGGCTACGTCTTCACCGAGGGCCTGGACCGCGCCTTGCGCGTCAGCGAGCACCTGGAGGTCGGCATGGTCGGCCTCAACACCGGCCTCGTCTCCAACCCGGCCGCGCCCTTCGGCGGCGTCAAGCAGTCCGGGCTAGGCCGCGAGGGCGGCCGGGTCGGGATCGACGAGTTCCTGGAGTACCAGTACCTCGCGGTGCCCGTGCGATGAAGGTGGTCATGCCCTGACTGCCCCGCTTCACGCACCGTGGCGGGCCGTCCCCCGTGCCCGGTTTCCACGCCGCTGGGCACGGGGGACGGCCCGTGACCTCTCCTCAGCGACGGCCTCGGCAACCAGCGCCTCCATCAGAGTCTCCTGCCCAGGCTTATGGATCGGCCGGGGCCGCGGCTACCAACTTCTCGAGCCCAGGAAGGGAAAAGCATGTCGTTCCTGAAGACCATCGACACCAATCCGTCCTTCGCGCCGCATGAGTCCGGCCCGCTCCCGGAACGTCTGGTTTCCGGCGACCCCGCGTTCATGACCTGGCCCCAGGACGTCGCCCGCGGGGAGATGATCCATACGGGAGTCTGGGAAGCGACGCCCGGCGAGACGCGCTCGATCAAGGGCGAGACCTTCGAGTTCTGCCATGTCCTCGCTGGCATCGTCGAACTCACGCCGGAAGGTGGCGAGCCGGTGGTCTACAAGGCAGGTGACAGTTTTGTCATGAAGCCGGGTTTCGTCGGTGTTTGGAAGACCATCGAAACCGTGCGCAAGATCTACGTGATCGTGAAGTGACGCCGATGGGCGACGCTTGCCTCGGCGCCGGCAATCTGCCCGGTGACATCCGCTGACCCGTTGAGCATTGCTCAGCCGCGCCCAGTGCCGATCCCTACGATCGATCCCGGAGCCGGGACCATCGTCAGGCCAGGTGCCGGGCGGTGATGTCCGCGGCGGTGGTGGCCACCAGGTGCCCCAGCTCGGTGAGTCGGCCGGGATCGAAGCGGGAGTCCGGCAGGGATACGGCCAGAGCCGCCAACGCCACGCCGTCACCGTCCAGGACAGGGGCCGCGATGGCACAGACACCCTGGAGGTACTGGTTCTGGTTGACGGCGTATCCGCGGTCTCTCACCCGGTGGAGCTCCGCACGCAGCTCCGCCGGGTCGGTGATGGTCTCCTCGCCGTAGCCCTCGAGCATGCCCGTTTCGAACTCGTCGACCTCGGACTTCGGCAGATGCGCGAGGACCGCGTGTCCGGCGGCCGTGGCGTGCAGGGGTGAGGTGTCGCCGATGGCGTGGAAGGTCCGTACGGCCTGGTCGCAGTCGACGCGGTCCACCACGACCATGCCGTCCAGGGCGTCGGGCACCGACAGGTGGACGGTCTCGTTCAGTGCGTCGCGAAGCCGGATCATCGGCTCCCGCGCGGCGGCGAACAGGCTGGCTCCCTGCAGCGCGGCCGGCCGGACGGCGAGAACACGCGCGCCGATCTCCCAGCGGGTGGTGTCCTTGCGGTTCGCCCGCAGCCAGCCAGCCTCATTCAGGGTGACAAGGGTCCGCTGCACGGTCGACTTGGGCAGTCCGAAGAGCTTCGTCAGTTCCCCCACGGTCACGGGCTGGTGCCGGGCGACGGCCTCCAGGATTCGTAGTGACCTGGTGACGCTCTTCATTTCCATCCGGGTGCCCCCATCCGTTCCCTGGATCCGTGACCTCTTGACTCCCGGTGAAGCCGCAGGCATGATCGTGCCAGATTCTAGCACAGCGTTCCACAATCCGGCATGGATCTTCGTGGCACGCGCTGAGGGGCCGGCTCTGCGCTGGCGCGTGGAGCCGACCCCTCGGTGGTGCGGAGCCCTCGGGCCCTCCGTCAGGCGCCCCGCAGGCGTTCGGTGACTTCCGCGGCCGTGCCGGCGACGAGGCGGCCCCACTCGAGTACCCGGTCCTCGTTGTAACGGGAATCGGGCATGGAGATGCCTACGGCGGCCAGTGGTGTGCCGCCCCCGTCGAGGACCGGTGCAGCGAGAGCGCAGACGCCCGGCCGGTACTGGTTACGGTTGATCGAGTAGCCGTCGGCGCGTATCCGGTCCAGCTCGGCCCGCAGCTCGTCGGGGTCGGCGGGGGTCGTGTCGCTGAAGCGCTCCAGCCCCCGCGCGACAAGTTCCTCGACGTCGCGCTTCGGCAGATGGGCGAGGACTGCGCGCCCGACGGCGGTCGCGTGCAGCGGAGACGTGTCGCCGATGGTGTGAAAGGTCCGTACGGCGCGGTCGCAGTCGACACGGTCCACCACGACCATGCACTGCAGGGCGTCGGGCACCGACAGGTGGACGGTCTCGTTCGCCGCGTCCCGGAGGCGGATCATCGGCTCGCGGGCTGCGGCGAACAGGCTCGACCCCTGCAGGGCGGCAGGTCGGACGACGAGGACACGCGCGCCGATCTCCCAGCGAGTGGTGTCCGTGCGGTTGGCGCGCAGCCAGCCGGCCTCTGCCAGCGTGACCAGGGTCCGCTGCACCGTGGACTTCGGCAGCTCGAAGAGCTTCGTCAACTCCCCGACGGTGACCGGCTGATGCTGGGCGACCGCCTCCAGGATTCGCAGTGACCTGGTGACGCTCTTCATTTCCATCCGGTTTCCCCCTGTTCATCCCTGAAATTTCTGCTGGACACCTCTTGACTCCACTTGGTGGCGGTGCCATTGTCTGTGCCAGATTCTAGCACAGCATTCCACAATGTGGCACGGCGCGGCTCTCCCGGGAATCCCGACGGACGAGCCCGAGACCCCGAGAGTGACGGTTGCGCGCTGTGCCTCAACGGGCCCGGCCCCGTCCAAACCACCTCGAAACGAACAGCCCGACGTCGGGGCCAGCATGCGCTCCGGCGATACGAAAGGAAAGTCCTGTGTCAGCTGCCAGGAAGCGGGTCGCCGTCGTCGGCGTCGGAACGATGGGCAGCCAGGCCGCTTGGCGGCTGGCGGCCCGCGGAGCCGAGGTCGTCGGATACGACCGGTTCGCCCCCGGCCACGACCGCAGCGCCGCCGGCGGTGAGACCCGGATCTTCCGCAGCGCGCACTTCGAGGACTCCCGCTACGTTCCGCTCCTCAAGCACGCCGACGCCCTGTTCGAGCAGCTCCAGCAGGAGACCGGCCGCGAGCTGCGCCGCCTGACCGGGTGCTTGCTCATGGGGCCGACCGAGCACCACCAGATGGCGACGGTCCTCGAGTCCATCGCCGAGCACGGACTCGACCACGAGGTGCTCGACGCCGATGCCCTCGCCAAGCGCTTCCCGCAGTACCGCATCGAGGACGGCGATGCAGCCGTGCTCGACCGCCGCGCCGGCTTCATCCGCCCCGAACTGACCATCCAGACCGCCGCCCGGCGCGCCGAGCAGCTGGGCGCCCGGATCCACCGCTACACCACTGTCCGAGAGATCGTGCCCGTCGCGCACGGCGTCGAGATCCGCACCGAGGCCGGCAGTGAGCACTTCGACACGGCCGTGGTCACCCCCGGCCCCTGGGTCAACGACCTGCTGCCCGACCTGCCGTGGGAGGTGGACATCCGGCGCCTGGTCAGCGCCTGGTACGTGCCCACCACCGACGCCTGGTTCGGCCAGGAGCGCCCCGCCTTCATTCGTACGGCCCCCACGCACTGCTACGGCCTGCCCTCCCCGGACGGAGTCTCCGTCAAGCTCGGCCTGTCGCGCGCCCTGCACCGCCCGGCCGGCGACCCGAACGCACTGGACCGGACGGTGCAGCCGGAGGAGCTGGAGATCTTCAGCGAGCTGATCGGCCGTTACATGCCGGACCTGCACCCGGACCCCACCCGCCTGTCCGTCTATATGGAGGGCTACACCGAGAGCAGCCGCCCGCTGGTCGGCCCGCTGCCCGGCGCCGAGAACGTCGTCCTGCTCGCCGGCTTCTCCGGCCACGGCTTCAAGCTCTCGCCCGCGTTCGGTGACATCGCCGCGGACCTCGCGCTGGACGGTGGCTCTCGGCAGCCCATCGATTTCCTCTCCACCGTCGGCCGTACGGAGGCATGACCATGAACGACACCACCCTCTCCGTCGGCTCCCTGGAAGCCCAGCCCGGCACCAAGGCACGCGGCACCGTCCGCGCCGAACTCGGCACCCTCACCGTGGACATCCCGCTGACCCTGGTCAACGGCACCCGCCCGGGCCCCCGGGTCGTCATCACCGCGGGCGTGCACGGCGGCGAGTTCACGCCCATCGACGCCGCCGCGCGGCTGACGGCCCTGCTGGAACCCGGTGAGGTGTGCGGGCAGGTGATCATCTGTCCGGTCGCCAACCCCCCAGCGGTGTACCAGGGCCGGCTCAACGTTTCCCCTGTCGACGGCGTGAACATCAACCGGGTCTTCCCCGGTGACCCGGACGGCAGCCCCACCGAGCGGCTGGCCGCCTGGCTCTTCACGCACCTGGTCGACGGCGCCGACGTCTACATCGATCTGCACTGCGGCGGCATCGACCAAGTCCTGCGGGACTTCGTCGGCTACCGCCTCACCGGCGACCCGGACCTCGACAAGGCGACGGCCGAGCTGGCAGGGTCCTTCGGTATCGAGGACGTCATCCTCGGGCTGAAGGCCGACGGCGGCAACAGCCACGCGGCCGCCGCCCGCCGGGGCATCTCGGCGGTCCTCGTCGAGGTGGGCGAGCTCGGACAGCGTGACGGGGCCACGGCCCGCCGCCGCGTCGACGGTCTGTACCGGGCGCTGCGCCACCTGGGCGTGCTAGTGCCGCGTCAGGCAACAGACCCGGACGACTGCGCCCCGGCGCCGATCCGCGAGTGGGTCTGGGCCGCCGGTGTCACGGCCGAGGCCACCGGCCTGTGGTACCCGGAGTTCTCCGCCGGTGACGACGTGGCGCAGGGCGACGTCATCGGCCGCATCGTCGACCCGGCCGACAGCCAGGCGCACAAGGTCCTTTCCCCGGCCGGCGGGCGAGTCTTCTACGGCATGCACGGTCTCACCGTCGCCCCCGGCAGCGAACTGGCCGCCATCGCCACCCGGTGGGACCCCGGCCAGGAAACGAGACCCGCCACCCTCCGGACCCCCGGTGCGGGCGTCGGATCCGACGAGGCGGATCCCCGCCCCTGAAACCTCCATCCCAGCGGCCCACCCACGTCCCCCAGCCGCTCCCCTTTCCACGGCCAGCACCGCCAGGAGGCACACGATGAAAGATGCCAGGATCGACCGAAGACTGTTCCTGCGCGGAGTAGGCGGAGTCACGGCGGGTGTCGCCGCCGCGACCGCCCTCAGCGCCTGCGGCACCGGCACCGGCCGGTCCGCCGCAGGCAGCAGTGGCAAGGCCTCCAAGACGCTGGTCGTCCGCGACAGCGGCGGCAGTTACGGCGACGCCAACCGGAAGGCCATCTACGACGCGTTCACCAAGGAGACCGGAATCCGGATCGACGTGGTGAACATCCAGTACGCGCAGATGCTCGCCCAGATCCAGCAGGGCCGCCCGCAGTTCGACGTCATCGACGACTCGATGTCCGACTTCCTGCGCTTCAAGAAGGCGGGCGCCACCGAGGACCTGGACTACGACCGGCTGAAGAACTTCAAGAACGCCGGCATCGCCGGCACCCTGGTCACCTCCAACGCCGTCGGCAAGAACTACTGGGCCAGCGTGATGGCCTACCGCACCGACGTCTGGGACGGGAAGAAGCCTTCCACCTGGGCCGACTTCTGGGACACCAAGGCGTTCCCCGGCGACCGGGCCCTGCAGGGCCTGGACGCGGACCGTCCCGTGCTGGAATTCGCCCTCCTCGCCGACGGGGTGCCCCTGGACAAGCTCTACCCCCTCGACGTGGACCGCGCATTCAAGTCCCTGGACAACATCAAGGGATCCGTCAAGAAGTACTGGGACACCGGCGCCCTGCCCGGCGTACTCCTCGGCCGCAAGGAAGTCGTCGTCACCGACGTCTGGCACGGCCGCCTCGACGCCCTGATCAAGCAGGGCTCGCCCCTCGCCTACCAGTGGAACGGCGCCCGCCGGCAGAGCAACGCCCTCGGCATCCCCAAGGGTGCGGCGAACACCGAGGCCGCCTACCAGCTCATCGACTTCGCGCTGCGGCCCGATGTGCAGGCGGCCTACGCCGAGCTGTACCCGATGGCCCCCTCGGTGCCCGCCGCCTACCAGAAACTCTCCCCGGACACCGCCGCGAACCTGGCCAGCTCCCCGGAGCACCTCAAGACCGGCTTCGACATGGACGTCCAGTGGTGGCTGGAGAACCAGGCCACGGTGGCCAAGCGCTGGCAGGAGTGGACGCATGCCTGAGACCCATGTGATGTCCGAGCCCTCGCTCGCCGTTCCGGCAGCGTTGGCCGGCAGCGGAAAAGCCCTCTCCGTGCGGCGACTGCGCAAGACCTACGGGGGAGTGACGGCCGTCGACGAGGTCTCCATGGAGATCGCGGCGGGTGAGTTCGTCACCTTCCTGGGGTCTTCCGGCTCCGGCAAGACCACCACCCTGATGATGATCGCCGGATTCTGCGAGCCCGACTCCGGCAGCATCGTCGCCGGCGGCAACGACGTCACCCGCCTGGCTCCGCAGAAGCGCGGTCTGGGCTTCGTCTTCCAGCAGTACCTGCTCTTCCCGCACATGACGGTCTGGGAGAACGTCGCCTTCCCGCTGCAACTGCGTGGCGTGCCGAAGGCGGAGCAGCGCCGTCGGGTCGGCGAGACGCTGGAGATGGCCGGACTGTCCGCGATGGCCCGCCGCCGACCGCGTGAGCTGTCCGGCGGCCAGCAGCAGCGCGTCGCCCTGTGCCGCGCCCTGGTCTACCGGCCGCCGGTCATCCTGATGGACGAGCCGCTCGGCGCCCTCGACAAGAAACTGCGCGACCAGCTCCAGACCGAGATCAAGCGCATCCAGCAGGAACTCGGCCTGACCGTCATCTATGTGACGCACGACCAGGAGGAGGCCCTCGTCCTCTCCGACCGCATCGCGGTCATGCGGGACGGGCGGATCGACCAGTTCGACACCCCGCAGGAGCTCTTCGAGCGCCCCCGCACACCCTTCGTCGCAGACTTCCTCGGCGCGGCGAACTTCCTCCCCGGTCGCGTCGAGGAACAGACCGCAGAGCACACGCTCGTACGGCTCGACACCGGCGGCCTGCTCAAGGCCCGCCCGCAGGCCGCCCCGGACGGCGCACGGGTACGCGCGGCGGTCCAGCCCGGTCGGCTCTTCCTGTGTCCCGCCGGCGACGGCTTCTGTACCGGGACCGTCGAGACGGTCACCTACGTCGGCACCCTCGTCAGGGTCACCGTCCGCCCCCTCACCGGCTCGGACACCGGCCTCGTACGGTTGGAACTGCCCGCGGGCCGCGCGCCCGCCCTCGGCGAGCGCGTGGACCTCGCCGCGGACCCCGCGAACGTCAGCGTGTTCGCCGACGCGGAAGACGGGGGGTGAGGACGATGGCCGTGCTCGCTCCGGCACCGGGCTCCACAGCCCCGGTGACCCGCAAGGAACAACGGGGCCGCCGGTTGTCCGACCGCCGCACCCGCTTCGGACTGCTCAACGCCGCCCCCGTCGTCGTCTACCTGCTGGTCCTCTTCGTCTACCCGATCTTCAGCACCCTGATGCTGAGCCTCAAGGGCGAGGACGGAGGCTTCACCCTCCACTGGTACACGGATGCCTTCCGGGGGGCCAACCTGGAGATCCTCCTCACCACCCTGCGGATCTCCGCCGAGACCTCGATGCTCAGCCTGGTCGTCGGCTTCGTCCTGGCCGCCGCGGTGTCCCGGCTCAAGCCCCTGTGGGCGGGCCTGGTGATGGTGGTCGTGGTCGTCCCGCACTTCATCAGCGCCCTGGTGCGCACCTACGGCTGGATCATCCTGCTCGGTGAACACGGGGTCGTCAACAGCGTCCTGACGGGCCTTCACGTCCCCGGCGCCCCGTTCCAGTTGCTCTACAACGAGCTGGGAGTCGTCATCGGCACCACATCCGTGATGCTGCCGTACACCGTGCTGCTGCTGTACGCGGTCATGAAGGGCATCGACCGTCGGCTGATGGCCGCCGCGGCCAGCATGGGCGCCGGCCGGGTGACCATCTTCCGCCGGGTCTACGTGCCGCTGGTCGCTCCCGGTCTGGTCAATGCCGGAGTGCTGTGCTTCATCCTCTGCCTCGGCTACTACATCACCCCCGCCCTCATGGGCGGCCCGAAGCAGACCATGGTCGCCTCGCTCATCGACACACAGGTCATGAAGCAGAACGAGTGGAACGGCGCCTCGGCGCTCGGCATCATCCTGCTGCTGCTCACCTTCGCCGGGCTGCTGCTGCTCAGGCTGCTGAAGTCGGCGGGCGAGGCGTACCGGAACCGAGGTGCGAGGTCATGATCGAGCTCCGCTCCACCCTGACCGGACGCATCACGCTGGCCGTCCTGTCCTCGCTGATCCTGCTGTTCCTGGTGCTGCCGATCGTCGTCATCGTCGTCACCTCCTTCGGCAAGGACGCCTTCGGCTCCTTCCCACCCAGCTCCTGGACGCTCGACTGGTACAAGGTGCTGTTCACCGACGGCAGCAAGTGGCCGGGCGCGCTGTCGCTCAGCGCCCTGGTGGCCTGCCTGACCACCGTCTTCTCCCTCACCCTGGGCATGACGGCGGCCACGGCCCTGGTCCGCAGCGACCTGCCGCTGCGCTCAGCGGTCTACGGTCTGGTCCTGGCCCCGCTGGTGATCCCCCAAGTCGTCATCGCCCTCGGCCTGTTCCTGCTGTTCGAACCGGCAGCGATGCTCGGCAGCCCGATCGCCCTCGCCCTCGGCCACACCGTGCTGGCCTCACCGATCGCCGTGATGATCCTCATGGCCACGCTGAAGGGCATCGACGAACGGCTGGAGGACGCGGCCGCCAGCATGGGCGCGAGCCGCCTCACCGTCGCCCGGCGCATCACCCTCCCGCTGGCCATGCCCGGACTGGTCGCCGCCGCGATCTTCTCCTTCATCACCAGCTTCGACGAGTTCTTCATCGCGCAGTTCCTGTCCTCCGTGAACACGGTGACCCTGCCGGTCCAGGTGTACAACGTCCTCCAGTACGACGTCGACCCGTCGGTGACGGCCGTCAGCGCGATCCTCATCGCGGTCGCCGTCGTGGCCCTCGCCCTGGTCGGTGTGGTGCGCAGGCTCAGCGGCTCCGGCCAGCAGGACGTCCTCCTGCCGACCGAGCCCGGTGTGGGCCTCGCCGCGGGAGGTGAGACCGCGTCATGACCACAGCACCCGCACTTTCCGCCCGCCTTTGACGCACGACGCACGTTTTGGAAAGGAACGACATGTACTCCATCGGTCCGCTGTCCGTGGCCCCCGGTGAGCGCGCACAGGGCCTCATCCCGGTCGGCACCAGCAGCTACGGCGTGGAGCTCGGCATTCCGTTGATCGTCGTCAACGGCACCCAGGACGGCCCCGTCCTGTGCGTGGACGCCGGCGTGCACGGCGACGAGTACGACGGCCAGGAGGCCATCCGGCGCGTCCTCGCCGAGATCGACCCGACCACCCTTCGCGGCACCCTCGTCGGCATCCCCTGCATGAACACCCCCGCCTTCGAGGCGGCCTCCCGCGCCGGCAGCATCGACCACCTCAACCTCAACCGCATCTTCCCGGGTGACGCGGAGGGCTCGTACTCGCAGCGCCTGGCCGCGACCTTCGTCGAGCAGGTCGTCCCCGCCATCGACGCCCTGGTCGACCTGCACACCGGAGGCGCGTACGGGGAGATCGCCCCGCTCGTCATCCTCCAGGGCGGCTACGAGGAACTGGCGACGGACCTCGCCCTCGCCGCCGGGCACGAATTGGTCTGGAAGGGCGGCAAGTGGGGCGGCACGGTCCGCCACCCCGCCCTCGCGGCCGGCAAGCCCGCCATCACCATCGAAGTCGGCGGCGCCACCTACCGCGAGGCCAACGTCGAGCGGCACATGGACTCGATCCGCAACATCCTGCGCCGACTCGGGATGACCGACGGCGAGGCGCAGTTGCGGGACACCTACACGGCCGTCTCGGGCACGTTCGCCCGCTCCGCTGCCGGCGGCTTCTTCGTCGCCCGCGCCGAGCCGGGGGAGACCTGCAAGGAAGGCGACCTGATCGCCACCATCGTCGACCACTACGGCAACACGATGGAGGAGGTCCGCGCCCCGCAGGAAGGCATCGTGCTCTGGGTGCGCCGGATCCGTACCGTCCGTCCGGGCGACGAAGTCGTCATCTTCGGCGAGGTGCTGGGGGAGATCCGGCCATGAGCGGCGAACTCCAACTGACCGAGCTGCTGATCGACGGCAAGCAGGTACCGGCCGCCGACGGACGCTCCTTCACCGTTCTCGACCCCTCCGACGGGACGGCCCTCGCCCAGGTGGCGCTGGCGGGCAAGGCAGACGTGGACCAGGCGGTGGCCGCCGCACGCGCGGCGTTCACCGCGCCCGAGTGGGCCCGGATGCGCGCCGCCGACCGGGGCCGGATCCTGTACCGGATCGCCGAGGCCATCCGCTACCAGGGCGAACGGCTGGCCCGTCTGGAGAGCCAGGACGTGGGCAAGCCGCTCAGGCAGGCCAAGGCGGATGTCGAGGCGGCCGCCCGGTACTTCGAGTTCTACGCGGGCGTCGCCGACAAGCTCGGCGGCACGACGGTCCCTCTCGGCCCCGGCCTGATCGACTACACCGTTCGCGAGCCGATCGGCGTCTCCGGGCAGATCATCCCGTTCAACTACCCGCTCCAGAACACCGCGCGGGGCTCCGCGCCGGCACTGGCCGCGGGCTGCACGGTGGTGCTCAAACCGTCGCCCGAAGCGCCGCTGACCCCGCTGGAGATCGGCCGGATCGCCCTGGAGTGCGGTCTTCCACCGGGAGTCCTGAACGTGGTCCCGGGTGACGGCGAGACCGGCGCGGCCCTCGCCGGCCACCCGGACATCGACCAGGTCACCTTCACCGGCTCGGTGCCCACCGGCATCAAGGTCGCACAGGCCGCCGCCGCCAACGTCGTGCCGTCCGTCACGGAGCTGGGTGGCAAGTCACCCGTCGTCGTCTTCGCCGACGCGGACTTCGACCTGGCGCTGACCGCCGTCGCGGCCTCGGCCTTCGGCAACGCCGGCCAGACCTGCTCGGCCGGCACCCGGCTGCTGCTCCAGCGCGGCGCCGAGGAGTTCCTCGACAAGCTGGTCTCGTACGCGGCCTCACTCCGCATCGGCCCGGGCCTCACCGACCCGGACATCGGCCCGCTGGTCGCCGCCCGGCAGCGCGACCGGGTGCTGGGCTACCTGGACTTGGCGAGGGCGGAGGGCGCGGTGGCCCTGGCCGGGGGAGGCGCTCCCTCGAACCCTCAGCTGGCCGACGGCTACTACGTCGAGCCGACCGTCCTGACCGGACTCACCAACGAGGCCCGCTGCGCCCGGGAGGAGATCTTCGGCCCGGTCGTCACCGTCATCGAGTTCGACGACGCGGACGAGGCACTGGCGATCGCCAACGACAGCCCGTACGGCCTGGCCTCGTACATCTGGACCCGCGACATCGACAAGGCGATGCGCTTGGCCGAGGGCATCCGGGCCGGCCAGGTCTACGTCAACGCCACCGGTGTCGGCACCGGCGTCGAACTCCCCTTCGGCGGTTACAAGCACAGCGGCTGGGGCCGGGAGAAGGGCCTCGAAGCCCTGGCCAGCTACACGCAGACCAAGAACGTCTGCATCGGTTTCGGAGACCGGTCATGAGATACCGCACCCTGGGCGAACGCGGCCCGACCATCTCGGTGGTCGGGGTCGGCGGCAACAACTTCGGCTCCCGCCTCGACGAGGCGGGGACGAAGGCCGTCGTCCACGCGGCCCTGGACGCGGGGATCACCCTGTTCGACACGGCCGACATGTACGGCGGGTCTGGCGGGTCCGGCTCGACCGGCGGGTTCGGCGGGTTCGGTGGGTCCGGCTCGACCGGCGGGTTCGGCGGGTTCGGCGGGTCCGGCAGCGGGCGAGGAGACGGTGAACGCCTCCTCGGCGCTGCCCTCAAGGGACACCGCGACCAGGTGGTCCTGGCCACCAAGTTCGGCATGGAGATGGACGAGGAGGCCGAACACCACGGCCCGCGCGGCGCCCGCCGCTACATCCGGTACGCCGTCGAGGCGTCGCTGCGCCGTCTGGGCACCGATCGGATCGACCTGTACCAGTACCACGAGCCGGACGGCGTCACCCCGTTGGAGGAGACGGTGGCCGCGCTCCGGGAGCTGGTGGCCGAGGGCAAGATCCGGTACATCGGCTGCTCCAACCTGCCTGCCGAGCACCTCACCGACGCCTTCGTGTCCACCCAGGCCCGCTACCACCTGCTGGACCGCAGCGTGGAGCACGATCTGATCCCGGCCTGCCTGAGTCGCGGCGTCGGCCTGCTGCCGTACTACCCGCTGGCCAACGGCCTGCTCAGCGGCAAGTACCGGCGAGGCGAGGCACCCCCGCCCGGCAGCCGCCTGTCCTGGCGGCAGGGCTGGCTCACCGACGCGGCCCTCGACCGGGTCGAGGCGCTCACCGCGTACGGCGCCGAACGAGGACTCTCCGTTCTCCAGGTCGCCGTGGGCGCACTGGCGGCCCTGCCCGCCGTCGGCTCCGTCATCTGCGGCGCCATGACCCCCCATCAGGTCACCGCCAACGCGGCGGCGGCCGACTGGATCCCGAGCCCGGCTGACCTGGCCGCACTGGACGCGATCGTCGCCCCCGGCGAACGCGTCGTCTGAAGCCCCCCACTCCCTGCGGAAACACGCGAGATCGAGGTTGAACACCATGCGAGAGATTGTCACTTTCGACGCCTACGGAACCCTGGTCGACTTCCAACTCGGCCCCACCACCCTGAAGATCCTCGGCGACTCCGGTCGGCTGGACCTGGACAACCTGGACGTCGACGAATTCCTCGACGACTTCCGCGTCATGCGCTTCCAGGCCGTCCTGGAGGCCTACCGCCCCTACCACGAGATCCTGCCCTCCAGCCTGCGCAACGCCATGCGCCTGCACGGCCTGGAGTACCGCGAGTCCGACGGCGAGGCCCTCGTCGACGCCGTCCCCACCTTCGGCCCCTTCCCGGAGGTCCCGGAGGCCCTGCGCGCGCTGAAGACCAAGTACGAGATCGCCATCATCTCCAACAGCGACGACAACCTGATCGCGCGCAACGTCGAGAACATCGGCGTCGAGTTCGACTACGTCATCACCGCCCAGCAGGCCGGCGCCTACAAGCCGGACCGGCAGACCTTCAAGCACGCCTTCCGGACCATGGGTGTCGAGCCGTCCCAGGTCATCCACACCGCCCAGGGCTGGGAGTACGACCACATCCCGACCCGCGACCTCGGCCTGAAGCGCCGGGTGTGGATCAACCGCTACGGCCGCCCCGGCAGCGCCGACTACCAGCCGTACGACGAGCTGCCCGACCTGTCGGGCCTGCCGAAGCTCCTCGGCTGCTGACCGACCTCGAGACGGCGACACCGGACAGACAACACAGAGGACGCACGCCATGAAGCAGATCCCCTACTGGCTGGACACAGCCCCCGCCCTGCCCGACCGATCCGGAAAGGAACTGCCCGAGGAGGCGGAGGTGGTGGTGATCGGCGGCGGCCTCACCGGCCTGTCCACCGCCTACCACACCGCCCGCAAGGGGGCCAGGGTCGTCCTCCTGGAAAAGGACAAGGTCGGCTCGGGCGCCTCCGGGCGCAACGGCAGCATGTGCACCCAGGGCATCACCATCAGCCCCGCCGACGCGCGCAAGCGCTACGGCCAGGAGCGCGCACTCGAGCTGTACAACGCCTTCCGCGAGGCGGTCGACGTCGTCGAGGACCTCACGGTGCAGGAGCAGATCGACTGCGACTTCAACCGCTCCGGGCGCCTCGGCCTGGTCTGCAAGCCCCAGCACTTCGAGGGCCTTCGGGCCAAGCAGCGCGACCTGGCCGAGAACTTCGGCCACGAGACGATCGTCCTGAGCAAGAGCGAACTGCGGGCGGAGCTCGACTCGGACTACTACCACGGCGCCCTGCTCGACCCGCTTAGCGCGGGCCTGCACGTGGGCAAGTTCGTCGGCGGCCTGGCAGACGCCGCCGAGCGGGCCGGCGCCGAGATCCACGAGCGCAACGCGGCCACCGGCCTCACCCGCCTGCCCGGCGGTGGCTTCCTGGTCGAGACCCTGCACGGCACCATCCGTGCCAAGCAGGTCATGGCGGCGACGGACGCCTACACCGACAAGTCGCTGCCCTGGTTCCGCAAGCGGCTGATCAACGTCGGCAGCTTCATCATCGTCACCGAGCCGCTCGGTGAGGCGCGCGCCAAGGAGCTCATCCCCAACGGCCGCCTGCTGGTCGCCCACAAGAACGTCGGCCACTACGTCCGCCTCACCCCCGACAACCGCCTCGCCTTCGGCGGCCGAGCCCGTTTCGCCCCCTCCAACCCCGCCTCCGACATCAAGAGCGGAGACATCCTCAAGCGGGAGATGACCGAGATCTTCCCGCAGCTGGCAGGGGTGCGCATCGACTACGTGTGGGGCGGCATGGTCGGCTTCTCCTGGGACCGCATCCCACACGCGGGTGAAGACAACGGCCTGTACTACTCCATGGGTTACTGCGGCCACGGCGTCCAGATGGCCACCTACATGGGCCGCGCCGTCGCCGAGATGATGGACGGCAAGCCCGAGGCCAACCCGCTGCGCGGCTTCGGTTTCCCGAAGGTCCCCGTCCCGTTCTACAACGGCACCCCGTGGTTCCTGCCGTTCGGCGGCGCCTACTACAAGGCCAAGGACAAGCTGCTCTGAGCCGACACCGACAGCGGTGACACTGCGGAGACTTCCCGCCAAGTGGTCGCGGGAAGTCCCCGCAGTTTCGCCTCGCCTCTCCTCGCCTCAATGAGGTGCCCACCGTGGCGGGCTGCGTTGCCCCGGTCACCAGTGCGCCGTCGCGCGTCTGGAGGAGGTCGACTGATCACCCAGCTCGGGACACCGCATGACTTCTGTCGCGGCCACCTTCAACGACCGTTGCGGTGGTCCTGGAACTTCAACCACCCGAGTCAGCAGAGGGGGCGTACAGGCACGAGTTGGGATGGGAGACGAGGGAAGATCCGGTTGGGTGCTTGGGGTGCGCGGGGGAGCGGCTGTGTGCGGCGGAGTTGCCAACGGTGGCGCTTTGGCCGCAAGGGAGGACGCGCTGACCTGCGAAACACCCCGTCCTGGGTGGCGGCGGGGTGAGCTGTGACTGCATGGACTGATGACGGTCGAGGCGGTGTTGGGAAGGGTCTGGCCCGGGACCGGCCTGACCGCCTGCCGACGTTCCATGGGCGTGGTGATTCTCATGCTTGCGCGCGTATACCGGGGTCCGCTCGGAGACTTGCTGACCTTTTGCTGACTCTCCTGACTGACCGTCAGCCAGTCCGCCACCTGCCCAGCCGCGTCGCAAGGCTGCGGCCAACACGGCGGCTGGCGAGCTGCTTCTGTCCTCGCTGCTGCCCGCAGACAGACCCGAGGCTATGGACCTGTACCGCAGCTGGCCGCACGTCTGGGGTGGGACCTGCTGGTTGACGATGTGACAGGCAGCGCGCCTCGGCAGAGCGAAGGTCTTCGCCTCAGCAGCTTTTCCGATACCGCTGACCTTGCCGGCCAGGGGCGGGAGCATGTCGCATTGGCACCGCCCAGGCCGTTGACGGGAGAGGGGCGGCCAACGACCGACGAGGCCGCCCATGCCCGACGTCCTGGCCGCACAGGCCGCCCTGCACCGCAGAGCCGAGGAGCTCCCCTCGCGCACATGAGGGTTCCAGGACCCGAGCTTGGAGCTGCTGCCAGAGAGCCGCAGGCCGTGCAGAAGAGGCGAACGAGTGTGAGCGGCGCTCTGCGGCTGGTTGGCATGCTGTCCACAACCGTGAGCGTGGGGTGAGTAGCTGGGGATGCCGGGCGTCGGCTCGGTCCCGCCACCGAGTCAAGCCTCGCAGTGCACCGGTCGGCGGCGCGCGATGTCGTTGGGCCAGCAGTCGTGGTCAGCGTCCGGGCGTCGCCGGATGAGAGCGTGGGAGTTTGTGTCCGAGGCCGGAGTTGTCCCATTGGCCAACCTGGAGTGGGCGTCTGCGGTGCTGGGACTGGATCGATAAGTCCGCCGCAGATTCCTTCACTGCCACGGTGGCGCCGCATGCGAAGAGATGTCGAGACTGCTGGTCGGAATTCACCTATTTGAGTGAGCATCAGGCCGTTCGCCGCCCGCGAATCCCATGGCCGCCAGCGGGGTGGGGCCAGTACTGACTTCGGCGTTTCAGGGTGATGGTGGTGGCAGGTCCAGGGAGAGGCCGGTCCCGGCGAGGAAGCCGTCGAGGATGTCGGGGCGGTACTGGAGCCGTTTGAGCCGGTTGCGGACGAGGGCTTCGAGACGGTCGACGGCGACCGAGGAGAGGTTGGCCAGGCTGTGCTTGACGTGCGCCCAGAGCCACTCCACGGGGTTCAGGTCCGGCGCGTAGGCGGGCAGGATGTATACGGTCAGCCAGTTCCTGGCGGCGACCAACTCGCGCATCACGTGGGAGACATGGGTGTTCAGCCGATCCCAGACCAGCACGATCGGCGCCTTCACCAGATGGTGGATGCCGTCGATCAGGCCGATGTAGTCGCGCTCGGAGAGGCTCCGCCGCTCGCCCTTGCGACCGGTGTGCCGCCGGATGCGGTGGGACAGCCTGGTCCGGGAGCCTGGCCGCACGGCGATCAGCCCAGCGACCGAGACACGTCCGGAGCGGCTGCCGGAGACCTTCACGACCGGGGTGATGCCCCGCCGTCCCCAGGTACGTCCACGGGGCGGCCTGCGCGTGAAGCCGGCCTCGTCTTCGAAGCAGACCCACCCATCGCAGTCCGCCCGGGCTCTTTTACCTCCGCCCAGGTCACCTCCGTCCACGCGGTGACGGCCTGCTCGTCACGTTCCGCAGCCCGCCTAGCGGGCATCTGCGGAGTGAAGCCAAGTCTGTGCATCAGCCGTGTAGCGCCCGAGACGCTGTACGAGACGTGGAACTTTTGCCCGATCAGCGTGGCCACCCGCGCTGCCGTCCACACCTGGTCCTCCACCCAGCCGTGCGCGGCCGGGCCCTGGTCCAGATACCCGGCGAGCTTCTCCAGGCAGCGCGGGGACAGGCGGCACCGCGACCCACCCGGGCCACGTGATGCCAGCGCCTCGACCCCGCCCTCGCGCCACAACTGGTGCCACTGGTAAGCCGACTTCCCACTCACCCGCAGGCGCCGGGCCACCTCCGCCGGCTTGACCTCCTGCTCGAACAGCTCGGCCGCCTGCATCCGCACCGTCTCCCGGCGCAGCCGTCCTGAAGCGGTCAGCCCGCCCCCATCCGCGTATCTCACACCCCATCGGATACAGCCACCACACCGAGCTCGTCAGGCAAACCGGGACAGTTCACCCTGGCGCGCCGAAGTCAGTAGTAGCTGTTGTCGTTCCGATCGTGAGAGGTGCTGGTCGAACGAGAGTCTCGATCGGGTGACTGCGGCGGCAGCCGTGTTGCGTGAACCACGGCTTGGCTGTTCAGGCCATGGCGAATGCCGCGCGGGGAGGCTCCGAGGTCTCGGCGGCATGCCTTGTTGAACGCCTGGAGGTCGGGTATTCCGACCGACGCCGCGATGGCGGGGATGGACAGGGTGGTGGCCTGAAGGAAGTGGCGGGCCCGCTCCATCCGTCGAGCGCGGAGGTAGCCGACGACAGTATCCCCGGTGGCGGCACGGAAGAGCCTGGTCAGGTGGTTGTGTGAGACGCCCGCCGCCTTCGCGATCTCCGCCACGCTCAGCGGCTCGGCCAAGCGTGCCTCGATCATCGCCACCGCGGCCGCCACTGCCGGATGGGTCGCGGCGATGCCGACCGTGCGCGACGGGGCCAGGTGGGCGACCCGCCACAGCGCGGCCCAGACCTCGGCCGTCGCCCGTGCCGGCGAGTGCGGCCAGGCCGAAAGTGCGCTGCGCAACTGCGCGGCGAGCGGCACGAGTTCGGTCCCGGCGTCCTGGATCACCGGGATGCTGAGCGGCGAGCCGGCCGATCCGAGGCGCAGGTGCACGTAGAGGTGCTCGGACCGGCCCCGGTAGCGATAGCGAACCGTGGTGCCGGGCGGAACGAGGCTGACCCGGCCCGGGCGGATCGCGTGCGCGGTGTCGTTCACCGTCAGGTCGGCCTCGTAGCCGTAGAGATGCAGCTGCCACAGGTTCGGCAGCGAGAACACCTCCGCACGGCTGGCGCAGCCGTGCACACCGATGCCGACGGCAGCCACGCCGGGAGGCTCGTCGAGATGGGCGAGCGCCGTGTCCATGCCCGAGTTCTATCACGCCCGCACCTGCAAGTCCCGTGTCCCGGCTGCGACCTCAGCCGACCCGACGAATGGTGAAAATTGACCAGTAGATGGCGAACCGGGCCCACTCGGAGAGCGGGTCGCGGCTCTAGCCTCTGTTGCCATGGACAACAAACGGATCCTGCTCAACTCGGTCCAGATGGCCCGCTTCGTGGCTCACGGTTCCCTTCGACTGGACGCGGTTGTGCCTGCGGACTTGAACGCCGAGGCGATGGGGGTGCTGGCGGAGGGGGTGGCGCCGGTCCCCTACGGGACACCTCTGTCGAGGGCGTACGCCCCGGACTCCTTCACCGCCAGGCTGCTGGCGGTTCCGCAGGTCGAAGGCGCGTTGCGCAGCCTGGTCGGCCCCGAGCCGCTCGTGGACCACCACGCCGTCCATGTACGCGAACCTCGCGGCGGGGAGGCGCAGGCGTTGCACGCGGACGCCATCATCGACGTGCGACCGGACGCCTTCGACGTGCAACTGATGTACTACCCGCAGGCGGTGACGCTGGAGATGGGCGGCACCCTCAGCATCCCCGGCAGCCACCTGCGCCGGATCAACGAATCGGACACCGGCCGCTACCAGAACCTTCGCGGCCAGGACCGACTGGTCTGCCCGGCCGGAACGGTGGTGTTCGTGCACCACGGCATCTGGCACGGTGGTCGCCGCAACGACAGCGACACGACCCGCTACATGTTCAAGATCCGCTTCAATCCGACGGTCCGCCAGCGACTCCTGTGGGACACCTCGGACCTGCACGACCCCGGCGTGCGCTCCGAGCTGGACGTCGAGTTCCCCTGGTACGAACAGGCCGTCGGGCGCCTCGAGCGCTACAACCGCGCCCTGCTGTGGCGCGAGCTGACCGGCGATCCCGACTTCGACCTCGACCACTGGGTGACCAGGGTCTCCAACCGGCCTCAGGAGGCAATGGCATGACGGTCGATTCGCAGCCGGCCACGGTTCCCGCTCCCGTGCTCCGCCAGCAGGTGCTCGTGTTGTACCTGCTCAACTCCGCGCTGGACTCGGACGTGGTCGGCTGGTCGCAGTACGACGGCACCGGCCGCACCTCGCCGACCACGGGGGACAGTGCGGAGCCGCCTTACGGTACCGGGCTCGATGCGCTCAAGGACGGCTGGCGGCTGATCCAGGCATCCCAGCTCGTCCCGCCCTACCCGGGCCACGAGTACGACGTCTCCTTCCTCAAGCACGAGTTCTTCTTCGAGCGGATCGAGACGCTCTGATCCGATCCGTGAACGGCTCCGGGTCCGCTTCGGGGTCGTCACCTCGTCTGCCCCGCCTCCTTCTGGCAGAGGGGAGGTGGGGCAGCCGGCTGTGCACCGGTGTGCCCGGGTCTGTACGGTCTTCGGCGCTGTCCCGTATTCGGGGCAGCGCCGCTGGCTTTCAGACCGCTCCGACAAGGTCGCGTAGGTGGTCGGTTCGCTAGCGGTCACGCACTCGCACGTAGGCCTCAGCGAGCCATAGGGCGAGCCGACTTGAGAGCGGGTCGGGGGCGGTGGGGTCGGGGTCGGGCGGCCCCGCCAGAGGGACACTGCCGGGCTGGAACGGTCATCGGGATGCACGGGCACGGCCTCGCGCGGACCGTTGATCTCGATGCTCGCCGAGCCCGGGCCGGTGAGCAGCTCGGCCTCCTTGGGGCGGCAGCCGATCTTCTGATAGATCGTCAGAGCTCGTTCGTAGAGCCTGGTTTCGGCCCGATAGTTGCCAGCCGCGTACTGCCTGCGGCCGAGGTCGCGGAGGGCGTTGGCCTCGCCGTGGCGGTCTGCGGTGTCGCGTGCGGTGGTCGCTGCTGCGTGGTGTGCGTCGGCGGCGAGCGGCCACGGGCCGTCCAGTCGGCGCGGGCAGGTGGGCGGGGTGGCTGCTGCCCCCCGACCCCCAACTGCCCCTCCGAGTCTGCCCGGAAGCGGATGGGACGCCTTGGGCCCGAGCGGTCCTGGCGAGACCTGAATGTGACCTGCACAGGGCATTGACGGGCGGAATGTTAGCGATAACAATTCACACGCCGGTAACTGACGGAGGATCAATCCCGGCAACTTCGCACGGATCAGCACGGATCAGCCGGGATCAGCACGGAGCGGAAGGGGGAGGGGTCATGGACAGCGCGACGTACCGGAAGCCCGTGATGGCCGATGTCGCACGGCTGGCGGGCGTGTCGCACCAGGCCGTCTCCCGCGTCCTCAATGCGCACCCCAACGCGCACCCCAACGCGCACCCCGGCGTCCGCCCCGCGACCCGGGGGCGGGTGCTCACGGCGATCCGGGAGCTGGACTACCGGCCCAACACGGCGGCCCGCACCCTGGTCACCCGCTCCCTCGGCGACTAGATGTTAACGCTAACAGTCAATGCCCATGGCCCCCACCGAGCACGGAGATCAAAGGTGAGCTCCAACCGCTTCGCCCGCAGAGCCGCCGTCGGCGCAACCCGCTTCTCGTTCGATGCGTCCGCGGAGCCGACCGGCAGAGCCGCCCCTGGCCAGTCGGCCTTCGGGAGGGCTCCTGGTGACCCGCTGGGCCGGGTGTGGGCCACGCAGCAGGGCCTCACGGTCAAGTAGGCGACCTGCCGGGCCAATGCTCCGCGCCGCTGCGGCCACCCGGGACCGCCCGCCCCACCGCTGCCACGGACGACCCCGGGGTGGCCCAGGCGCAGCCGGATCGCGTTCGCCCCCGCGCCGCCACCACCAGTCCCGTTCCGGTCGACGGTCGGCTCGGCGCCCAGCTGCCGCCGGTCTCCTGGAACGTCCTGCGGTTCACCCCCACCACCGGCTGATCTCCCACCGAAGGGCTCCACCACCATGTCGCGCCCGTCCCGCCGGGCGGCTGCACACTCGCCCACCCCCCGAGCTGCACGTACCCGGAGATCCCGAACGTCCGCACGGGGGCGGTGGCCGGCCGACGGGGCCCACCAACTGCTCCGGCCGGGGCTCGCCCCTCGGCCGGCCTCCTGAACCAGAACATCACCGAAGGCATGTCACGTAGCGCTCGCTGATCCACCATCATCAAGGAGAGCACGATGTCCCGTTCCATCACCAGAACTCTCGGCGCCGTCGCCGTCGCCGCCGCGATGACCGTCTCGCTGGCCGCCTGTGCCGGCAAGAAGGCCCCCGCGGGCTCCGCCGACGCGGGCGGTCAGCACAAGCTCGTCTTCGGCTTCTCGCAGGTCGGCGCCGAGAGTGGCTGGCGCTCCGCGAACACCAAGTCGATCCAGGACGCGGCGAAGGCGGCCGGCTTCGAGCTGAAGTTCTCGGACGCGCAGCAGAAGCAGGAGAACCAGATCGCCGCGATCCGGTCCTTCATCCAGCAGAAGGTGGACGTCATCGGCTTCTCGCCGGTGGTCACCACGGGCTGGGACACCGTCCTGAAGGAGGCCAAGACGGCCGGCATCCCGGTCATCCTCACCGACCGGGCCGTCGACACCCAGGACAAGACGCTCTACAAGACCTTCATCGGTTCGGACTTCGTCAAGGAGGGCACCAGCGCGGGCCAGTGGCTGGTCGACACCGAGAAGAGCGCGACCGGGCCGGTGAACATCGCCGAGCTCGAGGGCACCACCGGATCGGCCCCGGCGATCGACCGCAAGAAGGGCTTCGAGGACGTCGTCCTCAAGGACCCGAAGTTCAAGATCATCGCTGACCAGACCGGTGACTTCACCCGTGCCAAGGGCAAGGAGGTCATGGAGGCCTTCCTCAAGGCGCACAAGGACATCAACGTCCTCTTCGCCCACAACGACGACATGGCCGTCGGTGCCATCCAGGCGATCGAGGAGGCCGGCCTCAAGCCGGGCAAGGACATCAAGATCGTCTCGATCGACGGCATCAAGGACGCCTTCCAGGCGATGGCCGACGGCAAGATCGAAGAGGTCGTCGAGTGCAACCCGCTGATCGGCCCGCAGATCATGGACCTGGTCCAGAAGATCCACGACAAGCAGGACGTGCCGGACCGGGTGCTCTCCAAGGAGGGCGTGTTCAGCAAGGACCAGGCCGCCGCCGAGCTCCCCAACCGCCAGTACTGACAACCCGCCGGGGCCCGCACCGGGGCCCCGGCCGCCAGGCGAGGAGAGGAGCAACCATGCCGGCGCCACAGTCCGCCAGCCCGGTCCTCGAAATGACCGGTATCAGCAAGGAGTTCGCCGGATTTCAGGCTCTGTCCGGCGTCGACCTCCGGCTGTTCGCCGGAGAGGTGCACGCCCTGATGGGCGAGAACGGCGCCGGAAAGTCGACCCTGATCAAGGTACTCACCGGAGTCCACACCGCGGAGGCCGGCGAGATCGTCCTCGCCGGCGCGCCGGTCCGCTTCGACGGCCCGCTGCTGGCTCAGGGAGCCGGGGTCAGCACCGTGTACCAGGAGGTGAACCTCTGCCCGAACCTGTCGGTCGCGGAGAACCTCTTCCTCGGACGTGAACCGCGCCGCTTCGGCGGCATCCACTGGTCCGCGCTGCGCCGCAAAGCGGCCGAACTGCTGCGCAGCCTGGACCTCGACATCGACGAACGGGCCGAACTCGGGACCCTGCCACTCGCGTTGCAGCAGATGGTCGCGATCGCGCGCGCTGTGGACACCGAGGGGGGCGGTGCCGGCGGGCTGAAGGTGCTGATCCTGGACGAGCCCACCTCCAGCCTCGACCGCGACGAGGTCGAGCGGCTCTTCACGGTCATCCGCCGGCTGCGTGAGGAGGGCGTGGCGATCCTCTTCGTCACGCACTTCCTCGACCAGGTCTACGAGGTCTGCGACCGGATCACGGTCCTGCGCGACGGCCAGTTGGTGGGGGAGTACCTGACCGCCGAGTTGCCCCAACTGGAGCTGGTCGCCGCGATGCTGGGCCAGGAACTCGGCGAGCTGGACGTCTCCGACCATCAGCGGACGGCCCGGGAGTCGGCCGCCGACAGCGAGCCGTACGTGGCCGCGCACGGCCTCGGGCGCAAGGGCGCGGTGGAGCCGTTCGACCTGGCCCTGCACCCGGGCGAGGTGGTCGGTCTGGCCGGACTGCTCGGCGCCGGCCGCTCCGAGGCCGCCCGGCTGATCGCCGGCGCCGACCACGCGGACAGCGGCAGGATCTCCGTCGCCGGACAGAGCGTCACCTTGCGCAGCCCCCGGGCCGCGATCCGGCACGGCATCGCCTTCTGCTCGGAGAACCGCCGCACGGAGGGCATCGTCCCGGACCTCACCGTCCGGGAGAACATCCTGCTCGCCCTGCAGGCCTCCCGCGGCTGGACCAGGCCGCTGGCGACCCGCCGGGCCGACGAACTGGTCGACAAGTGGATCAAGGCTCTGCACGTCCACCCCGCGGACCCCTCGGCCCTGGTCCGCAACCTCAGCGGCGGCAACCAGCAGAAGGTCCTGCTCGCCCGATGGCTGATCACCGAACCCAAGCTGCTGATCCTGGACGAGCCCACCCGGGGGATCGACATCGGTGCCAAGACCGAGATCCAGAAGCTGGTCGCCTCGCTGGCCGAGGACGGCATGGCGGTCCTCTACATCTCCGCCGAACTCGAAGAGGTCCTGCGGCTCTCCGACACCGTCGGCGTGCTGCGCGACCACGAGCTCGTGGCGACACTTCCCAACACTCCCGAACTCACCCTGGACCGGCTCATGGAGACCATCGCGAGTGGAGGTGCCAACCGATGAGGAAAGTTCTAGGCCATCGACTGTTCTGGCCGGTGGCCCTGCTGGCCGCACTTCTCGTCACCAACGTGATCTACTCGCCGGACTTCCTCAGCATCCGGGTCCGTGACGGCCACCTCTACGGCAGCCTGATCGACATCATGCGCCTCGGCTCGCCGCTGCTGCTGGTCGCCCTCGGGATGACGCTGGTCATCGCCACCGGTGGCATCGACCTCTCGGTCGGCGCCCTGGTGGCCATCTCCGGGGCCGTCGCCTGCCTGAACATCAGTCACCTGACGAACCAGAAGGACAGCGGCGCCGTCGTGCTGGCCGTGCTGCTCGCGCTGGCGGTCTGCGTCGCCCTCGGGATCTGGAACGGCCTGCTGGTGGCAGGCGCCGGGATGCAGCCGATCATCGCCACCCTGGTGCTGATGGTCGCCGGGCGCGGTGTCGCCCAGATGATCACCGGCGGACAGATCATCACCGTCAACAGCCAGCCGTACCACCTGATCGGCGGCGGGTACGAGCTCGGCCTGCCGCTCTCGGTCCTGATCGCGGCGGCGGTGCTGGTGCTGACCGGTCTCACGGTACGACGCAGCGCGCTCGGCCTGCTGCTCGAGTCGGTCGGCGGAAATCGCGAGGCCAGCCGGCTGGTCGGTATCCGAGCGGGGGCCCTCACGGTCACGGTGTACGCCTTCTGTGCCCTGTGCGCGGCCGGCGCCGGCCTGATGATCAGCTCCAACGTCGCTTCGGCGGACGGCAACAACGCCGGCCTGTGGATCGAACTCGACGCCATCCTGGCCGTCGTGATCGGCGGTACCTCGCTCTCCGGGGGTCGCTTCCACCTCGGTGGCACGGCCATCGGAGCGCTCGTCATCCAGACCCTCTCCACGACCGTCTACACGATCGGCGTGCCGCCGGAGACCACCCTGATGTTCAAGGCCCTGGTGGTCACCGCAGTGTGCCTGTTGCAGTCTCCGGCCTTCCGCGCCAAGGTGCTCCCCGGGCGGGCGCGCCGCCGTGCCGCTGCCGTCCAAGCCAAGCCAAGGAAGAAGGAGGCCACGGCGCCATGAGTACGACGTCCCTGCGGGAGTTCGCCGCGCAGCGCCGGGGCTACCTCCCGGTCCTCGCCACCACCGCGCTCTTCGCGCTCACCCTGGAGGCCGGCAACTACCGCTACTACGGCTTCCTCTCCGGCCAGGTCCTGGCCAACCTGTTCGTCGACAACGCCTACCTGCTGGTGATCGCGGTCGGCATGACCTTCGTGATTCTGACCGGCGGGATCGACCTCTCGGTCGGCGCGGTCGGCGCGCTCACCACCATGCTCTGCGCCAACCTGGTCGAACGTCAGGGCTGGCCACCGCTGTTGGTGATCCCCCTGGTCCTGGCGGTCGGCGCGGTGCTCGGTGCCGGGATGGGGTACGCCATCCACCACTTCGAAGTGCAGCCGTTCATCGCCACGTTGGCTGGCATGTTCTTCGCCCGGGGCCTGTGCTACCTGATCAGCACCGACTCGATCCCGATCTCCGACCACCTGTTCACCACCCTGGCGCAGAGCCATCTGACGTTGCCCGGCGGGGTGTTCGTCTCGTGGTCGGTGGTGATCGCCGTGTTGGTGGTCGCGGCGGCGTTCGTCGTGCTGCACTACACCCGGTTCGGCAGGGCGGTGTACGCCGTCGGCGGCAACCCGCAGTCGGCGCTGCTCATGGGTGTTCCGGTCGGACGGACCGTCATCCGGGCCTACACCGTCAGCGGGCTCTGCTCCGCGCTCGGCGGCGTGCTCTTCACGCTGTACACGCTGTCGGGCTACAGCCTGCACCTGGTCGGCACCGAACTGGACGCCATCGCGGCCGTGGTGATCGGCGGGACGCTGCTCACCGGCGGATCGGGTTACATCCTGGGCACGGTGCTGGGAGTCCTGGTGCTCGGCGTCATCCAGACCATCATCACCTTCGAGGGCACGCTCAGCTCCTGGTGGACGAAGATCGCGGTCGGCACGCTGCTCTTCGTCTTCGTCCTGCTGCAGCGCATCATGACGGCCCGCCGCCAACACGCACCCAGGCATCAGCGCGCCAGACGTAGCGCGTGATCATTCACAATCCCGGCGTACGCCTCCGTCGCCGCTCCGCCCTGGCCCTCGACGCCCGTACCGGCACAACCTTCAGAACATGGGTGAAGAAACGCGAGGCGATTATGATTGGCAGAAGGCACAAAAGGGGGCAATGGCGACGGATGTGGTCAGGGATGGGCCTGAAGGCGGCGCAGGCGAGGATGCGGCAGGCAGCCCAGGGGCGGATCACGGCCCTCGACACCTATGACATCCGGTTCCCGACCTCGCGTCGACTCGCGGGCTCGGACGCGATGCACTCCGACCCGGACTATTCCGCGGCGTACGTGATCATCCGCACCGACGCGGCGAATGGCCCGGAAGGACACGGGTTCTGCTTCACCATCGGCCGGGGCAACGAGGTCGAGGTCGCGGCGATCGACGCGCTCCGTCCTCTCCTGGTCGGCCGATCACTGGACGAGCTCCGGTCATCGGCGGCGCTCTCGCCGCCGTCGCGGGCCCGGTCATCGCGGGACGGGTCGGCGCTGTCAACGCCAACCGGGCGCAAGGGGTGATCTTCACGGTCTTCGCAGCCGCCGTGATCGGCGCCATCATCCTGGTCGCGCTACTGGTCACCAGGCTCGCCACCGGCGAAGCACAGGACGGCCAGGTCTTCCGATAGGTCTTCCGAGCCCGGCCGGACCGCAGCGCGGCCCTGCCTGGCCTGGTCGGTCCCCGCCGAAGGCATCACACTGAGGTGAGGAGTGGATTGTGATGGTCCCTGAGTCACCAGTGGGCGGGCCGACCATGCGGCTCACCGCCCGGAACGTCGGACACGGGCCGTTCGACCTGGCGGATGCGGCAACGGCGGTGGTCGACGCAGCGGGTACGGTCGTCGGATGGACCGCGGCCGCAGCGGAACTCCTCGGCTATCCGGCGGCCGAGGTGGTCAACCGACCTGCCTCCCTGCTGCTGGCGGAGCCGCAGGACGCGTCGAGGGCGGCGGCCGTCGCCGAGCGGTGCCGGGCGGGGAGCGGATCGAGCGGTCTGATCGCGCTCCGCCACCGTGACGGCCGGCGTCTCGAGGTGGGTCTGCGGGTCTCGTCACTGTTCGACCTGAACGGGCGCAGCTGTGTGCTCGCCTCCGCGGTCGACCTGGCGCAGTCGCCGTCCTGGGCGATGCGCGGGTCGGTGCTCGAAGGGTTCCTGACGCGTTCGCCGATCGGCATGGCGGTGCTCAGCCCGGATCTGCGGTACGTCTGGATGAACGACACCCTGGAACGTTATGGCGGCATCGCGCGGGAGAAGCGGCTCGGCCGCCGCATGAAGGAGTCGCTGCCGGGTCTGAACACCGACCTGCTCGAGGAGCAGATGCGCACGGTGCTCGAGACGGGCGTACCGGTGATCGATTACGAGTACCAGGGGTGGACCTGGGCGGACCCGCACCGGCAACACTCGTACTCGACCTCGTTCTTCCGGCTCATCGACGCGGACGACAACGTCCTCGGCGTCTGCTACATGGGCATGGACGTCACCGACCGGTGGAAGGCGCGGGAGCGCCTGGCTCTGCTCAACGAGGCGGGCACCCGGATCGGAAGCACCCTGGACGTCCTGCACACCGCTCAGGAACTGGCCGACTTCGTCGTGCCGCGCCTCGCCGACTTCGCCACCGTCGACCTGCTGGAGTCGGTCCTGCACGGCGACGAGCCGGCTCCGACTCCGCTCGCTGTCAGGCCCGCGATGCGACGGGCCGGACTCCAATCGGTGCGCGAAGGCTGCCCCGAGGCTCTCGCCGTGGTCGGAGAGCCGGTCAACATCACGCCGCCGCATGACGGGACCTACCTGATCGAGGGCGAAGCGTTCCTGGCCCCGGCCCTGGATCCGTCCGACAGCATGTGGGCGATCGAGCACCCGGCCAGGGCGGCCAAGATCCGCGAGTTCGGGTTCCACTCACTCATGACCGTGCCGCTGCGAGCGCGCGGTGTCGTCCTCGGCCTCGCCACCTTCGTCCGGTCGCAGAACCCGGCTCCCTTCGAGCCGGACGACCTGCTGCTCGCCGAGGAACTCGCTGCCCGGGCCGCGGTGTCCGTGGACAACGCTCGCCGCTACACCCGCGAGCACAACGCGTCCCTCACGCTGCAACGCAGCCTGCTCCCGCACACGCTCGTCGGCGGGACCGCCCTGGACGTGGCGTCGCGCTACCTCCCGGCGGACGTACGGGACGGTGTGGGCGGCGACTGGTTCGACGTGATCCCGCTGTCCGGAGCTCGCGTCGCCCTGGTCGTCGGGGATGTCGTCGGGCACGGCATCAACGCGGCGGCGACCATGGGCCGGCTGCGCACCGCCCTGCACACGCTCGCCGACATGGACATGCACCCCGATGAGCTGCTGGCTCGCCTCGACGACCTGGTGATCCGCCTGACGGAGGAAGCAACCGACGACGAGGTCGTCGCCACGGCCGTCCTGGGTGCCACCTGCCTGTACGCCGTCTACGATCCGGTGACCCGGCGGTGCGTCATGGCCAGGGCTGGGCATCCCCCGCCCGCAGTGGTCGACCCGGACGGTACCGTCACCTTTCTCGACCTGCCCGCCGGTCCGCCGCTGGGCCTGGGAGGCCTGCCCTTCGAGTCCGCCGAAGTGCAGCTGGCCGAGGGAAGCCTGATCGCCCTCTACACCGACGGGCTCATCGAGGCCGTGGACCAGGACATCGACGAGGGAATGACCCGCTTGAGGACAGCCCTCGCGCAGCCCGGCCTCTCGTTGGACACCCTGTGCGGGACGGTGGTTGAGAGCCTGCTGACCGGTCCGCCGGCCGATGACGTCGCCCTGCTGATCGCGCGCACCCACGCCCTGGACGCCCACAAGGTCGTCTGCTGGGACCTACCGTCCGACCCCGCCGTCGTCGCGAAAGCCCGCTCCTTGGCCATGCACCAACTCGTCCAGTGGGGCCTGGAGGACCTGGTGGCCACGACGGAGCTGATCGTCAGTGAGCTGGTCACCAACGCCATCCGCTACGGTGCCGGTCCGATCCGCCTGCGTCTGATCCGGCACACCGTTCTGATCTGCGAGGTCTCCGACGCCAGCGGCACCTCGCCGCGGCTGCGCCACGCCCGCACCACCGATGAGGGCGGCCGCGGGCTGTTCCTGGTCGCCCAACTCACCCGTCGCTGGGGCCACCGCTACACCGCCGACGGCAAACTCATCTGGGCGGAGCAGGATCTTCCGGCTCCTGCTCCGTCGGTGACGGCTACAGCGGCTTCCGGCTGACCTGGTCGACCTGTTCGTGGACTTCTTCAGCTCACTTGGTGGATGTTGGCGGCGACCAGGACGCCGTTGTTGACGGTGTAGGTGCCCTGGTAGACCTTGACCGTGCCGTCGGTCTGGGTGGCGTACAGGACTGCCTGGACGGTGGAGGAGTTGAACTCGCTCACGGTGCCGAGGCTGATGCTCGCGGTGGTGGCGAACCCCGCGACGTAACTCGCGTAGCTCGGGCCGGCGATGTTGGCGCCGCCCAGGGCCCAGGCCGCCGCGTAGTCGTGGTTGGTGATGTCCTGGTAGTACTGCTCCACCACGGCGGAGGCGTTGGTCAGGTGTGGGACGGAGGCGGCCGGCGCCGAGGTGGGGGCGGACCGGGTGACGGTGACGGTCGGGGTGGGCGTCGGGGTCACGGTGACGGTTGGTGGTGGGGTGTTGGTCACCGTGACCGTCGGCGAGGGTGACGGGGTGGGCGAAGGCGAGGAGGTCACCGTCACGCTCTGTGTCACCTGTGGCGCGGCCGACTTTCCGCCGCAGCCCACGGCCGTTGCTAACGCCCCGGCCAGCAGGCCTGCCGCGAGCGCGGATCTGTGCACGTTCATGGGAACCCCCAACCGGGATGCCGATGACCGATCGCCGCTCTTCCAGGCTAGTGCGCGCTCAACGTCCGAGCAGCGCGGCGAAGTCCGGGCCGAGGTTGGCGACCTTGGTGAGGTCGCCCAGGTCGCTGATGGCGCCGACCGGGATGCTGTAGGTGTGGCCCTGCTTGTCGGGGGCGGGGTTCGCGGCGGCGGAGGCCGAGGTGGCGGTGGCCGAGGTGGCGGTGGCCGAGGTGGCGGTGGCCAGGGTCGCGAGGGTGAGGGCGGCGGCGGCGGTCAGGATGCAGCGGGCGGCGGTGCGCATGGGGGCCTCCAGGAGGGGGATCTGCCGGACTGATCAACCGGTCGGGAGGACCTGGGGTTACGGGCGAGCCAGTGCACTAGTGCGGCTGTCGCCATCAGGGCTTCCCTTAGGGGCAATTCAGGGTTGCTAGTGCGCTGCGTACGTCGTACGCTCGAGGCATGTCGAAGAACACGAACGTGCTCGTCTCGGGTGCCGGCATCGCCGGACCCGCTCTCGCGTACTGGTTGAACCGGGCGGGGTACACCGTCACGGTGGTGGAGCGCGCTCCGGCGCCGCGGCCCGGTGGACAGACAGTGGACCTGCGCGGTGCCGGACGCACCGTCATCAGCCGGATGGGGCTGATGGAGCAGGCCCGTGAACTCAGCGTGGAACAGCGCGGCTTCATGCTGGTGGACGCCGCGGGGAAGGCCACCGCGCGGATGGCGGAGGACGCCTTCGGGGGAGAGGGGATCGTCTCCGAGATCGAGATCCTCCGCGGTGACCTGGCGGGGCTGCTGTACGAGAGCACCCGTGCGGACGTCGAGTACCTCTTCGACGACACCGTCACCGAGCTCGAGCAGGATCAGGAAGCGGTCACGGTCGGCTTCGAGAAGGCCGACTCGCGCCGGTTCGGACTGGTCGTCGGCGCGGACGGGCTGCACTCGGTGGTCCGTGGGCTCGCCTTCGGACCGCGCGAGGAGTTCGTCCACCCGCTCGGCCTCTACACCGCCTGGTTCACCGCCCACGAGGAGCTGGAACTGGACGGCTGGTTCCAGATGTTCAACGCGCCCGGCGGCCTGGTCGCCTCGGCCCGGCCGGGTCGGCTGCCCGGCGAGATCAAGGCGGGCCTGAGCTTCCGTTCCGCGCCGATCGACTACGACCGCCGGGACGTCACCGCGCAGCAGGACCTGCTGGAGCGGCGGTTCGCCGGGCTGGGCTGGGAGGTGCCGCGGCTGCTGCGGGCGATGCGCCGGTCCTCGGACTTCTTCCTCGACTCGATGGGCCAGGTCCGGGTCGACCGGCCCGCGCGCGGGCGGGTGGCACTGGTCGGCGACGCGGGCTACTGCCCGACCCCGCTCACCGGGCTGGGAACCAGCCTCGCCTTGGTCGGCGGCTACGTGCTCGCCGGCGAACTCGTCGCCGCCGGCGGTGACCACCGGGTGGCCTTCCAGCGCTACGACGAGGTGATGCGCCCGTACGCCAAGCAGGCCCAGGAGCTGCCGCCCGGCGGAGCGAACGGCTACGCGCCGGGCAGCGCGCTGGCGATCCGGATGCGGGCCGCCTCGATGCGCGCGATGAGTCGGTGGCCGATGCGCCCGATCCTGGCCAAGCAGTTCGCCAAGGCGGGGGCCATCGCGCTGCCGGACTACCGACTCGGGTAGGCGGACAACTCCGACAGCCGACCAGGCCGGGCCGACGCTACGGGGCGCCGGGCTGCCGCTACGGCAGGGCGACCGCGTGCAGGCACTGACACTGGGCGCCGTCGTCGCCGTCCAGCAGCTGGGCCGCGCCCAACTCGTCGATGGTGACCTTGAAGTCGCCGTCCTGGTTGATGTAGACCGGTGCCCCGGACGCCGTCCTGGCGGTGCGGTGCACGACGACCACTCTGGCCGGGGCATGGGCTCCGATCGGGCCGGGCAGTGACACCGCGTAGCGCTTGACTGGATTCACCTGGACCCACCTCCTCGCGGCCGCATGCGCAAAGCCGTATGACCCGGCGGCGAACCGGGTCCCGACTGTTCGCCTTCCCAGATACGGCGGGGTTCAATCCTCCCGGGTCAGCTCGGCCAGCAACTCGGGCCCGCTCCACCGGCGGGCGGCACCCGGGCCCGCCTGTTCGGCCGCCCGGACCAGGGCGGCCAGCCGGGCGTTGGCGGGAGCGGTGAGTCCGTGCCGCTCGGCCAGTGCCACCACCTCGCCCTGCAGCGAGTCCACCTCGGTCGGGCGGCCGCGTTGCAGGTCCTCCCACATCGAGGAGCGGGCCTGGGCGTCGATCCGCAGGCTGGCCGCGGCCAGCCGCCGGAAGAGAGCGTCGGGCAGCCGCAGCAGGTACGGCGTCCGGGTGGCCGGCACCGGGCCGAGCTGGGCCGGCCGGATGCCCCCGGCCCGGAACGCGGCGAGCGCCTCGCGTTGGCACCGGGCCAGGCAGGCCCGGTACGGGCGCTGCCCCAACTGCTCGCGCAGCGGCAGGTCGGAGAGCGCGTTGATCGCGTTGTTGAGGTTCATCAGCAGCTTGGCGGCCTGCACGGCGGGCATGTCGGAGCGCAGCTCCAGCCGCAGTCCGGCTGCCCCGGCGGCGGTCGCCAGGGCAGCCGCCTGCGGAGCGTCCTCCAGCATCACCCGCCCGCCGCTGCCCTGGTGGAAGGCGGCGGGGCCGGTGCGCACCACGTTGTACGGGACCATGCCCGCCAGCACCCGGTGGCCGGGCAGCTCGGCGCGCAGCAGGCGCGGGTTGTGCAGACCGTTCTGGAAGCTGACCACCACGCTCGCGGCGTCCAGGTGGCCGGCGAGCTCGCGAGCGGCGGCCACCGTGTCGGTGGACTTCACGGTCACCAGCACGAAGTCCGCCCCGGCGGCCGCTGCGGGGTCGGTGGCCAGGGCCGGCCCCCCGGTCGGACGGTGGGTGCCGACCGGGCCGGTCAGGGTCAGCCCGTGCCGGTCGATCGCGGCCATCGCGGCGGGTCGGCCGATCAGCGTGACATCGGCGACGGCGGCCAGTAGGCCACCCAGGTGGCAGCCGATGCTGCCGGCGCCGAACACGGCGATCCGCAGCCGGTCGGGTGTGGACATGGCGGCCTCCAGGGACACCGAGGGCAGGATCTGGGTCAGGGGCGGGGTCGCTGGCGGGCGCTGTGACAGGCTCAGTCGAACAGGTCGGGGTCGGAGGCGGTGATCTGGTCCCAGAGCGGCTGCGCCTGGAACCAGCCCGCCAGGTGGCCGCCGATCTGCTCGCGGGTGGTCAGCGCGGTCTCCCGGTCGATCAGCTTGGGCGTGCCGGCGGCCATCGCGAGCAGCTGCGCCTGGCAGGAGCGTTCCATGGTGATGAACCACCAGACCGCCTCCGCCACCGACTGACCCACCGTCAGCAGCCCGTGGTTCTGCAGGATGACGGCCTTGTACGAGCCGAGCGCGGCGGCGACCCGCTTGCCCTCCTCCAGCTCGTTGACCACCCCGCGGTAGTCGCTGTACAGGCCGTGGTCCTCGAAGAAGGCGCAGGCGTCCTGGGTGATCGGGTCGAGCTGGATGCCGAGGCTGGAGAAGGCCTTCCCGTGCAGCGAGTGGGAGTGCGCGGCGGCGACGGCGTCGGGGCGGGCGGCGTGCACCTGGGAGTGGATGACGAAGGCGGCCTTGTTGACCAGCCGGTTGCCGTGCAGCAGGGTGCCCTCGTGGTCGACCAGGATCAGGTCGGAGGCCTTGATCATGTTGAAGCTCGTGCCGAACGGGTTGACCCAGAACCACTGCGGGTTCTCCGGGTCGCGCACGGTGATGTGCCCGGCGACCCCCTCGGAGAACCCGAACTTCCCGAACAGCCGGAATCCGGCGGCGAGTTGTTCCTTGCGGTACTGGCGCTCGGACTCGATGGAGTCGAAGCTGGGCGGCAGTGGGACGGTGACGCCCTCGGGGGTCGGGCCGACCGCTGCGGCCAACAGGGCAGTTTGAGTGGTCTGGGCCTGAGTCGTCTGGGCCTGAGTCTTCTGGGCGGCCTGGGCGGGGTCACTGCTCATGGCGGGCTCCATCGTGTGCGCGGCTCTGCGGACGCCGCACAACATACACTCGCGTATCCGATACGTCGATGCATCGAATCCGCAGGGACGGAAAGGTATCGTGACCCCGTCGCCGCACCTGGCCGCACCTGCTGGAGGGACCACCGATGCCGAAGGGTGTCACCAAGCGCCGCCCGCGCACCCGCGCCGCGCTGCTGGCGGCCGCGCTGGAGACGTTCGCGCAGTACGGCTTCCATGCGGCCACCATCGAGCAGATCTGCGAGCGGGCCGGCTTCACCCGAGGGGCGTTCTACTCCAACTTCAGCAGCAAGGACGAGCTTTTCCTGGCGCTCTTCGACCAGCACAGCGAGCGGATCCTCGAACGGATCACCGACCGGATCGCCTCGACCCCCGGCGGCGACCTCACGCTCCCCGGCCTGGTCGAGATCCTCGCCGAGATCGAGCCCGCCGAGCGCGACTGGTACCTGGTCACCACCGAGTTCACCCTGCACGCGATCCGCGACCCGCAGGCCGGTTGGGTGCTCGCCCAGCACGACGCCCGGCTGCGTGCCGCGCTGGCCCGGGGCCTGACCGAGCAGCTGGAGCGGGCGGGCCGCACGCTCACCGTGGACGCCGAGGAGCTGGCCCGGCTGCTGATCGCGATCCGCGAGGGCGGGTTGGCGCAGAGCTACGTGGAGCCGACGGCGCTGCCACCGGGGCAGCTGGAGCGGCGTTTCCTCGCTCCGCTGCTGGCCGCGTTCAGTACCCCGGGTCCGACGCTGTCGTAGACCCCGGGCCTGACGCTGTCGTAGACCCCGAGTTCACGGTAAGTTCACCGGCCGTCTCTCGGTCGGATCAAGGCGATGATCATAAAGTCTTCCTGAATGAAGTTGTTCATACAACTCTGGATGGGGAACTCGTGATCGACACGCTGGGCTCGGCCGATGTGGTGGTCATCGGCGCCGGAATCGTCGGCCTCGCGCACGCCTACGAGGCACTGGAGCGCGGCCTGTCGGTGGCTGTGGTGGAACGCAACGACCGGGCCGCCGGCGCTTCGGTGCGCAACTTCGGCCACGCCTGCGCCACCGCCCAGGACGCCGACGCCCTGCGCTACGGACGGGCCGCCCGGTCGAGCTGGATCAAGCTCGCCGACCAGGCCGGCTTCTGGCTGCGCCGCACCGGCACCGTGATGGTGGCCCGCGCCGAGGACGAGCTCGCCGTGCTCGCCGAGTTCGGCGAACTGCGCGGCGCCGAGGTACGGATGCTCAGCGCGGCCGAGGTGGCCGAGCGGGTGCCGGTCGGCCCGGACGCCATCGGTGGCGCCTGGCTGCCCGACGACCTGCGGGTCGACCCGCGCGAGTGCGTGCCGGCGATCGCCCGCCACCTCGCCGAGCGCGGCGCCCGGTTCCACTGGGCGACCACCGCGCACGGGATCGAGCCCGGCCTGGTCCGCACCAGCCGCGGCGAGCTGCGCGCCGGCACCGTCATCCTGGCCACCGGGCACGACGTGGACCGGCACTTCCCCGAGCTCGCGGCGCAGCACGCCGTCAAGCGCTGCGTGCTGCGGATGCTGCGGGTGGAGAACCCGCACGGCACGACCATCGACCCGGCCGTGCAGACCGGCTTCTCACTGCTGCGCTACGGCGGCTTCGAGGCCTGCCCGAGCCTGCCGGCGGTGCGCGAGCGGCTGACCGCCGAGCGGCCCGAGCTGATCGGGATCGGGCTGAACCTGATGTTCACCCAGCGCCCCGACGGCACCCTGACCATCGGCGACACCCACGCCTACGACACCACCCCCGCTCCCTTCGACCCGGAGGAGCTCGACGCCGCCGTGCTGCGCGAGACCGCGGGCCTGCTGGGTGCGCCGCAACTGACGGTGCTTGAGCGCTGGCGCGGGGTCTACGGCTCCGGCGCGCAGCCGTTCCTGATCGCCGCCCCCGCCGAGGGCGTGCGGGTGGTCGCGGTCACCGCCGGGGTGGGCATGACCACCGCCTTCGGGTTGGCCGCCGAGGTGGTGGCGACCATCTGAGGCCGGGCCGGCCGCGGCGAGCCGGCGCGTCAGAACGGCTCGGCGTTCAGGTCCTGTTCCGCCCAGATGATCTTGCCGGTGTCCGTGTAGCGGGTACCCCACCGGCGGGCCAGCTGGGCGATCAGGAACAGGCCGCGCCCGCCCTCGTCGGTGGTGCGGGCGTGGCGCAGCCGCGGCGAGGTGCTGCTCGCGTCCGAGACCTCGCAGATCAGCGTGGACTGGCGGATCAGCCGGAGGGCGAGCGGTTCGGCGCCGTAGCGGATGGCGTTGGTCACCAGCTCGCTGACGATCAGTTCGGTGGTGAAGGCCAGCCCGGACAGCCCCCAGTCGTCCAGCGCGGTCGCCACCCAGCCGCGCGCCTCGGCGACCACCGCCGGATCGGCCGGCAGCTCCCAGCTGACGATCCGGTCCGGCGTCAGCCCGTGGGTGCGCACCAGCAGCAGGGCGATGTCGTCGTCGATCCGGTCCGGCATCATCGCGTCGATCAGGTCCTCACAGGCATCCTCCAGGTCGGGGCGGGCGGCGGTCAGCGCGCTGCGCAGCCGCTCGGCGGCCAGGTCCGGGTCCCGGGTGGCGTGGCCCAGCAGGCCGTCGGTGAACAGCGCCAGCACGGTGCCCTCGGCCAGCTCGAACTCCGCCGCCTCGAAGGGCAGCGAGCCCACCCCCAGCGGCGGCCCGAGCGGCAGCTCGGCGAACTCGACCCGCCCGTCCGGGGTGCGCAGCGCCGGTGGTACGTGGCCGGCCCGGGCCATCGTGCAGCGCCGGCTGACCGGGTCGAAGACGGCGTACAGGCACTTGGCGCTCTGTGCCTGGGCGGCCGCCGCCGGACCGCCGAACGACTGCTCGTCCATCAGCCGCGCCACCAGGTCGTCCAGGTGGGCGAGCAGCTCGTCCGGGGGCAGGTCCATGTCCGCCAGGGTGTGCACGGCGGTGCGCAACCGGCCCATCGCCGCGGCGGCGTTGATGCCGTGCCCGGCCACGTCCCCGACCACCAGGGCGACCCGGGCGCCGGAGAGCGGGATCACGTCGAACCAGTCCCCGCCGACGCCGCCGCGCGAGTCGCCCGGCAGGTAGCGGTGGGCGACCTCGATCGCCTCGGAGACCGGCAGCGCGTGCGGCAGCAGGCTGCGCTGCAGGGTCAGCGCGGTGTTGTGCTCGCGGGTGTAGCGGCGGGCGTTGTCCAGGCAGACGGCGGCGCGCGAGACCAGCTCCTCGGCCAGTGACAGGTCGTCGGGTTCGAACGGTTCGGAGTTGCCCGAACGGATGAAGATCGCCACGCCCAGCACCACCCCGCGGGCCCGCAGCGGCACGGCCATCAGCGAGCGCAGGTTCCACCGGTCCAGGGCGTCGCGGCGGCGCGGGTCGTCGGCGAGCCAGGCCAGCGAGTCGCGGTCGATCCTGGCCTGCAGCTCGGCGGTGCCGGTGGCCAGGCAGCGGATCATCGGCGAGCTCGCCGGGTAGCCGGGCTCGGTGCCGAGCTCGGCGATCGCCTCCGGGTTGTCGGTCCGCACCGACAGGTGGGCCATCCGGCGCAGCGGCGCCAGGCCGTCCCCGGTGGGCTGCGCCGGCTCCTCGCCGCGCAGCACCGGCTCCAGCAGGTCGACGGTGGCGAAGTCGGCCAGTTGGGGCACCGCGACGGTGAGCAGCTCGCGCGCGGTGGTGGCGAAGTCCAGGGTGGTGCCGATCCGGGCGCCGGAGTCGGTCAGCAGGGTCAGGCGCTGGCGGGTGCGCCAGCGGTCGGTGATGTCCACGCCCATGTAGCAGATGCCGAGCACCCGGCCCGCCTCGTCGTCCAGCCGCAGGAAGGAGGAGGAGAAGACGTGCTCGTGGTCGGGGTCGGACGGGATGTGGCCGCGGTACTCGTAGCTGCGGATCGGGACCCCGGTCTCCAGGGTCCGTCGCATCTGCTCCTCGACGGCGTGCGGCGCCAGGTCGGGCAGGATCTCGCCGATCCGCCGGCCGATCCGCTCCGGGCCGACCCCGGACATCCGTGCCAGCGTCTCGTTGTGCCAGCGGTAGCGCAGGTCGGTGTCGAGGACGGCGATGCCGTAGGGGGAGTGGGCGAGGAACCGACCCAGGACGGAGTGGCTGCTGCTCCACCACGGCGCGGTGGCCAGGTCGAGGGCGGCCAGCTGCCAGCGGGTGCCGCCGGAGATGTCGGTCAGCCGGCCTGCCTGGACACCGAGAGTGAGCGCCGTGCCGTCGCGGTGGCTGACCCGCAGGATGCCCGCCGGATCGGGGCCGCGCCCCGACCAGTCCTGGTCGGGGTCCTCGTCGGGCGCGAGCAGCTCGACGGCCGCCCGCCCGAGCACCTCCTCGGGTGGGCGGCCCAGCAGCCGCGCCGCGGCGTCGGACCAGCCGACCACCGTGCCGCTGCCGTCGAGCACCGCGCCGGCGGTCGACAGCAGGTCGAAAGGGACGGCCGCGCCGTGGCGGTCACGGCTGTCCGAGCGGGACATCGGCGAGGCCTCCTGTGCGGGAGTTGTTCTTCGATTCTCCTTTGATCTTGTGAACGGTGCCACCGCGCGTGTGCGCGGGGGCTGGACCGGCCCGGCGGATCTTGCCTAGTGCCGCGTCAGGCAACCTTTGCCCGTCAAGGAGCGGCGTCCGGTGCGTGCTCTCGGCGTGCCGGCCGGAAGTCCTCGTACTGGACGTACTTGGGCTTTCGGCCGGTGCGGCGAGAGTGCGTGCCGGGCGTCGCGACGGGGCGAAGGTTGCCTGACGCGGCACTAGCAAGATCCGCCTGCCCTGCCCTGGGTCACCGGTGGGTCAGCCGTGGCTGGGGCGGTCGACCAGCTCCTCAGGCGGGCTGGACGAGCCACTGCTGGCTCGCGCTGCCGGTGTCGGTCTGCTGCTGGACGGCCGCCAGATCGGCGGTTGAGCCGCCCGCGACGCCGAGCACCAGGCCGCTGCGGACGCTGGTGATCTTGACGTAGCCGCCGCCGGCGTCGGTCAGCCGCCACTGCTGGTTGGTGGCGGTGGTCGGCGTCCACTGGATGATCGGCGAGCCGGGGGCGGTCGAGCCGCCCTGCACGTCCATGGCCAGGCCCGAGTGGAGGTTGACGAGCTGCCAGAGGCCGCTGCCGGCCGTCCTGAGGTCCCACTTCTGGTTGTCGCTGCCGTGGGCGGCGTACTGGATCAGCGCGGTGCCGGTCGTGGTGGCGGAACCGGGGACGTCGATCACCTTGCCGCTGGCCCGGTTGACCAGCTGGCAGCGGCTCGGCAGGGTGTTCGCGCTCGGGGTGAAGGTGATCGAGCCGCCGGCCGGGATGGTGACGGTCGAGCTCCAGCCGTTGCCCCGCACGGTGGTGGTCGCGCCGACCGGGCCGTGCAGGGTCACCGTGGTGACCGCTCCGGCCGTCCAGGCGAAGTCGACGGTGAGCGCGCCGCGGGCGCCGACGCCGGTGACGGATCCGGAGGCGGCCCAGGCCGCGGGCAGCGCCGGCAGCAGGTCCAGCAGGCCGGGCCGGGAGTGCACCAGCATCTCGATCATCGCGCTGGGCGTGCCGAAGTTGGCGTCGATCTGGAAGACCGAGCTGCTGCCCAGGTCGTACATGTCGAGCAGGTTGATCGCGGCGCCGTTGCTGGAGTTGACCGAGGGCTTCAGCACGGCGAGCAGCAGCTGGTAGGCCTTGTCGGCGTTGCGCAGCCGGGCCCAGCTCAGCGCCCGCCAGGCACAGGCCCAGCCGAAGCTCTGCATCCCGCGCGCCGTCAGCAGGTTGGTGGCGCCGGTGACCAGTGTGGGCGGGCTGGTGTCGGGGGCGATCCGGTCACCGGGGAAGAGGCCGACCAGCGGGGAGAGGTGGCGGTGCGTGGTGTCGCCGAGGTTGGCGTCGGTCATCCACTCCTCGAGCCAGCCGGTGGTGGCGCTGACCTGCGGCAGGTAGAGCCGGTTCTGCAGATCGGTGACGGTGGCGGCGAAGGCCGGGTCCAGGCCGAGGGCCGCGGCGGCGCTGCGGTAGTTCTGGAAGAGCTGCCAGACCAGTTCCTGGGCGAAGGTGATGCCGATGGCATCGGTCGGGCCCTGTTCGGGGGACCAGTCGTGGTCGTCGACCAGGACCTGGCGGACGGCGCCGGTGGCGGGGTCGGTGACCGTGGTGGTCAGCAGGCGGGCCTGCCAGAACTCGCAGGCGCCCTTCAGCAGCGGATAGATCCTCGCCAGGTAGGACCGGTCGAGGGTGTACTCGTAGTGCTCGTACAGGGAGTTGGAGAGCCAGGCGCTGCCGGCCGGCTGCCACCACCAACCCGAGCCGCCCCACGGGTTGGTGGAGATCCCGACCGTCCAACCGGCGATCTTTCCGGAGGTGTTGCGGAAGCCGTTGCGCGGGTCGTTGAAGAGCTTCTGGGTGGTGGACTGCCAGGACGGGAACTGGTTGACGCAGTAGTCGGCGAAGGCGGTGAAGCACTCGGAGAGGCCGGCCCGGTCGGGCAGCCAGTAGTTCATCTGGACGTTGATGTCGGTGTGGTAGTCGCTCATCCAGGACGGGGAGTTGGTGTCGATCCACAGGCCCTGCAGATTGACCGGGAGGCTGCCGCGCGAGCCGCTGATCATCAGGTAGCGGCCGAACTGGAGGTAGCCGGCTTCGAGTTCGGGATCGGGTGCGGCGCCGGCGGCGGCCCGGGCGGCCAGCCGGGTGGGGGTGTCCATGGCGCGCTGGGCGGCACTGGAGGCGCCCAGGTCGACGGTCATCGCCTGCTGCAGGCGCTGGTAGTCGGCGACATGGGTGGCGAGCAGGGTGCTGCCGGTGGCGGCGGCCGCGGTGGCGGCGACGGCACGGGCGGTGGCCAGGGGGTCGTGGGCGGGATCCAGGAAGCCGGGTGCGCCGGGTGCGTAGTTGGTGCCGCCGCTGATCAGCAGCAGGACCTCCTGGCAGTTGCTGAAGGTGACGGCGCTGCCGGTGCCGGCGACGGTGCCGGTCGCGGAGACCGCCCGGACGGTGGCCGCGTACTTCAGGCCGTTGGGCAGCGCGGCCGCGAACTCGGTGCCGGCCGCCTCGCCACGGGTGCCGTTCAGGGTGAGGCTGCCGGTGTACGAGCCGCCGCCGCTCTGGCTGAGCCGGATCACCAGCAGGTCGTCCGGCTGGCTGGCGAAGACCTCGCGGCGGTAGGTCACGCCGCCTAACTGGTAGGCGGTGACGGCCAGTCCGTTGCTCAGGTCGAGCAGGCGGCGGTAGCCGGCGATACTGCCGCTGGTGTGCGCGGGCAGGCTGAGATAGGCCTTGGCGAGCTGGCCGAAGGTGCCGAAGTCGTTGCTGCCGTACGGGAACTGGCCGTCCGAGCCGAGGGTGGCGTTGGCGCCGCCGGTCCACAGCGTCGCGTCGGACAGGTAGAACGCGTCGTGCGCCGGGTCGCCGGTGGTCATCGCGCCGATGCGGCCGTTGCCGACCGGGAGGCCCTGCTGCATGATCGCCGTCTCGGTGGCGGGCGAGCCGTACCAGAGGGCGACGGCCTGGCTGTCGGGCACCAGGGTCGCCGTGGCCGGGCGCGGGACGGCGGCGCGGGCCTCGAAGACGGGGAGCGAGGAGAGGGCGAGGACGGCGCCGAGGGAGACGGCACCGCGCAGGACGGTGCGCCGCGATGGCGGCGCGGCTTGGTGAGTGGGGTGGTTCACCGGGAGTCCTATTCGTCGGAGGGTTCCGGTGCGAGCAGCGGAGCCATGAGGGTCAGATGCCGCACCGGGTCGACGCGAAGTATCCATAGGTAGGATGTGTGCGACAAGACTTTGCGCAAGCCCAGGATCCTCCGTAACCAGAGGGGCGATAAGGTAGGACCTCTTGTTCAGCGGTCTATGCTGCAAGGACCTGCAGGAGATGTGCAGAGGCCAGATGAATCCGGAGGGCGGATCCGTGCCAGTCACCGACGAGGCGATCGAGAAGATCAAGGCGATGATCGTCAGTGGCGAGCTGCGCCCGGGCGCCCGACTGCCCAAGGAGGCCGACCTCGCCGAGCGGCTCGGCCTGTCCCGCAACTCACTGCGCGAGGCCGTCAAGGCGCTCTCACTGATCCGGGTGCTCGATGTCCGCCAGGGCGACGGCACCTATGTGACCAGCCTGGAGCCCAACCTGCTGCTGGACGCGCTCGGCTTCGTGGTCGACTTCCACCAGGACGACACCGTGCTGGAGTTCCTCGAAGTGCGCCGGATCCTGGAGCCGGCCGCCGCCGCGATGGCCGCCCGGGTGATGTCGCAGGAGGACATCGCCGCCCTCGGCGAGGTGCTCGACAGCCTCCCGGCGGACGCCTCGCTGGACGAACTGATCGCCAACGACCTGGAGTTCCACCGCAGGATCGCCGCCGGCTCCGGCAACACGGTGCTCTGCTCGCTGATCGAAGGCATCTCCGGCCCGACCGCCCGGGCCCGGATCTGGCGCGGCCTCACCGAGGAGGGCGCGGTCGCCCGCACCAGCGAGCAGCACCGCGCCATCTACACCGCCATCGCCGGGCGCCGGCCCGAACTGGCGCACTCCTGGGCGATGGTGCATGTGGCCGGGGTGGAGCAGTGGCTGCGGGAGACGCTGGGGAACACGGACTCCGCGTTGGGCTGATCCGGGCTGCCCCCGGTCTCAGCCCAACAGGGCGGCGAGCGCGCTGCGGTAGGCCGGCGACAGGTTGGTCTCGGCCGTGAGCAGCTGGATGAAGCCCTCGTCATGGCTGGCCGTCAGCCGGTCCAGGGTCAGCGCGGTGAGGCCGTCCGGGTGAGCCGCCGCCAGCTGTGGCAGGACCGGACCGCTGGGCCGTCCGGAGTCGTCGGGCAGCGGCAGCCGGGGCCGCAGTTCGGCGCCGGTGGGCTGGATCTCGTCCAGGGCGAGCCGCCACTGCGGGGCGCCGTCGGTCCGCTCCTGGACATGGGCGCCGGGGACGTGGTTCGGCAGGTCCGCCAGCGCGGTGCTGAGCCGGGTGGTGGCCTCGGCCAGGGTGAGCCCGGCGACGACCGGGTCGGCGGCGTCGTCGTGCAGGTTCAGCCGGTGGTCCTCGGGCGCGGTGGTGCCCGGCGCCTCCAACAGCTCGACCGGTACCAGGGCCTGCATGAGGTCGGCGGTGCCGTAGCGGGGCGTGCCGGCGATCACCACCAGGCTGATCTGCCCGTTCTGGACGTCGATGAGGTGCGTGTACGGGTCGCCGCCGGTGCCGGCGATGACCAGCAGGTCGGCGTACCGCCCGGCCTGCAGCGAACCGAGCTTCTGCTGCCAGCCCAGGATGGCGGCGCCACCGCTGGTGGCCATGGCCACCAGCTCCTGGTCGGAGAAGACGCCGCCGGCCGCGCCGGAGGCCAGCCGGGCGGCCTTGAGCTCACCCAGCAGACCCTTGCTGCCGGAGACGGACCAGTCCGAGCCGAGCCCGATCCGCACCCCGGCCCGCTTGGCGCCGGCGATGTCGGCGGTCTGCCCGTACAGCAGCAGGTTCGACAGCGGCGACCAGACCATCGAACCGCCGTGGTCGGCCAGGACCTTGAAGTCCTCGGCGGTGAGCGCCGTGCAGTGGATGCCGACCAGGTTCTCGGTGATGGCCCACTGGCCCGGCTGGTACTGGAGTGCCTGGAAGTGGGCGCGGGCCGCCGCGTCGGTGCCCTCGGCCAGGTGCAGCAGCAGGCGGTGCGGCTGGTTGAGCCGGGCCAGGAAGCGGGTCGCGTCGGCGGCCTCGACGTCGGCGATCCGGGATGCGGCCTCCGGCAGCAGCGGGTCGTCGGTCTGCTCGACGTTGCGCACCAGGCCCCGGTACATCCGGCGGGCGCCGGCGTTGCTGAACAGCGCGATGCCCTGGCTCGTGGTGGTCCCGTTGACCAGCGCCTTCGCCTCCACATAGCGCACCACGGCCGGCATCAGCCGGGGGTCCTGGCCGAGCGCGGTCATCGGCCCGGTGACCAGGCGGTGGTACTCCGGTGTGCCGCCCCACTGCGAGCGGTTGCTGTAGTGCTTCGGGACCTGCCACAACTCCAGGACGTCGTACGGCAGATGATTGTGCAGCTCGATCAGGCCCGGGTAGACGGTGCCGCCGGTGGCGAGCACGGCCACGGCCTGGAAGCCCTCCGGGGGCGGTGCGTCGGCTGGCAGCACCGCGGTGACGGTGTCGCCGCTGAGGTAGAGGACACCGTCGTCCAGCACGGTGTCCGCGTCGTCCATGGTGACGATCCGGCCCCGCAGGGCGTACCGCACCGGCGGCGTCGTCTGGCCGGCGAGCGGCATCCGGTCCGTCCCTTCGCTGCGCGACACGCGTGGTGCCTCAGCGGCCTGACGCCGCCTCACCGGCGATGATGGCCTGGGTTCTTCGTCCGCGCACCGTTCGCCGCGCCGATCCGCCCGCATGGAGTACCGCCCGCACGGAGCAGGGAGTCCCGCGTGCACGACTTCGATCCCGGCTACGGCCGTGAGCCCTACGCCGCCCTGGTGCGCTCGTACCCGGGCAGCGAGACCTATCCGACCACCGACTTCCGCACCGAGTGGGGCCCGATCTTCCACCGCGGCCGGCTCGACGGCACCGCCAAGGTCCTGGTGATCGGTCAGGACCCGGCCGCGCACGAGGCGATCGCCCGGCGGATCCTGGTCGGCACCGCGGGCCGCCGGTTCCAGGGCTTCCTGGCCAAGCTCGGCATCACCACCAGCTACGTGATGGTCAACACCTACCTGTACAGCGTCTACGGACAGCAGGGTGGCAACGCCCATGCGCACGACACGGCCATCGCCGCCTACCGCAACGCCTGGCTGGACGCCCTGGTGACCGACAACCCGATCGAGGCGGTGATCGCGCTCGGCAGCCTGGCCGACACCGCCTTCCGCACCTGGCGCACCACCCCGACCGGCACCGGCTACCACGGTGCCTACCAGCACCTGCTGCACCCGACCTACCCGGACAGCGCCGCGAGCACCGGAGCCGACCCGGTCCAGGCGATGGCCAAGCTGCTCGCCGACTGGAACGCCGGCCTGGACGCGCTGCACGGCGCCGTCGCCGCCCCGGACCAGCAGGTACCGCTGGCGCACTACGGAAACGCGCTCACCGCTGCCGACCTCGGCACCATCCCCGAGGCCGACCTGCCGCCCGGCCTGCCGGCCTGGATGCGCTCCGACGAGGCCTGGGCGAACCGTCAGGGCAGCACACCGGCCGACAAGCGCGCCACCATCCTCGTGCAGATCCCGGCTGATCAGCGCCCGTTCTGAGGCGGAGGGGGCGCGGTCGGGGGCGGCTGCTCCTCGCGCAGGAGGGGGATGCCGTCACGCAGTCGGAGCGCGCCCGGCAGGTCGAGTTCGCAGGACCGCTGGGCTGCCACCAGCTCCTCCACGGCGAGCGCCCCCGAGGCCTTGCAGCGCACCGCCTGCACGCCGACGAGCCGAGCGTCCCGGACCGAGGCCAGCAGCCCCTCGATGTCGAAGACCACGGTGAGGCCGATCTTGAGGGTGCCAATGCGGTGGCCGTCGACCAGGACGTCGACGCGGGGTTGGTGGCTGGAGGTGATGCGGTGGGTCAGCATCGGCACGATCTCCGTTCGCCCCGGCGCCTCGCGGCTGGCGCGGGCAGCCGTACGCAGGCGGCCGGAGGCGGCCCAGCCGCCGGCGGCCAGGTCGATGAGGTCGAGGCCGAGGAAGCCGTCGACGGTCCGGGCGACCTCGTGCTCGATGGCCCGGTCCGCCCCGTGCGGCAGCCCGCGAAGGTTACCGATCCAGCTGTCGACGGTGCCGTTGCCGTGGATCGACTGGGTGATCGCATCGGTGGGGCTGCCGCCGTCCTGTCCGAACAGGAGGTCACGGACGTCGCGTACGGGGTCGAATTGGGTGGTGGTCATGGCTCCCACTCCTGGATGCTCTGGCTGCCGGGATCCGAGTGGCCCTCCAGCCGGATGCCGAGGTGCCGCCCGTCGCCCGGGTCCTGCTGCAGCGTGGCCTGCCCGGGACCGGCGAGGCGCGGCACCGCGCGGACGTGTGCGCGCGCCCAGCGCGGTGCGCGACGGCGGTAGAGGACCAGGCCGGCGCCGCCGGCCGCGAGCAGGAGCACTCCGGCCGCTGCCGAGCCGATGATCCCGCCGGCGCTGCCGCTGTTGCCGCTGGTGCCGTTGGTCCCGCCACCGCCACCGCCACCACCAGTGCCGCCACCGCCGCCGCCACCGCCGGTGCTGCTACCGCCACCACCGGTGCCGCCGCCGCCGCCACCGGTGTCACCGCCACCGCCGCCGCCACCGCCACCGCCACCGCCACCACCGCCGCCACCGCCGCCGTTGGGCGGGTCGACGGTGAACGGCTTGGTGTCACTGAGCTTGCTGTCGGATGCGCACGTGGCTGTCACCTTGTGAGTGCCGGCCGCCGCGTCCGCCGGTATCTGGATCTGCTGGTTGAACTTGCCGGTGGAGTCCGCCGTGACATTGGGCAGCGCGGTTTCGTCCCAGTACAGGTAGACGTAGCTTCCTGCCGTCGAATCGGGGAGGCAGACGAATCCGGTGCCGGAGGCGGTCACTGCGGTGCCGGCCCGGCCGTGGTCGGCGCTGAGGTGCAGCGACGGCTGGGCGGCGGCGGTGACGTAGAAGGTAGCCGGGTAGTCCGAGGTGTCCACTCCGTGGCAGGTCGCTGTCACGGTGAGATCGCCGGGTGTCGCACTGTCCGGGATGGTGATGGCCTGTTCAAATCTTGAGTCGGTGAGCGTGGCGCTTCCGGCGAACGTCCCGGACTGAGCGCCCTCCGCCCATGCGAGGGTCACATCAGGGCAGTCCGGCGGTTGGTCAAGGGATGCGGTTACGGGGGTCCTGGCGGGGCCCTGAGCAGGGCTGAGGGTAAGGGTCGGCGCGGGGTTGAAGCCAAGAGCCTGCGCGGCTGCCGTGGACGAAAGGCCGGCGAATGCCAACGGTGCGGCGATGCCGAGCAGCATCGCCAGCATGAGATGGATGGCCACTCTCCCGGCACGGCTTAACTGCCAGAAGTGGTGAATTCGCCTTCGGTGTCGCTTCGGCATGGCGCCGCCGCCTCAGTGAAGGCAGGTGCGGGTGCGCACGGGTGCGTTCCCGTGCCTGCCGTACGAGGATTCTCTACCTCCTACCTTCCTACGGATCCTCGCCGCGCAACAGTCCTTTCGTATGCGCAACAGGTATTCCGTGCGGCGGGCCCCGGCCCGGGCCCGGGGTCGGCGAGTGAGGGCAGGGCGGCGGCGATCGCGGTGGCGACGGCCACCGGGTCGCCGGCGGTGCTGGTCGGGTAGCCGGCGGTGGAGCGGGCCCAGGCGTCGTCCATCGCGAAGAAGTCGACCGGTACGGGGGAGGTGTGGTGCGTCAGCGCGGCGTCGAGGGAGGCGAAGTACGCGGCCCAGCGTTTGGCGTAGAGGTCGGCGACGAGGCCGGAGTACTCGCGGGCCGCGTAGTCGCGCAGTCCGCTGTCGTCGGCCTGTGCGCGGTCGCCCCAGGTGGTGATCACCGAGCGGGCGTCGTACTGGAGTTGGTCGCGCTCGGCGGCGGTGGCGCCCCAGCCGGGGACGTTCGCCAGCCAACTGCCGGTCAGCGAGCGGGTGTCGGTGGCGGCGAGTCGGTCCAGCGCGGCCTCGTCGGCGTTCCACTCGGCGACCAGTGCGCGGAAGGCGCCGAGGTCCTCGGCCGTGTAGGCGGTGTCGATCAGCGGCAGCAGCACCCGGCTGCGGTTGTCGAGCGCCTGGCGGGCGGTGCTCACCAGGTCGAACCGGTAGGCGTCGGTGGCCTGTCGGTCGGGGGCGACCTTGAGCAGGTCGTTCAGTGCGTTCTGCACGCCGGCCGCGGGGTAGCGCAGGGCGGTGGGGCTCCAGCTCGCCGTGCTGGTGGCGGTGAGCGAGGGTCGGGCGGTGAAGAGGCTGTCCTGCGGCTCGTCCCAACTGCCGGACGGCATACCGTACGGGCCCTGGCGCAGTTGCTCCCAGGCCGCCGCGGCCTGCGGATCGGGGCCGCCGTAGCGGGAGTTGGCGTACTCCTGGAACCACGCGGCTTGGTCCACCGGTGAGTTGGCCCAGGCGAGGTCGGTGAAGAGGGCGAAGGCGGCCGGGTCGGTGCCGGTACCCTCCGGCAGGTAGGCGATGCCCCGCTCGGCGCTGTTGGTCTTGGTCAGCCACTGCCGGAAACGGGCCACCCAGACACCGGTGTTGGCGCCTAGGGTGGACTTGCCGCCGAAGTCCGGGATGGTGCCGAAGGCGTAGGGGGTGCCGCCCCAGGCGCTCTCGCGGTCCAGGTCGTCGTAGCGGTCGGAGAGCCCGTCGAGGATCAGCATCCGGTTCCGGTCGACCCCGGCCAGCAGGGCGGCGTCGGGATTGGCCTGCCAGCCGAGGACGACCCAGGTCGCGCCGGGGTGGGCGGTCAGCAGGGCGTGCTGGATGGCGCCGGCGGCAGCGGTGACGTCGACGCTGCCGGCCGTGCCGCCCTCGTGCAGCGGGTCCATCTTGTACATGCTGCTGTCGCCGAAGGCGGCGCGCTGGGCCGTGTAGTAGGCGGCGGCGAGGCGGCCGAAGGCGGGGTCGGTCGGATCGAGCCAGGAGTCGCGGGTGAAGCCGACCCAGCTGCCCTGGGCGACCACCTTCGCCGTCGGGTTGCGGCTGGCGAAGTCGGTCGGGACGGTGCCGTAGAAGCCGGGCAGCACGGGGGTCAGGCCGAGCGAGCGCAGCTGGTCGCAGAGCCGCCTACCCAGCGCCGCACGGGAGTTGACCAGCTGTTCGGAGACCGGGCCGGCGAATCCGCTGATGTTCTGCAGCAGCCACCAGGGCTGGTGCGCGGGCGCCGGGATCCAGGAGCGCAGCTCGGCGGCGGAGTAGCCGAACTGCTGCAGGGCCTGGTAGTACGGCTGCTCGGCGCCCACCGTGAGGTACACCTCGTTGATGCCGTGCAGGGCCAGCACGTCGAACTCGCGCTGGTAGTCGGCGAAGCCGCGGTATGCGCCGGAGTACCCGTTGTCGGTGTCGTTGAGCGCGTAGCGGTGCGGGACCACGGCTGCGTCGGTGAAGGGCCTCGCGAGGGCGGGCAGGGTCGCGGGCAGCCGGCTGCTGCTGTCCCCCGGGAAGCCGATGTCCACGCCGGCGACATGGCGCAGGTACCAGCCGAGGCCGGTGAGCAGGGTGGCCGGGGAGGTGCCCTGGACCTGGATCGCCCCGGCCGCACCGGAGACGGTGAAGGAGTCGGCTCCCGAGGCCGGCCGGGCGGTCGCGACCAGTGAGACCTGGTCTGCCTGACGGGGCATCAGCCGCTGGATGCTCGCCGCGGCCGGTGAGGTGTCGAAGGGTGCGGCGGCGCGGGCGGTGGGGGAGAGTGCGACCGGGCCGGCGGTCGCGGTGAGCAGGGCCAGCAGCGCGTGCGCCGCCGTTCGGCCGAGCGGCAGCTGGCGCCGCATCAATTCGCGCAGGTTCACACCACACATATCAACAGAAACGATTGGCAGGACCGAGCTCCCACGCTTTACCGGCGCACGCGGCAGCTCGCCCCAATCCGCGCGGTGTGGAGCGCCGCCGAACTCTCGGTCACCGGCGTACCGGCTTGGCCGGGAGGACGGCGGCGCGGGCCTTGTGCGCCATGCCGCGTGCCATAAGCTTGAGCAGGTCGCTCTTGCGCGGCTCGTTGTAGATGAGGAAGTCGTCGAACCGGTGGACCCCCGGCCTGCCCGCGACGGCGGCGGCCGCGTCCCGCACGGCCGTCAGCTGCGCCGTCGTCAGCTGCAGGGCGCGCTCGTCCGGTTGGTAGCCGGCGCCGATCGGGTAGTCGCGGCCCGGGCGGCTGGTCATCTCGACGTGGCAGCCGAGCACATGGGTCACGGGCCGGGTGGCGGCGAAGGCGACCAGGCGCTCCAGGGTGTCCAGGTAGGCGGCGAAGTCGAAGGCGAACAGCCGCCCGGGAAGCACGGTGTCGCCGGTGAGCAGGATGCCGGTCCACGGGTCGTAGAGGGTGATCGAGGCCTGGTGGTGGCCCGGCGAGGCGAGCACCTCGAGCACCCGGCCGCCCAGGTCGAAGCCGACGGTCTCGGCCGGCCAGCTCTCGCCGAAGCCGAAGAAGGACCGCACCGCGTCCGCGTCGCGGGCCACCACGGTGGTGGCGGGGCGGTCGGCGAACTGGGCGTCGGCGGCCACGTGGTCGTGGTGCCCGTGCGAGTGCGCGACCACCAACTCGTAGCCCTCGCGCGGGTACTGCTCGAGCCAGTCGGCGACCAGCCGGTCGACGGTCGCACGCAGCGGGAAGAGCTCCGGGTCCTCGGTGGCGCCGGTGTCGAGCAGCAGCGCCCGCTCGTTGCCGAACAGCAGGTAGAGGAACGGGGCTTCGTAGTTGACCGTCTTGCTCTGGCGCAGGATGACGGTGTGCTCGTCGTAGTGGTGGACCTGGATCGCGGGATCCGGCGCGTGCCGCTTGGAGGGCGCGCCGTGGATCCAACTGACGTCCAGGGAACCGGCGGTGGGCGCGGCCGAGACGAAGTCGAGCGAGCTGTCAGTGGTCGGATTCATTGCTGTTCCCCCCCGATGTGAAGTCCGGCAGCGGAGTCGCCGCCATGAAGTAGCGGACAGCGCGCTGCCCGGTCTGCGGATCGTCACCCTCGACGCCCTCGACGCCATCGGCCTGGGTCCTGGCGACGTACGGCGCCAGCAGGGCCTGCCATTGCGCCCTGAGCTCGGCGGCCTCCTCGGCGGAGAGCACGGCGAGGGCGGTGACCATGCCCGCCTTGACACGCCACTGGGCGCTCTGCTCGTCCTCGCGTTCGGCGAAGTCGAGGATCGCCCGGGTCTCCCGCTGGATCACCACCCGCTCGAGCTCCCGCTGGACCACCGGGTTGCCCGCGATCCGGATGGTGGGCCGCCGCTCGGGCACCTGCCACTGCCGTTCGCGCCGGTCGCGTCCGGGGCCGGCGTCCTCCACGAAGCCGTACTTGGCGAGTTGGCGCAGGTGGAAGGAGCAGTTGGCCTGCGGCACTCCGAGGGCGCGCCCGCAGCGGGCGGCCGTCGCCGGGCCGATGGTGCTGAGCAGCTCCAGGAGGTCGAGGCGGAGCGGATGGGCCAGAGCCCTGATCGCCAGGGCGTCGCTGATCTGCATATCCCAAAGCATACTTTGGGATATGCAGATGTCAACGACTTCTTTGACATCTCCTCGGGGTCGGCTGCGGACGGCCTCCAGCGGCCTGGTTCCGGCGCTCAGTGCCGTCAGTGCTCCACCCGGCCGACCCACACCTCGGTGATCCCGCTGACGTACCGCGCCCCGCAGCGGTCGGTGGGGACCACCAGTTGCGGGCCGGTCGCGTCCAGCGGCGCACCGTCGATGCTGGTGGCGAGCAGCACCTGCTGGCCGCTGAACTCCGGGTCGATCTCGGCCCAGGAGAGCACGGCGTGGTGGCCGTCCGCGCCCTTGACGGTCATGAATCAGCCCATACATGCCTGGCAACTGCCCATCCATGCGGGACTCGCCCGCCGCGCGGCTCAGTGGTGCGGCGGGCGAGCCGGGGTCAGCGCACGATGAACGGTGCCACGTGGGTGGTGGTGTCCGCGCCGCTGATGGTGAACGCCGCCGGGGTCGGCCAGCTGACGGATCGTTCGCAGGCGGTGATTCCGGGGCCGGGCCCGCCGAGAGGTCGCACAGGTAGAGCAGCGGAAAGGGGTCGCCGCCACGCAACGAAAAACGACTCTGGCCCGGCACAGTGTGCCGGGCCAGAGTCCTGAGTAGCGGGGACAGGATTTGAACCTGCGACCTCTGGGTTATGAGCCCAGCGAGCTACCGAGCTGCTCCACCCCGCGTCGTTGAACTGAACCGTACGGTACTTTCCCGCAGAAGGGAAACCGGATTCCCGGCGACGCGCAGGCGAAGCGGAGTCGAAGGCTGGAAGAGAAGGCTGGAAGAGAAGGCTGGAAGAGAAGGCTGGAAGAGAAGGCTGGAAGAGAAGGCTGGAAGAGAAGGCTGGAGGCGAAGGTTTGGGAGGCGCTAGCCGCGCTGGACGAACCAGCGGTCCAGGTAGGCCTTGAGCAGGCGGCGGTCGCCGGCTCCGGCGCGCAGGCCGAGGTGGCCGTCGGGGCGGACGAGGAGCAAGGTGCCGGTGGGGAGAGTGTGGTGCCGGTGCGGGTCGGGGTGGATCCGGAAGTGGCCGACCGGCATCACGTAGCGGTCCGTCAGCCGGCGCAGGGTGGCGGCGGCGCTGTGGTCGGGCTGTTCCGCGTCGGCCTCGACGAGCAGCAGTGACCAGCGCTGGTAGCTGAGCAGGTCGTGCAGGCGGCCGGGGCCGGTGTCGGTGGTGACGGCCAGGTCCGGCAGGCGGTCGCCGGCGCGCAGCCCGCCCCGCTCACCGCGCTTCCCGGAGGAGAGCGCGCTCCTTCGGTGGTTGCGGCCGAAGTCGCTGAGCAGGGTGGCCCCTTGCCGGGCGAGGCGGCTGCTGCGCAGCAGATGAGGCAGGAGCAGCCTGATGGCGGCCAGGGTCGGGCGGTTCGGCGGCAGCTCCAGGATGTTGCGGCGCATCGCCCGCATCACCTCGAGCGCCGCTGCGCGCTGCTCGGTGTCGTAGGTGTCGAGCAGCGCGTCGGTCGCCCAGCCGCGGTGCACGGCGGCCAGCTTCCAGCCCAGGTTGTGCGCGCCGAGCAGGCCGGTGTTCAGTCCGCGGCCACCGATCGGCGCCCACAGGTGCGCGCTGTCGCCCGCGAGCAGCGCCCGGTCATGGCGCAGCCGGCCGGCGATCCGGTCGTGGAACCGGGCCCGGTTGGCCCGGCGCGGCTCGGTCGGGACCAGCCGCACGGCGGGCACACCGGTGGCGGCGGCGACCAGGGTCTCCATCTCCTGCGGACTCGGCGGCTCCTCGAGCTGCGGCTCGGGGTCCGGGCGGAAGGCGTAGAAGCGCACCGCGCCGCCGGGGACCGGGTCGGTGATCAGCGTGACGCCGTGGTTGATGAAGATCCGGGTGACCGGTGGGTGGTAGGGGTGGCTCCAGTCGGGCTCGGCATTGAGCTGCAGGCACTGCAGGTTGGTCCGCTGCTCGCCCTCGAAGGGGATGCCGAGCGACCGGCGGACCAGACTGCGCGAGCCCTCGCAGCCGACCACCCAACGGCAGCCGACGGTGCGGGTCTGCCCGTCGGGACCGCGCAGGTCGACCTCGGCCTCCTGCGCGCCGACGCGCACGGCCACGGCCTCGGTGGACCACTGGACGTCCGGCCCGTGCCGGCGGAGCTGCTCGCGCAGCAGGCTCTCGATCGTGTCCTGTTCGATGGAGAGCGGGCCGGGGAAGGCGGTGTCCGGCATGTGCATCGGCTGGACGCCGGCCAGCCGCCCGGCGACGTGGAACTCGCCCGGCTCACCGCCAGCCCCTGGCTCAGGAACACGTCCGCGCAACCGAGATCGCGCAGCGCCTCCAGGGCACGCTGCCAGATCACGCTGGCTCGGGCCTCGCGCTTGGTGCTCGGTCCCTGCTCGACCACCACCGTGTCGAGGCCGTAGCGGCGCAGCGCGATCGCGAGCACCAGCCCGGTCGGTCCGCCGCCGATCACCACGACGTCCCGCGGGCTGCTCACGCGGCCATCTCGCTTCGCCCGCTCACGCGGCCACCTCGCTTCGCCCGCTCACGCCGGGCCCCCGACCTTGATGAACTCGACCAGCCGGGCGTAGCTGTCCTCGCCGTGGCCGGCCGCGATCGCCCGCCCGGTCAGCTCGCGGAACAGCTGCGGCAGCCCGGACTGCACCCCGCGCAGCTCACTCGCGTGGGCCAGGATGTCCATCGTCGAGCTGTGCAGGTGCAGGGTGAACTCGCCGCCCGGGTACTGGCCGGAGTCGATCTGCGGGGCGTACTGGCCCATGAAGGCCCGCACGGTGGTCATCCAGCGGTCGGCCACCTCGGTGTAGGCCGTGGCCGTCACCCCGCCGCCGGGGCCCTCGGCGCCGATCAGCGCGACCCCGTGCAGCCAGCCGGTCAGCGTGCCCCACATCTGGCCCAGCAGTGCGGTGTCGTACACGGAGGGCAGTGCGGTGTCGGTGCCGACGTGGACCGGGTCGCCCAGTGCGGCGAGGGTGTCGCGGGCGGCGTCGAAGGTGGCCCGGTCGCCGCCGTAGAGCTGCAGGAAGTCGGGGTTGCCGACGCCGGCCGGCGTGGTCAGGAGTACGCCGTCCAGGTAGTGGACGCCGTGCTGCTCGGCCCAGCCGGCGCTCTGCCGGGCGTCGATCGGCGAGCCGGATGTGAGGTTGACCAGGGTGCGGCCGGCGAGCGGCTCGGCCAGTGGGGCCAGGGCCTGCCGCACGGCCTCCTGATCGGCCAGGCAGACCACGGTCAGCCCGCTCGCCCGGACGGCCTCGGCGGCGGTCGGGAGCTCCATGGCGCCGCGCGCCGTCAGCCCGCCGGCTCGCCCGGGCGTGCGGTTCCACACGGTGGTCCGGTGGCCGGCGGTCAGGAACGCGCCGGCCAGGGCGGTGCCCATCGCCCCCAGGCCGAGCACGGTCACCTCTGCGTTTCGCACGGAACTGACGGTAGGTCGGCTGATGAGCCGTCAGGAAGCCGATAACCGCAGGTTCACCCGAATGGTTGGTCCACGGAGCTTCTTCCGGTTGCCGCCCCGAGGTGGCGCGCGGAGTCTGGGTATGCCTACGGCCTTCCCTCGACCAGAGGACGCACCCGATGATGTCCATCTTCCGCCGCCACTCGACAGCACCGCCCGCAGCCGAGCCCGAGCCCGACCCTGAGCCCGACGCTGCGACCCCGGCCCCGGCGCCGCAGTCCGCCCCCGGCCGCCGACTGCCCGTCATCTACGTCCGGGGCTTCGCGGGCGGCGCCAAGGGGATCGACAAACAGGTCGACGACCCGTTCTACGGCTTCAACGACGGCTCCACCCACATCCGGGTCGGCGGTGACGGCACCCCGCAGTACTACCAGTTCGAGAGCCCACTGCTGCGGCTCTTCGCGGCCGACGGCTACCAGCCGCTGGTCTCCGGCGACCCCAAGGCCTACCTGGAGTCGCAGCAGCCGCAGAGCGTCCCGCCCGAGACCCTGTGGATCCACCGCTTCTACGACTCCGCCGCCGACACCTTCGGCAAGGGGGCCGCCGAGTTCAACATCGAGCGGGCCGCCGAGGACCTCTACGACCTGGTCGAGCTGGTGCGGTCCAGAACGGGCGCCCCGAAGGTCTTCCTGGTAGCCCACTCGATGGGCGGCCTGGTCTGCCGCAGCATGATCCAGAAGATCTCCTACCTGCCGAAGGACGGCGTGCCGCGCACCCCGGGCAAGGACCTGGTCGACAAGCTGTTCACCTACGGGACCCCGCACGGCGGCATCACCTTCGAGGTCGGCGGCGGCCTGCTGGACGAGGCGATGGAGGTCCTCGGGCCGGTGGGCTCCGACATCTTCTCGCCGGAGCTGATGTACGGGTACCTGTGGCGCGACGCGCACTGGGGCGAGGAGGCCCCGGACGGCTGGCGCCCCACCGAGATCCCGCCCGACGAGTTCCCGGCGGACCGCATCTTCTGCCTGATCGGCACCGACCCGGCCGACTACGGGCTCTCCAGGAAGGTGGTCGGCCCGCGCAGCGACGGCCTGGTCGCGATCGAGAACGCCTATGTCCGGGGCGCGCACCGCGCGTTCGTGCACCGCTCCCACTCCGGCCGCTACGGCCTGGTCAACTCCGAGGAGGGGTACCAGAACCTGCGGCGCTTCCTGTTCGGGAAGGTCAAGGTCGAGGTCGCGCTGACCGGACTGGATCCGGTGCCCGCCGCAGCGGCAGACGGGGCGGTCTGGCAGGCGGAGGTCCAGCTCTCGGTGCGCGGGCTGCCGGTCGTGCTGGACGAGCAACTCGCCGCCCACTACTGCCCGGTCCAGCTGAGCGGCCGTCAGGACCAGGCCGCGCCGGTACCGCTCGCCGACGTCTTCCTGCTCGACCCGGCCACCCGGGAGGGCAGCTCGACCGTCGCGCCGTCCACCGTCTGCCGCTACGCCTTGCACCTGCGGGTGATGCGGCTGGAGGAGCGGCACGGACTGCTCTTCTGGCGCGACCACCTGGCCCAGGCCGCCGACTGGGACGACATCCTGGTGGTCGACGTCGGCCGCCTGGCCAGTGACCCGCCCGAGGCGATGCTCGCCTGGGCCGCCTGGAACTCGATGCTGCCCGGGGCGATCGCCGACTACAGCACGGTCGGCACCCAGCCGCTCGCCACCCAACAGGGCACCGTGTCGATCCCGCTGCCGCTGAGCGCCGCCAAGCTGCTCGGCGACCAGGCGGCGCTGCGGCTCAGCTTCAGCCACTGGTCCTGACCGGGGCCGGGCCGGCTCCACGGGCGAGCAGCTTTCCGGGCGGGCGTCGCCGGTCAACGGCCGGATGGAATGCGCGTGAGGAACAGGAAAACACCTTCGCGGCAACGGAATTCCGATTGCACGAGGGGTAAACAGTTCGGGCGTCGCGCGTGACGTCTCGTCAGAAGGCCTTTTGTGGCAGGCTGCGGCCTGCCCATGCTCGAAAGCGTGGGCATTCAGTTTCCCGACGAGTTGCAGTGGCTGGCCACGATCGCGGCCGGGACCTTCCCCAAACTGGACGAGGACGAGGTCCGCGCGCTGGCCGGGACGGCCTCGGTCTTCGCCGACGACTTCGGCGGGTTGGCCAACGACGTGCGCGAGGCCCTGGCGGGCGCGGCCGGATCGGTGGGCGGGCACGGCGGCACCCAGTTCGAGGCCTACGTCAAGGGCCTGAGCGCGGACGGCCCGCAGGTGCTGCAGGGACTGGAACGCAGTCTCATCGACACCTCGGAGAACCTGCGCGAGTCCGCGCTCGCCGTGGAGACCGCGAAGATCCAGGTCATCGAGATGCTGGCCTGGCTGGCCGGGGAACTGCTCTGGGCGGCGGCGATGGCGCCGTTCACCGGCGGTGCGACCGAGGCGGCGGTGCCGGCCATGGTCGAGGCCACCCAGTCGGTGCTGGTGACCGTCGGGCGCCGAGCGCTGTCCCAGATCGCCCTGGGCGCGGCGAACATGGCCGGTTTCGACGTGCTCGCCCAGGCGATCGAGATCGCCAAGGGCGACCGGCACAACTTCGACTTCAAGGAGACGCTGGACGCCGCCGGAATGGGCGCGCTGGCCGGGGCAGTCGGCTTTGGATTCGGGGCCGGGGCGGGCAAGTTGCTGGGCGATGCCGGCAACACCCTGGCGGGCAGGATCGGTTCCGGTGTGGTGATCGGCGGAGCGTCGAACTACGTGACGCAGATCATCAGTTCGGCGGCCCAGGGGCATGCGGACTTCAACATCCTGGGCCTGGTCAACGGTGCGTTCGGTGGCGGGTTCGGCGCGGTGCTGCACGGCGGGCACGGGGGTGGGGGAGGGGGTGGTGCGGCCGGGGGCCATCCGGACGTGCACCCTGACCTTCATCCTGACCTTCACCCAGGGATCCCCCCGGAGGCTCATCCCGAGCCGCCCGGCGGCACGGTGATCACCGCAGGCGGGCAGCCGCTCTGGGTCCGGCCCAACGACCAGGGCTCGCTGCTGGTGCACTCGTTGACCGACCCGGCCAGTACCGACCGGAACTTCTACACGGCCGTCGGAGACCTGCCGGACACGCTGATCGTCGGGACCCCGGGGGAGGTGCCGACCCGGGCCGACGGCGTGCCGCTACCGGTGGGCGGGCTGGGCGAGCACCTCGGACAGGTCTACCAGGGCGTCCGGGAGGGCCTGCCGCCCGGCACGCCGATGCCCACCCGGGTCCTGCTCACCTCGCCGGTCGGGCCGGCCGAGTACGCGGGCCTGCACAGCTTCGCCGACAAGTACGGCGTGGAGGTGCTGGCGCCGGACGGGACGGTGCGGGCGACCCCGGACGCTCGGGCGCTGGTGGTCGACCGGCAGGCGTTGGACCTGCCCGGGGCCTCCCGGCAGCCGGTCCCGGGCGGCTGGCAGGTGATCGCGCCTAAGACGAGTACGGAGGCCCGGGGGACGGGGACGGGGACGGGGGCCCCGGGCGAGGGGGTCAACTCGGTGCCGTCGGGGCTGCCGGAAGCGAAGGGGTTGCCAGCGGCGAAGGGGCTGCCGGAGCCGAAGCTGGTCGCGTCGCCGGATCCCAAGAGTGTGACGGTGCCCGAGCCGAAGGCTGCACCGCTGCCCGAGACCAAGGTGGTGACCGCGCCCGATCCCAGGGGCGCAGGCTCGCCCGAGCCGAAGGCCGCCCCGCTGCCGGAGGCCAAGGCCGCGACGACCTCGGACCTCCCCGCCCCCCACCAGCCCGAGCACACCGAGCAGCACGCGACCGTCGGCGCCACCGGCGACCCGCAGCGCAGCACCGGGCAGCCGCACAGCTCCGGCCCCGGCTCCGAATCCGGCCCGAACCCCGTGCACGAGCCCGGCCAGGGCCAGGGCCAGCAGCACGAGGTCACCCAGCCGCACAGCCACGATCCGAGCCCGGTGCCCCAGCACAACGCCCCGGTCCCTCAGCCGCACAGCTTCGACCACGGTCCCACGCCGGCGCGGTCCACCGAGCCGGCGGCCCAACTCCCCAGCGGCGTCTGGTTCCCGCGCCCCGAAGGCAGCAAACTCACCGAGGCCGCCGCACACGCCGTGCCGGGCGCGGACGGTTGGCAGCTGATGGTCGGTCACGGGGAGCCCGGCAGCATGGAGGTGGGCGGCAGGCTGGTCGGCGCGGACACGGCGCTCTCGCACGCGGGGCCGACCAACGGCGACCTCGCCTTCGTGGTCTGCTACGCGGCCAAGCCGGGCGAGGACGGGGTGTCGCTGCTCCAGTCCGCGCACCAGCAGACCGGCAAGGAGGCGCTCGGCCCGACGCAGGAGGCGATCGTCACTCCGGAGGGGGACGTGATCTCCGGCCGGGTGGGGGTGGACGCCAAGGGGCGTCCGACCGTGGTCCCGAACGGCGACTGGGTGGTCTACCGGAACGGCAAGCCCGAGTCGCTGGGCACCGCCTCGCTGAAGGACGCCTGGACGAAGCTGGGCGTCGGGCCGAAGATCGGCGGGCCGGCACCCGCGCAACCGCATGCCTTCGTGCACGAGGCGACGGCCACCACCGTCCAGACGCCCAGCACCAGCACCGCCACGGCCACGGCCAACCACGTCCCCACCCCCGCACCGACCCACGCCCCCACGCAGGTCCACGCCCCCGTCCACGTCCCGCCGACCGACCCGGCGTTCGCCCTGCACCCGCTGCCGCCGGAGGCCGTCCGCCTGCCGCCCTCACGGATCACCCGCAGTGGCCAACTCGGCGCCTCCGACATCCTGGTCGGCCTGCACACGGACGACACCACCGTGGTCAACGGCATCACCGGGCTGTTCTCCCGGGCCTTCGGCGGCGACCTGCCGGCCGCCAACACCGTCGCCAAGCACTTCTTCGACCCCAGCTCGCTGCGCCCGAAGCTGTCTGCGCTCTCCCGGGGCGAGGTCTGGGATGCGCCGTTCGCGGGCGGCGGCTGGTCCGGCAAGGTATCGATCAAGGCCCGGGTGTCGGAGCAGACCTACCTGGACACCGCGCCGAAGGTCGAGTTCGAGGGCGGCTCCGAGCAGCAGTCGGCGAGTGCCCGGCTGGCCGACACGCGCTGGCGCTTCCTGGCCGGCATCCAGGCCAAGTTCAAGCCCAAGGGCGGGGACGTGACCATCCCGCTGAACTACCTCCACGACCGGATGAGCGGCAGCGGGCGAAGCGACGGCGGCCGCACCATCGCCCGTGGCAAGAGCGTCGAACCGGGCGCCCTGTACGGCAGCAAGATCGAACTGACCCTCGACTTCAGCGACCTGACCAGGCACGGCCGCCCGTTCGAGGTGCAGCCGGGCCGGCACACCCAGACCCTGGAGATCGGCGCCACGGTCGCCGTCCCGCTGCGCGAGACGCTCGACACCACCGGCGGCCGGAACGACCTCAACGCGCGGTTCGCGCCGCCCCAGCGCATCGTCGACACGCACCGGCTGGGCAGCTCGGACATCGTCACCGACGTCTCGGCCGGTGGGCACCAGCTCGGCGGCGATCCCGGCGCGCCCGTCGGGATCGAGGCGGTGCTGCACGGGGTGGACCAGGAGGGCCAGGGGTTCTTCGAGGGCATGTGGCCGAAGGTCCGCGCCAGGCTGCAGGAGGAACTCGACCTGGGCCGGCTGCAGCAGGACCTCAAGGGCCTGATGTCGGGCGAGAAGATCCGGATCGAGGTGACCGGCGCCGACGGTCTCCACACCGCCGGCGTGGACATCAGCGCCTCGGTGAAGTCGATGCAGCACGTCGACAACACCGCCCAGACCGAGTTCAACGTCGGTACCGGCGTGGTCCGTTCCTCGACCGCTCAGGCCGGTCGGGGCAACCAGCTCCAGGTGCCGGCGCCCGCGCTGGGCAACTTCACCCTGGCCAAGCCCGGTCTGCTCGGCGGCTCGGGGTCGGTGCAGGGCGGCCGCGAGCACGTCGACCTGGCCGGCAGCAGCCAGGAGGTGACGGTCACCACCAAACTCAAGGCTCCCGGCGCGGTGTTCGACGGCACGGGCACCCTGCACCTGGACTTCCACCTGACCCCGCTGGTCGGCGAGGCCAAGCACGGCACCGGCAGCACGGAGGTCAACTTCACCACACTGATCGAGCAGCGCGAGGCCCGCAGGATCCAGGACCCGCCGCCGCCCGGGCCCGGCGGCTCGAACGACATCACCGTGGTGCCGCAGCAACCGGTCGCCGATCCCACCCGGTTCGAGGTGACCGGGCCGAAGACCGTGACCGCGCCAAGGACTTGGGAGCCCGGCACCGAGATCCCGACCCCGCCCGACGCGGTCTGGCCCGGCGGCGCCGGACACGGCCTGCGTGACACCGTCACCACCCGCCACCTCACCGACATCTCGCCGCTGCACGACCAGCTCGACACGATCGGCACCCAGCAGCTCGGCGGCGCCTGGCACGAGGTCAGGGACGACGTGCTGCACACCTTCAGCCACTCCGTGGTCTCCTCCCGGCTCACCTCGATGACGCGCGGACTCCCCTTGGAGACCCAGAAACTGACGGCGGGTCTGCTCAAGCACGGGGTCAAGGTGTCGGCCACCGCGCGACTCGTCGAGATGGAGTACAAGCGCCAGGAGAACGGCGCCGAGCTGAACAGCGTTTCGGAGACGACGGTCTTCGACTCGCACCGCACCACGCACTCCGACACCAGGACCGGCATGATCCAGGGCGGCGGCAGCGCCACCCTGGACGCGGCCAAGAACCAGCTGGACATCCAGGGTTCGTACAGCCACCAGGTCCGCAACCGGGCAGGCTGGCGCGACGGCAGCACCGGCAAGGTGTACGCCAACGGCAAGTACCCCCAGCCGCAGACGCTCTTCACCTCGAAGGTCGTGGTCGACCTGACCTTCAGCAAGGGCGGCAGGGACACCCACTCCACCGTGCCGCTGGACGCCGAGTTCAGCCTGGACTCCCGGGACACCGGCAGGTACCAGGTCGGCGAGGACGGACGCGGCGTCTTCACCGGCCCCGGGCAGGGCCGGCCCAGTGACCCGCGCCCGGCGCCGACCCAGCTGCACGACCCGCCGCAGCGCATCACCCAGCGCGGCGCGATGGGCGCCTCCGACGTGGTGCACAGCCTCGGGGCCAACGACACCCAGGTGCTGCACACGATCGAGCACACGCTCGAAACGCACGCCGGCAAGATCCCGGACGAGGTCCGGATGCGGCTGCACGAGCGCTTCGACCCGTTCGCGCTCAAGGCCCAGTTGTCCCGGGGCACTCGCGGCGGGCCGATCAGCGAGGAGATCACCGTCAACGGGTGGCACGGCAAGGTCACCGTCAGCCCCCGGCTGCACGACTTCACGCACACCGAGACCGTCAAGGACTTCGAGTTCGAACTCGGCAGCCAGCTGCGCGGCTCCTCCGGCATCTCCAAGGACCGGCGCGGCCGCCACATCTGGGGCCTGCCACTGAAGTTCAAGCTGCCGTACACCGACCTCAGGGCCACCTACAACCGGGTCTACGACAACTCCCGCAGCCTGACCCTGGACAGCGCCGCCGGCACCGCGAGCCGGGGCAAGACGGTGGAGCCGGCCGGGCTGTTCAGCGGCACGGCGAACTTCACCGTCAAGTTCGAACTGTCCAAGTTCGGCAAGCCGTTCCCGCAGCCGAGGACCGAGGTGCCGCTGGACGCGACCATCGCCGTCCCGCTGCGGGACGCCCCGCTGCACGGCAACCCCGACCGGCCGCCGGTCACCCAGCCGATCGGGGTCCCGCAGCGGATCCAGCAGACCCACCGGCTCGGTTCGGCCGACATCGTCACCGACGTCTTCCCGGTCTACCGGGCGCCCGATGCCAAGGGCGCGATGGAGGTGACGGTCAACCGACTCAACGGAGCGGGCAGCCACACCCTCGGATCCGACTGGCCCGGCATGCGCGCCAAGATCCAGGACGCCCTGGACGTCGGCAAGTTGCAGCCCCGGTTGAAGCCGATGATGTCCGGCGACCAGATCGTGCTCAAGCACGGGCGCAGTACGGTACGGATCACCGCCGCCGTCGACAGCCTGCGCCAGCACGGCGAGACCGCCCAGACCGAGTTCAACACCGGTACCACCGTTCAGCGTTCGTTCGTCGACTCGGAGGGCTCGGACGGCTCGGTCAGCCGTGACAAGGGCCAGAGCAACACCGTCGCGGTCAACGCGCTCGCCACCAGCAACCCGATCGGCCTCGGACCGGCCGTGGCCGGTGGCGGCGGGGTCGTGCACTCCTGGGGCCAGGACAAGGTGGAGGCGAAGGCCGGCTCGGTCACCTCGGGCATGACCACCAAGGCCAAACACCCCGGGGCGGTCAACACGGGAGAGGCCCGGCTGATCGTCACCATGGAGCGGCGGCCGCTGGTGACCCTCGGCGACCGCAACCGGATCGCGCCGCCCGGCAGCGGCCCGCAGTCCTTCGCCGACCGCGCACTGCACAGCCTGCGCCAACTCGGCACCACCAAGCGGTCGATGACCACCACGAAGATCGGCTTCGAGGCCACCGTCCAGAGCTCGGAAGGCCACCGGACCGACACCGTCCAGGAGTTCACCGCCCCGCAGCACCGCACACCGCTGCCGCGCGATCCGCTGCCCACCGAGCCGGTGCCGGTACCGGTCAAGGTTCCGCCGGCGCGGGTGTTCAACGAGGGTCTGCGCGACATCGACGTGATGCGCTGGCTCGGCGACTCCTCCGGCGTCCAGGACATCCTGCGCTCCCGGGGCCCGCAGTTCTTCGGCAAACGGACCTGGAACCGGCTGGAGAGCGTGGCCCGCAACAGCATCGGGCACAGTCAGCTCTCCGCCGGTTTCCCGTCCGCCACCCGAGGCGAGCCCGTCGGCACACCCGACCCCGGCCACCTGCCGCTGGTCTCCAAGGCAGGGGTGAGCGCCACCCTCAAGGTCGTCCAACTGGAGTACCAGGGCCGGGACAACAAGGTGGAACTCTCCCCGGCCAACGAGACTGCCAGCTCCTCCCGCACCACCCAGCTCAAGTGGAGCACCTGGGGCGGACAGGGCCAGCTCGGCGTCCAGACCACCGCCGGTGCCGCCGAGGCGAGCGTGATCGCCACCGGCGGCGTCCAGCACCGGGGACGCACCGGCGCCTCCCAGGACAACGTCGGCCGGGTGGTGGCCAGCGCGAAGTTCAACACCCCGATGTCGCGGTACACGGGGTACGCCGAGGTGACGGTCACCTTCGTGGACGGGAAGCGCACCCACCAGGAGACGGGGCTGATCCCGGTGACCATCGACATCCCGGAGCGGGAGACCACGGACGGCGTGGTGATGAGCGACCACTACCTGACGTTCACGCCCGAGGCGCCGCACGGGGAGGCGATGCCGCTCTCGCGCTTCCAACCGGAGGCGGAGACGGAGGGAGAGGGGCACGGCGAGGGGCAGGGCGCGGGGGTGCTCACCGGAGGGAACGGGGAGCAGCCGTTGATGTCCGGTGCGCTGCAGGCGCCGCTGCCGCCGAGGGAGGAGACGCCGCAGGAGCCGCCGGTGGGGGTGGACCCGAACGCGATCGAGATGCGGCCGGTCCGGCGGCAGCCGCCACCGCAGCGCCCGCTCCCGCCGCTGCCCGAGCCGCAACGCCAGGCGCCGCGCCCGCCGGAGACGCTGACACCACCACCGCAGACGCCGCAGACGCCGCGAGTGCCGCAGACGCACACGCAGACGCACACGCAAGAGACGCAGGAGCCGGCGAATTCGGTGGAGCAGCCGGTGACGCGGCCTCAGACGAACCTGCCCGTGGTCGAACAGCCCACCCGGGAGGCGCAGCTGCCGCCGACTCCGGTGGTGGAGCCGTCCGTGTCCCAGGTTCATCCGCAGCAAGGACCCGTCACCGAGGCGTCCGGGTCCGGGCTGGGGAACGAGCTGCCGAAGATCACCATGAGCAGTCTCCCGAAGACCGTCGGCGCCAACTCCTGGACGGCCCGTCCGGAGCCGCTGGTCCCGCCACGCGGGGCCGAGTCCTCGGAGCTGCCCACCCAGGGAGAGAGGGAGGGGTCGGGGT